>CAUUGK010000009.1:0-28052 GCA_963544765.1 uncultured Atopobiaceae bacterium
ATGCGCAAATTGTCATGCCTAGTAGCAACGTCCCCCAACTTACGCTGTTCCCAAGGGTCAGTAAAACCGGCGAAGCGGATTTCGGGCACATTGGTTTTTTCTGCCACGCTATTCACCTCCCAACAGTTTCCGCAGCTCAGCAATGCCCGCCATATCGTGCTCGTTACCCGTGAGCTGGCCCAGCATCGCCGCCAACTCGTTTTCCTCCTCAGCAATCTGGTTGCATACGTCCGAATAGGTTGTCGCGTACTTTGCGTTCAGTGTAACGACCTTTGCGATGAAATCGCTTACAACAGCATTGGACAGCTCGAGCAAATCAGATTGCAGCGGCTCAATCCACTTCGCAGCGAGCAATTCGTCGCACTGGGCGTCGGCTAGGCCCTCGACGACCTCCTTGGTCTTCTCCTCAAGCGCACGCTTCGCTTCCTTACTTGCTGTCTTGAGCGACTTTTCCTCGTCGAGAAGCTCCTTCGCTTGCGCAAGGACGTATTCAAAGCTATCAGCAGGAAAGCCTACTGCCAGCTTTAACTTCCCTATATAAGACGTAACCTTTGCTTTACCGTATGTTCCGTCTTTGTTTGACTCCATTTCCTGCCAGGAAACCTCAGAGTGGTTTTCAATAAAGGTTAGCTTTTCTTGTTTTTTCGCTTTTTGATCAAGAAGTTTCAGATATTCTTCCAGGCCACGAATCTCTGGAGAGGAGATGTATTTCATTTCACTGTTAAGATGGGCATTGATTTCTTTGAGGACGAATGCATCATTTGAGTCATTAATCGCTGAAGAGTCGAGCTGCTCAACGTCAAGGGAATCGATCAATTCAGAACAAGACGAGGATATAACGGACAGTCTTTCCTCCATCGAGTTAATTTTGGCAACATCGGCTGTGAGTATGTGACTTTGCACTAGTTCGAACGGGAGTATATGACCAATCCAGCCGTCCTGAATTTCAGTTTCCTTTCCGTCTTTCTTTTTTATCACCATATTCGGATCGACTTTGCGTACAGACTCGCTGCCCTCGGTTTGAATAACCTCGAGGTCGCCAGAGATGCCCGTCCATGCATCATCGAGAGCCTGGTAGGCATCGTACTCGTCGACGAGTGCAACACCGGAGAGGGCGTCGCGGAGCTGCTCCGCAATATGATCCTCCTCGACCACGGCGTCGACCTGCAACAAGCCGTCTACCAGTCTTTTCCGCAGCTCCGCAGGCAGGTGCGACAGCGTATCCCGATAGCCGCTCAGAAATGAGACGACGTCGACATTGTCCTCCACCGTTGCCGCCACGTCATCCGTCAAGGCAGCAAGGCATGACCCGCCGCCCTCACCGTAAAGCTGACCCTTCAGGCTCGGCCACACCTTCCAGTAGCGGTCGAGGGTGTCTACCTCGGCCTTCGGAACTCCGCCAAACATGGTGGCGTACACGTCCCAGTTCTCAGCAGCTTCGGACGAATCAACATAACGCGGAATGTTGAGGTTGTAATCGTTGGCGCGTATCTCGTCGATGGTCACCAGACGGCTAAACTTGTCGACGGTCGCCCCAGCCATGATTGCGTCCACGATGCGACGTATATCGCTCGCGCGCAGCTTGTTGTTCTTGCCTTCCTTCACAAAGTGCTTCGACGCATCCACAACCAGTACGTCACTGCTCTCGCGTTGCTTGCGAAGCACCATGACGATGGTCGGGATGCCCGTACCGAAAAAGATGTTCGCAGGAAGCCCGATGATTGCCTGAATATGGCGGTTCTCCACCAAGTTTTTTCTGATGGTACCCTCCTCGCCGCCACGGAACAGTACGCCGTGTGGCAAGATGATGCACATGATGCCGTCGGGGCGCAGGTGGTATAGGTCGTGCAGCAAAAAGGCGTAATCGGCCTTGGACTTGGGCGCCACGCCGAACTTGAAGCGCGGGTCAAGCTCCTTGTCTTCCGGGTCCCAGTTCTGGGAATACGGGGGGTTCGACACCACGGCATCGACGAACAGCGGGTCGTAGGTCTCATCCTTATTCTCGACAGTGTCGAACCACGGCCAGTCATCCTCGAGCGTGTCGCCGTTTCTGGCCACGATATTGTCAGGGAGTATTCCGCGCATAACCAGGTTCATACGTGTGAGGTTGTAGGTGTTTTCCTTGAGCTCTTGCGCATAATACTTGATGGAGTCCGGATCGCCATTGCGGCGCGCCACGGCCTTGCCGATGTTGATGAGCAGCGATCCCGATCCACTGGTGGGGTCGTAGATGGTGATGTTCTCGCGTCCGGCCAGGTGCCACGAGACAATCTCGCTCATGAGCATGGACACCTCGTGCGGGGTGTAGAACTCGCCGGCCTTCTTGCCGGCGTTGGCGGCGAAGTTGCTGATGAGGTACTCGTAGATGAAGCCGAGCACGTCGTAATCGGCCCGGCCGTCCATCGGAATATCCTTGATGAGGTAGATGAGATCACGAGCGGCCTTGGACTGGCTCCGTGCGTCGGTGCCGAGCTTGGAGAGACCGGTCTGCAGCGTGTCGAAGATTCCGTCAAAGACACGCTTGCGTGCCGGGTCGATATTGCGGCTAAAGGCGGAAAGCGCGTCGCGCACGTTCGATATCTCGAAGTCGCCGCCCTTTGCCACCCAAGTGGAGAAGAGGTTGTCGTAAGCGATAAAGTAGCCGCACTCGCCCTTGACGAACTCGACCGTCTCCTCGTCGTCTTCCACCAGGCTGGGCAGGTCCTCCTCGGCGAAGTCGCGTGCCTTCAGGCGGGCAACCTCGGTTTCGGACAGGAACTTATAGAAGATGAATCCCAGAATGTAGTCCTTGTACTCGTTAGCCTCGATCTTTGATCGCATCTTGTTGGCGGACTCCCATATCTTGGAGGCTAGCTGCTGCTTGTTCATCTAGTTTCCCTCGCTTCTATAGACTTGGTTGAGCGTTTCCCCATCGTCGCTTACCCATTCAGTCCAGCCGTTCTGGCTGCCGCCGAGCACGAACACCGCCGCGGCGCTGGGTGTCGGGAACTCGAGATCCTCGGCGAGTTCTGCGATTCTGCCCGAATCGCCGAAAATCTCCCTGCGCGCGGCTGCGACGCCCGAGTTTTTCAGTACGGGCCTCGAGAGGTTTACTTTCGAGCCGGCGAGCACGATGAAGTGTCCGGTAGCTTTGTCGTAGCGCCCTGCTCCGCGTATGCCGTTCTTCTTCGTGTGGAAGACCACTGGCGCGCCTGCGGGACCCTGGTCAACCCTGTCGAGGTCGTACCCCAGGGCCGCCATCCTGAAGAGAATCCTCTCGTGCAGGCGTTCGACAGCCTCTTCCTTGTACGGATCGACGTAGGGCTTAGGCGTCGCCGAGTTGTCGGTCTCGTACGAGCCGTGGGTGCGCACGTAGTCGATGGCCTTCGCCTCGAGGACATCCAGCGCATCCTTGCTGATGTTCTGGTCGTCATCGAGGAACATGACGGCCTTGTTCCAGAACTCCTTCTTTGCCTTGTGTGTGTCGAGCCGGGCAATGCCCTGGGTTGTCTGGCCAGCGTAGACACGACTCACGTTGCCATGGTCCTCGTCGAGCAAGTAATAGACGCCGCGCTGCGGGATATTCGGCAGCGACTTCGCTTCGGCGAGGTCCTCCCTCGGAATGACGACGGTGACAAGCGACTCGCCGTCGATGCGGCAAATGCGAATGCGGTCTGGCTTCGCGTCTATGAGTTGGACGGTGAGAGTCTTGACTGAAATCACGCCTTTATAACTGTTAGGCATCTACAATCCCATCACTCGAAATGTAAAACAAATGTGTATGCATCATTATAGCAAGGTGAAATCCAGCGGCGACGTCGCTAAAATAACAACCAACTGAAGCAAGTTGCAATTGAGCCATGGCTAACGGGCGTAAAAGAGTGAAAGTAGAAGTAAAACTAGATTGCCTTATAATGGGCTCAACAATTGTTGGGTCTATCTTTTTTTAAGTAACTATGATTTCTACCTAAGTTTGCTTTAATTTCCTTTTTAAAGCCCCTCTATGCATGTTTATGACTCAATTATGCAGAACTAAACATTTGTGCTTATTATGAAATAATACTTAGTACAAATGTACGATTTTGAAAGAGAATGGCTCTGACTTTAGTCGAAATTGTGAAAGACCAGAATGGATACGAGTCCAAGTCACAGGTCATTGCCTATGACATACCCAGGAGAAAACTTATCAAGGCCGTTGATAAGGGCGAACTTATTTGGTTTGGACGTGGTCTTTTTGCTCTTCCAGAGACATGAGAGGATTCATACCTCGTCGCTCAACATCGGTTCTCGCGTGGCACATTCTCCGACGATACAACACTGTTCCTTCATGAAATGACCGACGCGCACCCTTCTCCCTCACCATGACGTTCCCCAAAGGCTACAACGCCCCGCCTATCAGTAAGGTAGAAATAGTCTGCCGTACCTGTGTCGACGAGGTGCTTGAGCTTGGACTGGTAGAGCTGACTACTCAGCACAGCAATATCGTTAGAGCGTACAATCTAGAGAGATTACTTTGCGACCTGGTCAGAGATCAAAGTACGTGGACTCGAAAGTCGTCATTCTGGCGATGCTGACCTATGTCAAAAGTCCAAAGAGAGACGTAGGGAAGCTAATTAAGTATGCACGTAAACTTGATGTCGAAAAGAAAATCCAAAATTATTTGGAGGTATTTCTGTGAGGATTAGGAACGTGATGTAATCTTAACTCTCCCTTGTGCCTGTAAACACAAAGTCTCGGTTAGCAATGTGGGCGATGCCTTGAATGGTGTCGCCCTCAACAGAGCCTCCAACAGCAAAGATAACGGGGCCCACAAAAGACTCTAACTTGCCGCCAAAAGTAAATGAATTGTCGGTAACCTTGCCATTCTCAATATCAATCTGAACACCCATGGCGGTCAAAGAGCCAGTGAGTTTCTCTCCAGAGGTAATGAGGACAGCGGTACCCTCTTTGGCTCCAACGGGAGAATCCATTTGAATCTTGTATGTTCCGTCGATCATGATGCCTCTATTCTGTCCAGGCGTTGTACCTGGTGTTTTGTTGAGTTGCAGCCGATGGACTACGTTGAAACCAGCTGCTGGTTGCACGCATCTATTCTACCCAAGAACTGTGAGGGATAGATATGGTTTCTCGCCAGAGGGTAATTTGTAGATTTTAAATAAAAGTCAGAAAGTTTCCGAACGAATGTTTGACGGAGATTTTCTGGGGTATAGGGACGGTAGATAGTTCGCGCGGCACTTCTCGCCACGCTTGTAGAAAGGAACGTCCCATGGACATTTCACAGGTTAAGAAAGTTGTAGTTGCTGGTGGCGGCGTTTTGGGCAGCCAGATTGCATTTCAGACCGCTTATCGCGGCTACGAGACCACCATTTGGCTGAGGTCTGAGGCTTCAATTGAGCGCGCTCGTCCAAAGATTGAGCACCTCAAAGAGGTATATCTGAACACCCTTGAGGCTATGAAGACCGATCCCAAGGCTTACGCTTACGGCCTTATTGCTCAGGATGAGATTACTCCAGAGAAGCTCGATCAGCTTAAAGAGCAGGTAGAGCGTGCATATAGCAACCTCAAGCTCACTTCTGATTGGGATGAGGCTTTTGGTGATGCTGACTTTGTTATCGAGTCCGTCGCTGAGAATCCAGAGCAGAAGATTGAGTTCTACACCGAGCTGGCCAAGCACCTGCCCGAGAAGACTATTGTGGCAACTAACAGCTCAACCATGATTCCAAGCATGTTTGCTGCAGCTACTGGTCGTCCCGAGAAGTACCTGGCACTCCACTTTGCTAACGAGATTTGGCGCAACCCAATCGGCGAGGTTATGGGTCACGCAGGTACCGCTCAGGAGAACTTTGACATGGTTGTCGCTTTTGCGGCAAGCATCCGTATGATTCCGGTCAAGGTTCTGAAGGAGCAGCCTGGCTACCTGCTGAATTCCATGCTGGTACCTCTTCTGGTCTCCGCTGAGCAGCTCTGGGCTAACGGCGTTGGCGACGTCGAGGACATCGACAGGGCTTGGCGTATTGGCACTGGCTCGCCAAAGGGTCCGTTCCAGATCCTAGACATCATTGGCCTGGTCACCGCATATAACGTTGCTCTGATGAACCCTGCAGCTAAGGATCCAGAGTCCGTACAGGGTCGCATTGTTGCCCTGCTCAAAGAGAAGATTGACAAGGGCGAGACCGGCGTTGCCGCTGGTAAAGGCTTCTACGAGTACAAGTAAGGCGCGTACAGGTAGAAAGTGATTTCAACCCGGTATCCATTTCGTGTGGATGCCGGGTTTTCTTGTGCGTAAGCGCTGCTAGTGGACGGGGTTTCTCGCCAGATGGGCGGCGGGAGCCTAGAGAGGCCTTGAGAGGCCTTGAGAGCGCCTGATTTCTGCAAAGAATCTGTAAATTCTGCCTGAGAACGTTAAAGAATCTGTGGATTTGCCTGATTTTGCAAAAGAATCAGTAGCTCAAATACTGTTACTGTCTTAGCAAACGTAATAAGTTATTTTGTTATTCAACGCTTGCAAAGAAAAAGGACTTCTCAAAGGCCAGGTAAGCATTTTAAGAAGTCCTAGACAGTCTCAAAGGGTAGCTGCAAAGGCAGCTACCCCGCGAGGTGTATCTTTAAGTATACGTGGAGGTCAAGATGATTACAATTAGTTTTGTTGGTCTTCTTGTAGCTATTATCGCTGGTACGATTGTAGGTCAGCTAATAATTTCTTTAATTGAAAAGAGACAGCAGGTTTTGAAGTGTATCTGGTCATGAGTCGCCTCCCCGCCGTAGAATTGTTATAGTTTCGGTGCTGAAGTCCAGGGGAGGCGTGAGTGGTGGAGTCTTTAAAACTATTTGTTCGGACCTACACGTATTGGGTAGGGCTCATCCTCGGCTTTGCGATAGTGCCCGGTTCCCTGCTCTTCATCGGTGGAGTCGCCCCGGTGAACACCCCATCGTGGCTTACCCCTCTAGCAGGACTGCTACTTTTTATCATTGATAGGCCATCAACATGGGAGACGCCGCTCTGTCGAGCATTACTGATCCGCGTATTGGGTACAGGGGTTGCGGCCATCGCGTTAGTCGCTTTTGATACAGTTGCTTCCACCTACTATGGATCTCAACATTGGGGTGAGACGCTCCTATCTCTCGGTCTCGGCTGGATTGCCTTCACGGTCATGGCAGGACGGATGCTCATGAGGAGCTCAGCCCGATTTGCCACGCCTACTTTCACGAACAGGGATGCGATCCGTACGTACACGACATGGATTGGAATCTGCTTCGGGATTTTCTATATCCCCGCCACGGGGCTCGCCGCAGCTGGCACTCTTTTGATGGTATTTCCACTTTACGGAACGTTTCTCACCGGCCTGGTTCTTTTGATTGTTGACCCGCCACAACGATGGCCGCAACCGCGAGTGAAGGCACTGTGGATACGACTCTTGTCAAGCGGGGCAGCAGCATTACTACTTGCTGTCACGAACTCGTTCTATCGCAGTACTGACACACACGAGATTTTCGTTGGGGACTGGCTGGGAAACCTGCTCTTCTGCGTAGGCGCTTGGGCACTTTATGCCGCAGTGGCTGGGGCCGCGTATCTTATGCGTGGCCCCAGCCACGCAGCAGATGACAACCTCAGTAAATGAATTCAGCTAGAGCTTGCCCTTTGCGGTTCCTCCGTCGCTACACAGGTCGGAGTAATTGCAGTTGTTCGGCAGATCATTGGGAATGGTCAAACCTTGAAGTCCGCTGTGATTCTAAAGCCCTTCTCGCCAGATGACGAGAAGGGCTTTGTTTGTGCAACGTTGACGTGCAGTGATGCGCGGTTTGCGCGCAGATACGCGTCAGAGGACGAAGAAGCTCGAAGAGCTTACTTCAAGAAATCCTTGACGGATGCGAGGACGCTTGGAGTATCCAAGCCGTACTTAGCAAGAACCTGAAGTGCGGGTCCGGACTCGCCATAGGTGTCCTGAACGCCGATGACCTTGACAGGAACAGGAGCGTTCTCTGCAAGAGCCTGGCAGACAGCACTGCCCAGACCGCCGATGACGGAGTGCTCCTCAATAGTCACAACTTTGCCGGTCTTTGCTGCAGAAGCGGTAATCAGCTCAGTATCCAAAGGCTTGATGGTGTGGATGTTGATAACCTCAGCGTTGACACCCTCTGCTGCTAGCTGCTCTGCAACCTCAAGAGCCACAGGAACCATAAGGCCACAAGCTACCAGCGTAACGTCAGTGCCCTCCTTAAGGACAATACCCTTGCCCAACTCAAAGTGGTAATCAGGGTTGGTATTGAACACAGGAACAGGGAGGCGACCAAAGCGCATGTAGACAGGGCCATCATGGTCGTAAGCGGCCTTAACAGCAGCCTCAGCCTCAACAGCATCGGATGGAATAATGACCGTCATGCCAGGAATGGTACGCATAACAGCAATATCCTCATTGCACTGGTGAGTAGCGCCGTCCTCTCCTACCGAGAGGCCTCCGTGGGTAGCGCCAATCTTGACGTTTAGGTGAGGATAACCCACCGAGTTTCTGATCTGCTCAAACGCACGACCAGACGTGAACATTGCAAACGAAGTTGCAAAGACCTTGTGGCCCGTAGCTGCAACACCGGCTGCCATGCCAATCATATTGGCCTCAGCAATTCCGCAGTCCACAAAGCGATCAGGATACTCCTCTCCATACTTGCCAGAGCGAGTAGCCTCTGCCAAGTCAGCATCAAAGACGAGAAGATCGTCGTGCTCTTTACCAAGCTCTACCAGGGCTTTTCCGTAAGCCTCTCTGGTGGCAATTTTCTGTACATCTGCCATGTTATGCCACCTCTCCCTCAAGCTCTTTAAGTGCCTGCTCGTACTGCTCCTGGTTAGGAGCCTTGCCGTGCCAACCTACCTGGTTCTCCATGAAAGAGACACCCTTGCCCTTTACGGTGTGAGCAATGATAACGGTCGGCTGACCCTTAATGGTACGAGCCTCAGCAAATGCAGCTGCAAGCTGGTCAAAGTCGTGTCCATCTGCCACCTCGATGACGTGGAATTTGAACGCCTTGAACTTCTCGCCAATTGGCTGTGGCGTATTGATTTGCTCGAGTGTTCCGTCAAGCTGCAGGTTATTGTTGTCAACAATAAGCGTGAGGTTATCAAGCTGGTGGTTGCCAGCGAACATAGCAGCCTCCCAGACCTGGCCCTCTTCAATCTCGCCGTCGCCCAGAAGTGCGTAGACGCGGTAGTCCTTGTTGAACTTCTTGCCCGCAAGCGCCATGCCAACAGCGGTGGAAACGCCCTGGCCCAGAGAACCGGTGCTCATGTCAACGCCGGGGGTGTCGTTCATGTTTGGATGGCCCTGAAGGCGCGAGTTGAGCGCGCGGAAAGTCTTGAGCTCCTCCTTGGGGAAGAAGCCGCGCTCGGCCAGAACGCCGTAGAGCGCTGGGGTAACATGACCCTTTGAAAGCACAAAACGGTCTCTGCAAGGACAGTTTGGCTTGGTTGGGTCTACGTGCATCTCCTTGAAGTAGAGATACGTTAGGATTTCTGTTGCAGAAAGCGAGCCACCGGGATGGCCGGATTTGGCCGTAAAGACCTGCGTGAGAATGCTTTTGCGCACCTCACGAGCAACCTGTTTAAGGTCGACGTCCATGTAATTTCCTTTCACGTATTGCGTGCGAGAAACGCAGCAGATTGGCGCCACGCGCGGGCCGGAGCTGCGCGCAAAAACCGCGCTTACAGACCGAACTTCTCGGTAAGCTTTTCCTTCATTTCATCCTTATCAAGGATGTTGGAGAGAACGATCTTCTCGTCTTCTGGAATACCGGCAATAAAATCCTCAAGGTCGCGAGCAACAATAAAGAGGTCAGCTGCACCAGGGGTGACGTCAGAAACGGTTGAGTGCTCAACCTCGACACCACTGACGCCCAGCTCATTCAGGACGTCCTGGATCTGCATCTCAACCATAAGGCTGGAGCCAAGTCCACTTCCGCAACAACAAAGGATCTTCTGGATAGCCATAAAAGCCCCTTTCAATTCACCACGTGTGATATGTGGGTTACGTGGGTTAAAAAGTCGGGCCCCATCCAAGGACGAAGCCCGACCTAGATACCTAGATTCTACTCGCATTTTCTGCAGCAACTGCGATGTTTAGCTGCAATTCTGTGAGCGGATGCTACTCGGCCTTCTTCTCTTCTGCCTTCTTAGGAGCAACAAGGTTGAAGAGAATTGGAAGGCAGAAGCAGACAACGCAGATGCCCGTGAGAACTGCACCCTGGACATTCAGAGCAACGTTACCAAAGATCAGCGCCATGATGGAGAAGTCAGCGTCGGAGAAGGTAGCGGAGGTGAAGCCCATGAGAGTAAAGACTGGCATGCACAGTGCAGGCAAGAAGGTAATGAGCAGGCCGTGGACAAAAGAGCCAGCAATGCAGCCCTTGATGCCACCCTCTGCGTTACCAAAGACGCCTGCGGTTGCGCCGCAGAAGAAGTGAGGAACAACGCCTGGGAGAATCAGGGCAATAGCTGCGATCTGTGCATTAATGACACCAAGGATAAGCAGACCAAGGATGCCGCCGACGAAGGAACTCAGGAAGCCGATGATGACGGCGTTTGGAGCATAGGTGAATGCGATTGGGCAGTCAATTGCAGGCTTTGCACCAGGGACAAGCTTCTGAGCGATACCCTTGAATGCAGGAACAATCTCGCCAATGATCAGACGGACACCGGACAGAATGATGTAAACACCACCAGCGAAGGAGAGGCCGCGGGTAAATGCCCAGACAATCCAGTTAGTGGTGGTCTCGGTACCAATGTTCAGCAGGTCGCCGAGGTGCTGAAGGCCCGCATACTGTGGGTTAGAAGCAAACTCTGCAGCGGTAGTTCCTGCAGGTACCAGGGTTAGAAGGCCACGGCTAACAGCAACGCCGGTGATAACCAAAAACATGACGATCATGGTCAGACCAATGGAAACGGTGTTGTCGCGCAGGAAGATGAGACGCTTGGAGAACTTGATATTCTCGGTGCTATTCTCGCGATCGGAAGCAAAGAGCTTACCGACCATACCAGCAAGCCAGTAACCAGCGCCGCCGAAGTGGCCAAGTGCAACGGAATCGCTGCCGGTAACCTTGCGCATGGTTGGCTGGCAGTATGCAGGAGACAGAACCATAATCAGAGCAAGCAGGCATGCGCCGGAGATGTAGAGCATCCAACCGGAAAGGCCGCCGACGTGCAGGATGATGGCGAGCATAGCTGCCATATAGAGAGTGTGGTGGCCGGTGAGGAAGATGTAGTTAAAGCGAGAAAAACGTGCGAGGACAATGTTCAGGACCATGCCGATGCACATGATGATTGCGGTTGCTTGACCAAACTCGCCAAGTGCCAGCGAGACGACGGCCTCGTTGTTTGGGACGACACCCTGCATGTCAAAGGCAAAGTTGAAGATCTCGCCAAAGGCAAGGAGGGAGCCAGTCTGCAAGAAACCTGCACCTGCAGAAAGAACGAGGAAGCCGACGATGGTCTTGAGGGTGCCCTTGATGAGGTCCTCAACTGGCTTTCCCTGAAGTGCCAAACCTAGCAGGGCAACAAGACCGACTAGGATGGCTGGTGTTGATAACACATTGACAAAAAACTCAACAACAGGCATACAAAACCCCTTTCAACAAAACGCGTGTGTGCAAGCGCGTAAGAACGACGGTGCGCGCGTTGCCTTAAACGTAGTGCACTTCGTCTGATTGTAGCCTAATTGTGTTTATTTTGTGTCGATTTATTTATGTTTTTGTAGGCCTAAACGTTCACAATGTTCATTTGATAGAAAAATGAAGCTCAAAACAGTGAGGAAGTGTACTCATAGAGCTGTCATATAGATTTTTAAGGAACGGTTGATACAAGGTCCGGGCGATTATGTATCCGCCTAACCAAAAGTGTATAAACAGCCTTGGATATGCACGAAAACTAATCAAGAAATTGATATGACGGAAAGTGGTGTCTGATTTGGGTAAAAAACCCGTTTAGTTGGAGATTTATTTTCTAGTTCAGCGTTTTGGCACTTACGTTTTCCCAGTTGAGTTTTCCCATAAAAGTTTCAATCAAATTTGACCGAAGGTTTACGCTGGTAGATGGCCTGCATAGAATGCATGCGTTTTTGTATATTCCAACTAAACGCATTTTTTACCACTTTGTGGTCCAAAACGCCTATTTCACGACACAAAATGACAAAAGCTCACTGATTATCAGGAAAAAATGGTCGGGTTGACTGGATTTGAACCAGCGACCTCTCGGTCCCGAACCGAGCGCTCTACCAAGCTGAGCCACAACCCGTTATGTTTTGCCTCATCCGATGGGATAAATCCATCAAACATTTGCCGCTCTATGTTACCACTACAACTTGCAGGTGGTGGAGAAGCCTCGCCAACCTTTTACTTGAGCTGCGGCGGCAATTGCGTCGGCGGCATCGCGTGATTCGCAAAGTGCAAAAGAACTGCTACCAGAGCCAGAAACCTGAGCACCAAGAACGCCAGGCTGTGCCTTCAGCCACTCCTCTACCTCAGCTACCTGTGGCTTTAGTGACTTTGCTGCAGGAGCAAGATTATTGAAGAGAAGTTTTGCCACCTGCTGGATAAGCTGTCTACCTGCAGTGGAATTATCGGCGGCAGCTTGGCCGCCAGCGTCCTGGCCACTGGTGCCCCGGCCGCCAGCGTCCTGGCCAGCAGCGCGAAGAAGCGAGGATAGCTGCTCGTAAGATTCTGGAACGACTGTAGAAGCATCAAACTGGTCGTACGCTTCTTTGGTAACAACGCCAGTTTCTGCTGGTAAGACAATAGCAAGAGGAGCATCAATGGTAGATGCATAGGTTTCTACCAGCGTATCCCCAGCGCCAAGCATAAGTGATGGTCGCGGATCCAAGAAGAACGCAACGTCTGCACCAACAGCCCTGGCTACCTCAACTACCAGCGGATCTAGAGGATCAACACCCCAGCGCTGAGCCAACAGATAGAGCGTCGCGGCAGCGTCGGCGGACGATCCGCCTAGGCCGGCCTTCTCGGGAATGTGAACCTGCACGTCAATGGAAACATCTGGGGAAACGCCCAGCTTATTGGCGAGAAGAACCGCAGCCTTCCAGGTTGTTGTGCGCTCGGGCAACACGCAGAGCTGCGGCTCATGCGAAACCGTAAGCTCTGGCGCGTCATCGACAACAACTGTATCGTACAGCGCAACGGGAACCATGAGTGAATCTACTTTATGGTATCCTCGCTGGTCTTTCTGAGTATGAATACCCAGGTGAAGGTTGACCTTGCAAGGAATCTGAATGATTTGGCGTCCAAAATTAGACAACGAGGCAGCCATGAGAGTAAGCCTAGCCAGAGAAGATTACGCTTCTGGACTATTCTTCAAACTCGAAGTCAAACAAACGCTCACCGGTCTCAAAATCAAAAAGCTCAACGGTGCCGGTCAGAACGTCGACATACTGGTAGGACTGACGGGCGGTGCGACCGCGGCGCTCGCCAACCTCAACGATGAAAAGAGATGGATGGGCCATAACCAGGGTACCTGTGCGCTCAACAATACGAGAACGTCCCATGTTAGCCTTGACCTTAAGCTTCTGGCCTTGAAGTGCCCTGAGCTTATCGTGAATCTCGTCTACACGATTAACTGGTGGAATCTCGTTTTCCATCAATCCTCCAAGTCAATCAGTACGTTTGCGATGCGACACGCTGTGGAGTGTCGGAGATATGTACCGGTCGACAAACAATAGTCAGAATTTCCGAAACTCCACTATACGTTGTAAAAAATGAAATCTCAAGGTTTTACGACAAATGTCACGGGAACAACATCAGTCGTGCTGTCTGATTCGCGTTAGATTCGCGTCAAGATCGCAAGAAGATCGTGTCAGGTTTGCAACGACAGCGCGTCAGAACCCCAACAAATTTATGACAAATAGGGGTCCTCTGATAAAATTAGTAACTAACTTCAAAACACAAGGAGGCCCAATGACTGAGACTCTGGGATACGCCATTAGCAAGACCTGGTATATCGTGCTTATTTTTGTTGCTCTTGCTATCGGAATCGCATTCCTTTCCAAAAAGAAATCATCTAAAGCTCTTGTTGCTTTATCAGCGCTTTGCCTGGTATTTAGCGTAGGGTCGTTCGCATTTGGTGGATTGACTGTTTCTGAAGCACAGTCCAAAGGTGCTTCATCTGACCAGCTCAATTCTATGAACATTATCGAGCTTGTTCAGGCAAACCAGGCCGCACCAGCTCAGACCTCTGTTAATGATGTCAACGAGCTCTACAACAAGATCGTTTACGTCTATCAGTACGGCTCGCCTATTTCGCAGTCGCTCGCGAGCGACAATCCTTTTGTTCATCATGATCTACCTTGGGTAGCAGCGACTCTTCCTGAACTGAAGAAGCTGCTCGACAAAAACGAAGTAGTCTACGTGTCAACAAACAGTCAGATTTTCAAACAGTTGCACATTAACCCTGGTGAAAACGCCGTCGAGCCTTTTATATTCTTTGTTACTTCGGTCAATCCAGCCGGTAGAGTTTTCCCACTTACAACTGGCGATATGTCTCGTACTGGCAAAAAAGATGGCGATAAAATCACGGTTGGTGACAATCTTGAGTTTACGCTTCGCACGGTTCATACCGATCAGGGAGACTATGTGCTTGGCCTTAACTACCAGGTCCTTTTGGCTATCAGCAGTTACTTCAAGGATTATAAGTAATTTTTGGTATTCCAATAAAGGAGTACAACTGACCATGTGTCGCTGAACGCGCAAAATAAGCCGCAACAAAAAACTCCCATTCTCGTGAATGGGAGTTTTGTTTTCTCGACAAATGCTTTTAAAGCTATTAAGAAGCCTTTTGGATGCTTTGGACAACCAGACCTTACTCAGCTGGGCAGAGCGAGAGGGCGGCTTCGTCAGCAATAACGGTGCAGTTAGTGTGAAGCTGCAGGATAGAGGCTGGGCACTGAGGTGAAACGTTACCGAAGCACATGTCGTAAACAGCCTTAGCCTTGTCCTCGCCGCTAGCCACAATCAGAATGCTGCGCGCGAACATGATAGTCTGCGTACCCATGGTGTAAGCCTGACGAGGGACGTCCTCCATGCGCTCGAACAGTCGGCTATTTGCCTGAATAGTGCTCTCGGTGAGGTCAACGCAGTGCGTACCCTTGGAGAAATGGTCGTCAGGCTCGTTGAAGCCAATGTGACCGTTGTGACCAATACCAAGAAGCTGCAGGTCAGGATAGCCAGCCTTAGCAACAAGCCTATCGTACTCGGCGCAAGCTGCCTCGACATCAGGATTAGAGCCGTCGGGTACATGGGTATTCTCAAGATCAATATTTACCAGGTCAAAGAGGTTTTTGCGCATGAAATAGTGATAGCTCTGAGGATCGTCGTGAGAAAGACCGCGGTACTCGTCGAGGTTGTACGTAGAAACCTGCGAGAAGTCCAGGTCTCCCCTCTTGCACCAATCAGCGAGCTGAGCATAGGTGCCAATTGGCGTTGAACCAGTTGCCAGGCCAAGAACACAATTTGGCTTCAGAATAATTTGTGCAGAAATAACATTTGCAGCTTTTCTGCTCATGTCCTCGTAATCGCGGGTGCGAACAATCCTCATGTCTACCTCCAAGACAGAAGTCACAGTTACATTTAGTTTAACATTTGAAGCAAAGAAAAAAGTAACCGGTCGGCGAGAAGAACAAATATCTCGCTGACCGGTTTTGACCTGTTATATGGGGTGTTTCTGTCGCTATTCTGTCGCGATTCTGACGTGAAGCTGACGCAAATCTGACGCTGCGATAGTTTTCTGTCTGGAATCTGTCTGGAATCTGTCGCGAATCTGACGCGAGTCTGACATAGCGGCAGTTATCTGTCAGGAATCTGACACAAACCTGACATGACCCTGGCGCAAATCTGACGCGAAACCTACGCCGTGTCTATCCCAAAATCTGCTTGGAAAGATTCTGCAGAGCGTGGAAACGATGCGATATAGCGTTCTTCTCGTCAGGCTCAAGCTCTGCCATGGTTTTACCTGGAGCATCCTCTGGCCAGAAGAGTGGGTCGTAGCCAAAGCCGTTGTGACCCTTTGGCTCGTGGCCAATAACGCCCTCGCAGTCGCCCTCTCCTACCAGCACAGATCCGTCTCTGTAGACCAGAGCAATGGTGGAGTGGAAGCGAGCAGTGCGGTCCTCATCAGCAACGTTAACAAGCTCTGCGAGCAATTTCTGGTTATTTGCAGCATCATTGCCATGCTCGCCAGCATAACGAGCAGAATAGATTCCAGGAGCTCCGTCCAGAGCGTCAACGCAAATGCCGGAGTCGTCTGCAATAGCTGCCACGCAATCTACCTCGTCAAGCGCAGCCATTGCCTTGATCAGAGCGTTATCGCGGAACGTCTGGCCGTTCTCCTCTGGATCTGGGAAATCACCCAGCTGACCAAGCGCTACAAAGCTTATACCAGGCATTACCTTAGAGAGGATAGCCTCAATCTCAACAAGTTTGTGAGCGTTGCCCGTTGCAACAACCACAGTTGTATTTGGATCAAAGGTCACAGCGTTAGAACCCTGATTTTCACTGTTTTGACTCATGGTTACTCCCTAAATCCAGTCACTTGATTCTGCAGGTCAACAAGGTGAGCAATGCCAGCTTGACCAAGGTCGAGCAGCTGATTGAGTTGCCCGCGATCAAACGGACCGCCCTCGCCTGTTCCTTGTACTTCAATTATCTGTCCAGTTTCTGTTCCCACAAGGTTCATGTCAATGTCCGCATGAGAATCCTCGGGATAGTCAAGGTCCAGCAGCGGTTGACCGTTTACGTAACCCATAGAAATTGCAGCTACCTGACCTGTAAGAGGGAGTCTGGGCAAGAGGTCCTTCTCGACAAGTGAATAGAGTGCGTCGTGTAATGCCACCCAAGCGCCGGTAATGCTGGCAGTTCTGGTGCCGCCATCTGCCTGAAGAACGTCACAGTCCAGCGTAATGGTGTACTCGCCTAGGCGATTGAGGTCAACAACGGAGCGCAGCGAGCGGCCGATCAGGCGCTCAATCTCCATGGAGCGACCCTTGCGGTTGGCGCGCTCTCGCTTGGTGCGGCGGTTAGTCGACGCAGGTAGCATGGCATATTCAGCCGTGACCCAACCCGCGCGAGAACTACGACGCCATGCGGGAACGCCCTCCTCCACGGTTGCGGTGCACAGCACGCGCGTATCGCCAAACGTGATCAGGCACGATCCGTCGGCGTTCTTCATAACGTTGCGCTCAAGGGTGACGTGGCGCATCTGGTCCCACGCGCGGTTATACGAACGTAAAACTTGCAAAGAAGCGTTAGATTGCAGCGTAGAGTCAGATTTCATAGCGTTCCTTTTCACATCTGCATAGAAAAGCAGTTAATTCTTTTTGAAACGACTCTAGTATACCTGTCTGTACACCGCCCTCTGAAACACTTTATTGTTGCTCTTGTTGGTATTACTTTGTTGCTATTTATTGCTATTTGTTGCCACTGCCTTTAACGTAATGACTAAATATGCATTGATAATGCGTTCTTTTTTGCTCCGATATACGTAATAAAGAAATACACTACAAAACCAAAAAGTGTGAGTAAAGCAACAGGCCAAATGCTTGGCTCGATGGCAGTTTGGAACATTTCTACGCTCATAAAACGAATAACATTAAGTCCAAAAATTGCATGAATCACGGTAAAAATACCCGGAAACAAAAAATTACACAGTACGCCAGTAAGCAAACTTTTTGAAAGTATTTCTCGAGAAGCCCCTAATTCATACAGCTTGTAATACCTCTCTTTATTGTCTGCAGCAAGCGAAAGCTGTTGAACTGCCAAAATGACGGAAGAAAATACAAGTAACACAACCGCATAAAAAGAACAGGTGAATACAATAACGCCAAAAGGTCCAGAAACATCCGAAGCACTCATATCCTGTGAAGAAATTACCTCAAAAATTTGAGTGCGAAGAACAACAGCAAAGACAAACATGCACATACCTACAGAAGATAGGGCTGCTGAACACGTCATGGCTTTGGAAGCGTTGCGTGCCACACCTTCAGCTTGACGCACAGAAAATGCGTTTAATCCTCGATACCATATACCTGGAATTTTCTTAAGAACGCGTGGAAGTAACACAAGTGTTGAACGGAACACAAAAAATGATCCAAAAATGGCACAGGCACCAAAAGGAATCATGAAACCAATAAAGGCAAACGGAACCTGAGCGCACACAACATAAACAATTGCCAGCAACAAAACACCTATACATGCATCAAAGATTGCTCGTAAAATTGAAAGTGGTTTTGATGAATCATTTTCTTTTTTTGCAGACATCATCTGCAATAACGTAGACTTCTTTAAAATGCGCTTACTACCCCAGGAGAGCACGAACATCGTTATAAAAAATATTATTGTTGTCACAATGGCACCCAATGGAGAAGCAACAACAACAAATTTCATTGGTAGGGCGTATGACCAGCTTACAATCATTTCTACAAACGGCGAAATAGTAATACCTACTACAATTCCACCAATAAGCGCACTTCCTGAAACCAGAATAGTTTCATATCGCAATATGCTAATGACGTCTTTCTTTTCAAGACCCGCAAACTCATATAAAGCAAATTCGGGAAGACGTCGACGAATCAAAAATTTATTTGCGTATGACGTAACATTCAAAAACACCAAAAAAGGCAAAATACCAAATGCTAGGCTGTAATTTGCCTCCGAAACAAAAAGTGAACGGACCGATTCGTCATTCACTAAGGCAAATAAATAATCTCCAGATGCTGCATATGAATACATGAGACAGGCACCCGTTGCCAATGCAGCAAAATAAACTCCAAAGTCGCTAAGATTACGGCGTACATTTCCAACTACAATTTTTATTAACAAATTCATAGTATATTGCCCTTACTCTATTGGCTTTAACAACATCGTCTTTATATTTATCTGCATTTTTATAATGCGCCACATACCTAATTGATACCATCGAACTAACTTACAAAAAGGTGACGATCTTATAAGAAAAAGAGCAGTCGATAAGAAAAAACGCGACACCCGAAGGCGCCGCGTGAGGTTCCATGGTGGGCGATGAGAGATTTGAACTCCCGGCCTTGTGCGTGTAAAGCACCTGCGCTAGCCGCTGCGCCAATCGCCCGTGACTGTAGAAGTTTATCACAGCTTCTACAATTCTTAAACAGCAATTATGAATTCAATGGTTTCATTTGCTCAACTTCTGCACGCACTGCCACGCCATCTAGCTGAGCGAGTGGTGTTTCCGTCCGTTTTGCCAGAGCACATGCGGTACCCATAGCGTCGCCCATATCGGTAACTGTTGGAATAATGCGAACACTAGCCTGCATCAAAAACGTTGTGGAGATGCAGCGGCCAATAACACCCAGGTTATTGATGTGCTTGGTGACCATCGAGCGGAATGGAATCTCGTAATAATCGCCCTGCTTGTAGGTGTTTTTGTGGAAAAGACCGCCTTTGTTGGAGTGAACGTCAATGTACCAATCGCCGCGAACAAGACCGTCATCAAACCGCGCCTGATTAACGTAATCTTCCTCGGTCAGCATTGTTTGGCCTTCAACACGCCAGCTCTCACGAACACCCAAAAGCGAAGCCTGCTCCATAAGATAGCTTTGCTCAAATCCAGGCATCATACGCTGCAAGAACGTAACAAGACGACGAATACGGGCATGTGCCTCAACTGTTGCGTTAGAACGTGCGGCTCCCGAGGTATTTTTTTGCATGCTTGCAATGTGTGGACAATTCAGCGCCATGCAACCAGGCTTTCCAGGAAGCGAGAAAATCTGGTAATAGCGCAAGTCTTCCTCTTCAAGAATGCCTGCTTCAATTCCTTCACGGAACTTTGGCTCCAACTTAAAATTCTTCCCCGCAACCATTGCGGACTCGAAGAAATATCCCTCAACCAATGGCGAGAAGTGATCATCAAGTGAGAGAACATAGCCTCTATAGCGTTCAACATCAATGCCGCCCATAGTAAAACGCAGGCTGCAAACCTGATTGATGCCGTCCTCATCACCAGCCGCTACTGGCACACCGGAAGCTCTAGACAAAACAGCATCGCCTGAAGCATCAATCCATGTTTGAGCTGTTACTGCAATCAATCCTTCAGTTGAGGCAAGAATTGCGTGTGTAATGGTTTTCTCGCCATCTGCATCTGACAAAACAGCAGCTACAAGAGATGTGTCGTAGAGAATCTGACCGCCCTTTGTAGTGTAGAGCTGCTCGTATACTTCTCCCAAACGCTCGGGAGCAAACCAGATCATAGTGGTGTAGTCATCGCGAGTTGCGTCACCTGAGGCCAAAAGCTGCTGTTCGATGGCAGAAAGAACAGGTAGATGACGGACATACGAAGGCATCATAGGGCATACAAGTGCTCTTGTAGCAGAGCCTCCAAGCAAATTTGATTTATCCACAATAAGCGTGGAGAGGCCCTCATTAACGCAACGGATTCCACAGGCAGAGCCAGAAACACCGCCGCCAATGATGACTACATCAAAGCTTCCAACAACAGGAATCTGCAGGTTATTCCAGGTAATTTCTTTATGATTCATTGTTTCCTCCTGTGTCAGAAACGTTATGTAGTAAACCATAATAGGTGTTAGTAAATGCGTGTGCTGCAATTTCGGACAGAGCGTGAATACCTGTTTTTCCCAATTTAAAAGGGCCAATAGTAAACAATGGAACGGTATATTCTTTGCTGGTTAATCCAAGACGAGTTGTCTCCAACACGTGAAAAAACTCATGCATCAAAATAAGATTTTGAGCATCATGCAGCTCGAGTTGATTTTGTTTTGCCCACAGCGCGCACGACTGCTCATAGAGCGTGATTTCTTTTGTACCAGAAACATAATCACTGAAATAACGCTGGTTACCATACACGCAATCAATATCTTTTTTGATAATAGTCAAACCTGCATCTTTGCAGATCTGAAAAAAGTCACTTTGACCGTTTGATTCTTCAAACACCATATGCGCAGCAGACTCACCTTTTGACCAAGCTAAATCAATCACGCGCTCTTTATCCTCTTCAGGAATTCGAGCAACAGAGCGATCCCACAAGAGCTCTTTACGCGCAAGCTCACGAGTGGGGAACGGGAACCGTGAAGCAGAGTCAGAAATAGACTCCGCTTCAAGGCTCACCGATTTTCTCGCCAAAGTGTCATCTGCGTTCTGCATATGAGTTTAGTCACCCAAACGAAGCGTAGCAGCGATGATAACAGGCTCGTCAGATGGGTAGCCGCCCAGCTCCACTGCTGCAAGGCTCAAGATCTGCTCAAGGGAAGTCATTCCAGACAGATCGATAATGCGCTTACCAACTACCACATAGACGTTTGGCAGATTGGCTCCACCGTCGTTATATACGGTCAAGTCCTCTACCAGGGCTGTTACACCCTTGCGCCATGAGCTAATGGTCTCTTGAAGCACCTCGGCGTTTGGACGCTGCAACCTAATTACGCCCTCAGAATCAATAAGACGAAGTGCCGTACGCTTTTTGGTGAGAAGACCAAAGAGCTTCTTTTCGGTAGTGGTTGCAGTGTAAGCAAAGAGCTCGGATGAGTGAGCAACCTCAGAAACGTTTGCTGCGCCCTCGCCAAGATTCTCTACCACAAGCTTTTTAAGCTCGTCTGCGCTCAAGCGTGTAGCATTAACGTCTTTACTGCGCAGCTCAGTAGCACCAACAGCAATTGCACGAACAACGTGGCGCTGAGTATCCACCTCAACGGTAACCTCAACGGTTCCAGGAGCTGCACCCATCTTAATAGCACGAGCTTCCGCCTCGCGCCTAACGCTGACAATATCATCGTCGGTTGGGTTAGTAACACTACGCTCAACCATGTCACGGACCATAGCAAGAGCAACACCAATAGTTGAGATGACAGGTGCGTTCTTAGCAATGCGGAACGTATGACCCATGGTCTTTGCCAAGTGTGGTACTACCGTAGAAGCGCCACCGCCACCGCCAACGTACACGGTAGTACGAGGATCCATGCCGTAGTCTTTCATAAGCTGTTCCGCTACAGCGCCGTTTTTCTTTGCGGCAAACGCAAGAACCTGAGCTGCTGCTTCTTCAACACTTACGCCCATATTCTCTGCAAGAGGAGCCCAAGCCGCACGAGCAGCCTCAACAGAACCGTGAGCGTAATCACCCTCGGGAACAAAACCGGCAAGGTTTGCAGCGCCAGCCATGGTCAAGCAAACGCGAAGACCTCCATCAGACTCGATAGCTGCGTATTCAGGATCTCCATCCATAGGACGAACAGCAACCAAGCGTGGATTTACAATATTTTCTGCATCGGTATAAACCTCATAATCCAGGTTAGCAATATGAGCAGAACGAGGTCCCACATCAACAGCCTTACCATCAGAGATTTGAACCATAGAACCGCCACCAATACCAACGGTTCTCACATCTAGTGACGAGAGGTACGTCTTGTGGCCACCGACTTCTGCGTATTTGACCATAACCTTGCCGTCTTTGACGCAAGAAATATCGGTAGAAGTGCCACCAACTTCAAAGAATAGGCCGTCGGTAAGCTTCTCATACATTAAAGCGCCAGCTACACCAGCTGCAGGACCAGAAAGAATGGTCAGGATGGGGCGATGACGGACTTCATCAACGGTCATTACGCCACCATCGCAACGCATGACCATAAGTGGTGACTCAATACCGGCCTCGCGAATACTCTTGTCGGTCATATTTGCAGCTTCAAGCATCTTAGGCATGATGGAAGCGTTAACAACTGCGGTACGAGTACGAATAGCCAGGCCATAAAGCTTGGAAATGTCATTTGTAGCCGTAGCAGGAACTTCTCTCTCAGAGCATTCTGCAATTACGGCGTTCTCGTTAGTTGGATCGTCTACGCTAAATGCTTCGGCTGCAACATAAGAAGTTGAACCTTCCGAGAAAAGCTGTTCAATTGCGCTCTTAATACCAGCTTCTACGTCGGAGGATGTGTCTACAAAAGCATTTTTGGTACGCAGGAATTTACCGGCAGCAAGTTCAATATCGCCAACGTTAGTATCACTTTTGCTCTTAGCTCCCTGAAGGCCGCTGCCAAGCGTTACGATACCAACCTGTGCAACATCACCCTCAAGCAGGGCGTTTGTTGCTTGAGTAGTACCGTGAGCAATAAAGACAACATCTTCAGGCTTAATGTTGTGCTGCTCCATAACACCATGAAGCACCTGCACAATACCTGCTGCGACACCCGCTTCAGCGGTGTGTGTGGTAGGTGTTTTAACCGTGCCGATAATTTCGTACGTATCATTGTCGATGGCAACAGCGTCGGTAAAAGTTCCGCCAACGTCGATTCCAATACGAACTTTCACGTTTCCTCCTCGATTTACAGCAATCTATCAGCTGCAAAGATAAAACGAGGCGAGAAGCCCACAACAAGAGGGTCTTCTCGCCCCAAGGTCAGAACTTAGAAGTACAAAACACCAGACAGAATTACACCAACGATGGAAACTGCCCAGAGGTAAGGAAGCATCTTACGAGTAACGGTGTTGACGTCAACCTCGCAGAAGTTTGCAGTCCAAACGTTCTGAGTGTTGGTTGGGTCGCCACCAGCCTGGATGCGCTCTGCAGACAGGAATGCACCCATGACTGCAAGAGGATTCAAGGTGTTCAGGCCAATGATAAGAGCTGCGATACCAGAACCAAGACCAAACATGTTCATAGGTCCACGATACAGAGCCAATGGCGAGAGAACAGCAAAGAAGATGATGTATGCAACAAGATTCTGTGGCATGATGCCAAGCAGGAATGGGTTAAGAACAGCCTTAACCGTTGGGTTGGTAACTGCAAGGTAAAGGATACCAATGCCAACCATCAGGATAATTGCAGGACCAGCGTCGGTTACGCCGTCATAGCAAGTCTTTGCAAGAAGGTTCATTGCCTTGCTAAAGCTCTTGGAGGTAAACAGCAGGCACCACAGAATACCAACGGTAAATGCTGGGGTAACAGGAACCTTCAAGAAAGCAACAAGCACAATAGGAATCAGTGGAGTCAACATTGCAAGACCACCAGCAACACCGGTGAGTTGCTTGGAGTTGCTCTGCTCAGCAACTGGAGCGCTGAAGGCAAACTTAATGCCGTTACGCTTGAACTCAACAACAATCATGATCAAAGTAGCAATACCAGTTGCTACAGCTAAATATACCTCAAAGCCCTGAACCTGAGCAATATCAAGGTTGAAAAGCTTAGCAAAGGTTGTCCAGTTTGCAATATTGAGTGCCAAACCAGTGGTGAATGACATCAAGAAGATACATGCTGCGCTAGCTGCGGGAACACCAACAGAAATCAAAATTGGCAGAACAATTGAGCCAACCATGATGATGGATCCCAAGCCAGAAAGTGTAGTAAAGAGAACTGCAACTGCAACAGACATAATCAAAGTGATTACCAGGGGCTTATCGCCACCAAGCTCTGCACTTTTCTTGATGATTGTCTCGGTAACACCAGTCTTGTTCATCAACTGACCCAACCATGCACCAAAAATGACAGCCATGATTGCGGCACCCATGCGAACGGTTCCAGCTTCAAATACTGATGTTAGCCAGCCAATTTCTTTTCCGTCACCATCTTTTCCAAACATTGGAACGCCTGCGATGACACAAATCAAAATGGCCATCAGTGGCAGGGCAAGCAGAGTTGGAATCTTCTTAGTCATCATCAATGCAGCTACAGCCACAAAGACCAAGAGGATCAAAATACCCTGAACCATGTTTCCTCCTTAGGAACACATTGTTTGATAGCAAGTGCAGCTATCTCTCCTTCGAACAACCTACACGTACTTCTATAGATGCCTAAGCATCATGTTGACGACTTTGATGAGCAGACAAAGTCGAGAAACACCTTTGTTCCAGCGCGGCACATAGCGTACTACTTCCCTACATCTACCTTGCTGGCTTCTTACGCAAGCCTTGCTGGTTTCCTGCACATAACCTGCGTAAGTCTTACCGATTTACTACGTAGAACTTACTGGACGCCAACCAGAAACAAGTACTCGTTTCCAAAGCTGGACAGTTTCTGGACAAAGACACGCAAATCTTAGAGCAGAAATGGCATCCTTGAGTAAGTTTCTTGAAGTCATTCTTGTTACGATTAACTTTGGAAATGCTTCAAACTGAGCAAATTCTCGCGTCAAAAACGCAGGAATTGCCAGTGACTTTTGCGACACATCCGTCGTAGCCAAAGAAGTAGAAACCTCTTCTTCAGGTACGGATACAACCACAGCATCCAAAGAAAACAGACTCTGAGCTGCACTAATAAGGCTCACTAATTTATCAAGCTGTAGACCATCTGCGTTTATAAGTTGCTGAGTAACGTCTGCATTTAATCCTTCTTTCATGGGAAGAGGGGTGTTATTGCTGACAACTTGAGCTACAACTCGAGTTCCAAATGAAAGATGCAAGTATGAAGAGACATCCTCAATATTGTTTGAGCCCTCTACTTGAGAAAGAGCAAAGTCACTCTGCTCAAACTGCTTCACCACTACCCTGAAGGTACTCTCTAACGCTTGTGCCAGGGAAATTGTTGCCGAATCATGACCCGTTGAATACATGACGGAAAGCTCTGATTCAAGTACATCGCCCTCAAGCAGAACTCCAATTCCCTTAAGAATTGCGCCGTCAACAATAAGCCTTGTAAGAGCAGTTTTAATACCTTCAAGTAGAGTTTCTCCCGAAGGAGCCTCTTCTGACAGCGTGGTACGAGCGTACTCGTTAAGAGCCATGTCAACGAGTACAAGTTCCTGACTCTGGCGAGAAACCCGAACAAGTCCCAAGAGGCCAAACTCTGGAGCAAGTTGCAGGAGCGTCTTTGATCTACCAGCGGTTACTACGCGCTCTGAGCTTTCTTCAACCATTTTTGACTGAAGCAAATCTTGAACAATAGTAGTAACGGTACTAGGAGAAAGAGATAATTCACGAGCCAATTCAACACGAGACAGAGCGTTTTTCTCGCACAATGCTTTAATAACGGCACGTTTATTGGAATATGCAATATCTTTAGTGCTGACAATTGACATACGTGTCCCCTCCTCTCCATTTCTGTCTGTACTACCTTATTTCGACTCTCGAAATAAGTCCATCAAACTTAGAAAGGAACGGGGCTAACGGTATGAAATTATCGCCAAATGGTCATGCTGAACAACTTGGTAAACGGCGCCAAGCCCTACGCCAGCTCTTCCAGAATCCGACGCATTTCTTTCTGAACACCCTGCTCAGTGTTAGGCGCAATAACCTTGGAGGCAATCGTCTTGAGTGCGTAGCGAGCATTGTCCATAACGTAAGCAGTACCTGCGTAACGCAGCATAGCGTAATCGTTCATGGAATCGCCAAAAACAGCAATCTCATCGCGAGAAATGCCGTAGTATCTGCGAATCTGTTCAAGTCCCGTAGCCTTGTTTACACCGCGAGGCACCACGTCAATCCACGTCTCACCGGAAGGCATAAACGACAGCCTATCGCCCATCTCGCGCTCAAGAATCATGGCCATGTCCATGGAGCGAGCCCTAGAATCACAGCAAATAGCAGCCTTGATGATGCTGATGTCAGGTGAAGGCGGATCGAATACGCGCTCAGCATTAGGCAAGTCTTTGTCCAGCTCACGCACAAACGAACTCTGATCGTCCAGCAGATACGTATGCGTGCGGTCATAAACAACCAGGTGAATGCAGTCAAATTCAGCCGTCAACTCAAACAGCTTTCGAATAGAAGATGACGAGAAAACCTCGCGGTCAACAACCTCATTCTCTACATAGACCTGCGTGCCAAGAGAGGCCACGTAGTCAATCTTATCTGCAACTGGCTCAAACAACCAGCGCAGGGTATCGTAACGACGACCGGAACTTGCCACGAAGTGAACACCACGTTTGCGCAGCTCTTCAATGAGCTCGAATGTCTCTGGTGGAACCTCGGAATTCTGGTCTAACAGCGTACCATCCATGTCCGATGCGATGAGTTTAATCATGCTAGTTCTCCATCATAAAACGGGGAGTCTCCCCTGCCTTTGTTGCGCGCACCAGCTCAAGCAGGGCGTGTGCAACACCGTCATCTGCAGATGCACCGACGTGATGCTTTGCTACCCGCTTGACCGCAGGAATAGCGTTTGCCACCGCCACTGAATGCGGAATTTTACTGAGGATATCAATGTCATTCTCGCCATCTCCAAAAACAAGCACCTCTTCTGGAGAAATACCTGTTCTTTCCAGAAGCGTTTCAAAGCCAGTCAGCTTGGACACACCCTTAGGTAGCACGTCAAACCACTGAGGAACTACCGACATGGTGTACACGTCTGGGCAGGCTGCGGCCACTTTCTGGCGACAGCGCTCCATATCCTCTTCTGTTCCCGGACAAGCAATTGTTGCGGCGACAAAATCGACGTCATCGGGGACTTGATCAACAATGCCCGAGACAAACACCAGCTTACGCTCGTAATCGGCGAGAATATCTTTGTCCAGCGGACCGACAACATATGCCGGGTTAAAGAGGTTAGTCTTCTCTGGATAGCAGACCAAGAACATGTTCTTCTCGTCAGCAAGAGCATCTGCGACGCCCTGCAACGTTTTGTGGTCAAAGATGGAGAGCGAGATAGTCTTGCCTTTATATAGCACACGCTTACCCGTGGACATGACGCCCGTTTGCATGCACGCCTCGTCAAGGCTGAAGAGACGCATCAGCTCAACGTAATCTCGGCCGGTACAAGGGCCAAATGCGATGTCCGTTTCTTCCAGGAGCGTGTGAATGACCTTGCGTGTGAAGTCCGACACGCGTCTGTTGCCAAAAGGTACCAGCGTGTTATCCATATCAGATAAAACAAGCTTAATCACAAACGTCCCCCGTTGCTGTACGCTGCGCAGGTTGGTGTGGACGCATGGTACGTCGCAGCTTCAAGTTGACGTAAGCAATGTGACTTAAAGCTGACACAGCTCCAAGCTGCATCTTTGTACTTCTACATATTTGAACTGTGCGCCAAAACGTCAAAGCGATCAATCTTGAGCAACACTTGGTCTAGTCCAATCATACCCGAGAGACGCACCTTTGACGCATTCGAAGTCAAAATTAGAAGA
>CAUUGK010000010.1:0-27863 GCA_963544765.1 uncultured Atopobiaceae bacterium
CGGATAATGCGAGTTCTTGCCACTCCAAGACGCACTGCAAGTCCACTTACTTTTGCCAAAGAGTTAATGCACGTTAGAGGGTTCTCCGAAACAATAACCAGCCTATCTGCGCATTGTGCTGCCTGAGCATAGCAATCTGTTGATGCCGTCGTAGTGTCTACAAGTACCAAATCAACCAAACCAGAAACAGCTTGAAGAAAATGACTCACGCAAGGAAATAGAAGCTCTGCCATTTCAGGTTTTACACAAGGGCCAAAAAGATACAAATTTTTATGGACACAGGTTGCTTTTTCTAGAAGGCTCTCTTTTTCTGAAGGTACATCAGCAACAAGATCAGAGAAGTCTTTTGGCTGCCTAATTCCAAGCTTCTCAAAAGCATTTCCATAAGACAGATCAAAATCAACTAATGCAACTTTTAAACCCCAAGAAGAAGCAATCAGAGCCATTGAAGAAACAAGTGTGGTCTTTCCCACTCCTCCTCTTCCTGAAGTGAACGTAAGGATTGGAGCTTTTAAAGTCTTATCAAGAGGAATAAGAGATTGTAGATAGGTATTTAGCTCTTGGATACTTGCAACATAATCTGAAGCTTCTGGTAAAGGCTGAGAAAGCCTGTCAGCCCCATATGATTGATATCCTCTTCCAACCTTTACCAGATCCCCCAATTCCGTAGGGTCAATAACTAAATCAACTCCTGCTTTAGCTGCTCTAGAACGAAGTGATCCAGAAGCGCCAGACCTTACTAGCACTACACAGCGTGCGTTTCCGTCTTTAACAATCGCAGCAGCAAGATTTATATCCGAAACATCGGAACCGGTATTACCAATTAAGACTGAATAATCTTGAGGAGTTGAACGAGCAACAATTGATCTAAGAGATGCCGCAGAGTCTGTAAACTCACACCTATTACTGATACCTAAGTACGTAAGAATGGCTCCAATCTCGACGCGTGCGTCAAGACCTGCGTATGAGATCCACTTTTCTAACATCACGCTTCACCTCCTGGATTAGTAGACGAATCTGCTTGTGACGCACTGTTGCTGTTTTGGTCGGCTGTTGGAGAAGCAGGGTTCTCAGGCTGCACATCTTCACTTGCAGATGATGGGCTTGTTTGATTTGTCGTGTCAGATAAATCTTTTGGGTTTTCTTCTTCAACGTAAGAATTGTTGTGTAGTAAGTCCTGAGCATTAATCTTTGACCCCGGAAGAGTAAAGCGGAGTGTTCCTCGAGCATATGCAGAAAGCACAGCAGGAACCTGTTCAGGAGTTAATCCAAGCGTTACAGAAGAAGAGGTGTAAAGAGTACCCTCGGTGTCATCTGACAATACCGCAATATCCGAGGCAATACAGGCAATAAGAGAATCGGTGACCTCATACGCTGCAAGCTTTGTACCAGCGCTAAGCCTCTCAGCTAATCCGTACTTCTCGCCATGAGAAATAGTGAGACCAACAAGATTTTCTGGAATAGAAATCTGAGAGGCGACTGATCGCAGATGAAGAGAAACAACAGGCATGCCAACTCCAATAACAGATGAAACCGTTCGACCCATAACACTTTCTGGATTAGTAATTGCACCCTCGGGAATCAGATCAGAAATCCAGCTTTTTAACTGAGTATTAGAAGATGAGAGAGTTTCTCCGGGCTCTATTTGTTTTGTAGCCACCAAAATTGAAGTAAGTTCTCCGCCGTACTTTTGTATTGCCTCTGCTCGTGACTTCTCAGCATCAGCGCGGACACTTTGTACGTATGCAAAGAAACAAAAACTTGCCAGAAGCGCACTCAACACAGAAATCAAAATTCTTGTTTTCTTAGTCACTGTTTTCTCCTCCCTCCATTTGCGATATACCGATTGTGCGCTCGGGTTGAGAGAAGGAGGACAAAAACAAAAGATTTACCTGCACAAATATGTCAGATAGCTGACGCAAATCTGACACAAAGTAATGTATCCACAGGCTACAGCGAAGCAATGAAAAATAGGTAATTTAAATTTTTATCTTATTTGATATATAAAAATTTTTAGAACATCATAACTGCTACATTTTTAGAGGGATTGCAATAAATGATTTTCTAAGTGATTTACCTGACTCATGAACAAGGGTTTATCCCCTAATTAGCTAGGCAGGACCAACCCCCGTTAGTCTCAATATAGCATGTTTCCTGCTGGTTTAATAAAAAAGCACCCTAGTCAAGCCAGGGTGCTTAGAGGATTTACGCTGTTAAAGGTTAAAGCACAACATCAGGATCAAGCAATTGCTGGCTTTCTCGCATTTCTTTTGCCAGAGATAAATACGCCTTTACCTGGGATTCTGTGATTTTTCCCTCATGAAGCGCATCTTGAACGCTACATCCTGGTTCGTGAGTATGGGTGCAATCCCTAAACTTACACGTCTGAGCAGCTTCAGAGATGTGAGGGAATATCTTCTGCAATCCCCTCTCATGACCCACAATAGGCAAGCTTCTAAGGCCAGGTTCGTCCACAATAACACCAGCGTCAGGAAGCGCCACCATACGACGAGCAACCGTTGTGTGACGGCCAGCCTTATCAGATTCGCGAACCTCTCCCGTTTCAAGCGCTTCGTGTCCCAAAAGTGCGTTAAGAAGCGTAGATTTACCAGCACCTGATTCACCAAGCACGATGGCTATGGAACCGTAAGGAACAAGACTACGAACAGCATCAATTCCCCACGCAACTCCAAGCTTTTGAGCCGTTTGAGCAAGATCTGCAAATGCCTCGGGTTTCTCGCCCTCAAGCTTTGAAGCCGTTGCAACAATCTTCACTGTAGAGCCAAGAGCTGCGGTGATAGAAGAAATCTCTTGAGCCAAAAGTTCCGGTCCCGCAACATCTGACTTAGTAAGCACCACGGCACAGGTTGCTCCACAATCTTTAGAAATGACCGCTGAACGCACAATACGATCAACCGAGATGGCCTCGCCATCCAGAGCCTGCACTACAAGCACAAGATTAACGTTTGCGGCCAAAGTCTGCTTTTGACCGCGAGCGCCACCTTTCCAGCGTGCAATATCGGTCTCTCGCGGCAGAATGGCCTCGATGATGCCCATATCGTGCGAGTCCGGAATGCGCGCACATACCCAGTCGCCAACAGCCACCGTGGAGTTCTGGCCCTTAGTCACGCGCGCGGAAAACTCGGCGCGAAACACTCCCTGCTCCGAAACAACCGCAGGAAATCCCCTATCCAAGCGGACCACGCAGGCCATGGTCATCGTCTGGCGAGAAACCCCTTGAGCTTCAAGCTCGGATACGACGTCTGCATAAGCCTGCGTCTGAGCCGACGATGGGGTCAGCTGTTCAAACGCTGGAACATCCAGCAATGAAGAAAGGGCCGGCAGAGACCCTTGAGTCCTGCCGGCTCCTAGTTTCTTGGAACTTTTTGTACGCTTAGCGGACAAGAGTGCTCCCTACCTTATGCTTTGTTCTTCTGCACAGAACGCATAACAGCCTTGTACAGCTCCATCAGAGGAATGATAGATGCAGCTAAAAGCATTGCCATGGCGTACTCTTCAAAACCAATCTCAGCAAAGCCAAACGCCTGAGAAAGTGGTGTCTCAATTACCACAAAGGTAAGAATCAAAGACATAACAAAGGAACCCCACAGCCAAATGTTTTGGCTGGTTAGCTTGAAGATGGAACCACGCAGAGAACGCATATTGAAGGAGTGGAACATCTCAACCATAGAAAGCGTCAAGAACGCCATGGTCATACCCTCAACGCCAGCCTCTGGGTTAGTAATAACCTGTGAGATATCAAAGGTTCCATACTCAAAGTAGTGGCCAATAAAATAGCTGGCAAGGGTGAGAAGAGCAATGATAGAGCCCTGAACAAGGCAGTCAAAGCCAACGCCACCCGCAAAGATTCCATCCTTGGGATTGCGAGGCTTGCGCTTCATAATGCCTGGTTCAGCCTTCTCGGTAGCCATAGCAAGAGCTGGCAAAGAGTCGGTGATTAGGTTAATCCACAGAAGGTGGGTAGGCTGAAGGATAGTAAAGCCAACCAGAGATGCAATAAAGACGGAAATTACCTCAGCAAGGTTGGAGCTTAAGAGGAACTGGATGCACTTACGAATGTTGTCGTAGATGCGTCTTCCCTCTTCGCAGGCGCTAATAATGGTGGCAAAGTTATCGTCAGCCAAAACCATATCTGCAACGCCCTTGGTAACGTCGGTACCAGTAATGCCCATACCGATACCAATATCAGCGCGCTTAATGGAAGGCGCGTCGTTAACGCCGTCACCCGTCATGGCTGTGACCATGCCCTTCTTGCGCCAGGTATCAACAATGCGAACCTTGTGCTCAGGCTGAACACGTGCATAAACGCCGATTGTCTCTATGCGCTGCTCAAACTCTTCATCAGAGATCTTATCAAGCTGTGCGCCGGTGATTGCCTGGGAGCGATCAGCAATAATGCCCAGCTCAATTGCAATAGCAACGGCTGTATCAATATGGTCACCTGTAATCATAACAGTACGCATACCAGCGCTATGTGCCTCTGCAACAGCACCCCTAACCTCAGGACGAACTGGGTCAATCATGCCGGAAAGTCCAACAAAGACCATGTCGTGCTCAAGGTTAGCTGGGTCATAGCTCAAAGGAGCTTCTGTTCCCCAATCGCGACGAGCAGATGCCATAACACGAAGAGCCTGGTCAGCCATAGACTTGTTCTGAGCCAAAATCTCAGAGCGAGCCTCATCTGTGAGGTCAATAATGCCATCGCTTGTCATAATCTTGGTGCAGCGAGCAAGTACCTCATCAGGCGCACCCTTGGTGTGCTGTACAACCTTGCCGGAGCGGGTACGTACCACAACAGACATCATCTTACGAGAAGAATCAAAGGGCGCCTCACCAATACGAGGGCGAGAAGAAGCAAGGTCGCTTGTGGTGTAGCCAAGTTTTGCAGCATCTGCAACAAGAGCAGCCTCAGTTGGCTCGCCCTTTGCTACCTGCTCAATATCATCCCAGGTAGCATCAGAGCACAGCGCCATGGTACGCACGTGTGCGTCAAGGTTTTCTGTCTCGTGACGAACAACAGTCATCTTGTTCTGAGTTAGCGTACCGGTCTTATCAGAGCAGATAACCTGAGTACAACCAAGGGTCTCAACTGCAGTAAGACGGCGGACAATGGCGTGACGCTCACTCATTCTGGTGACGCCCATAGAAAGAACAATAGTAACAACAGCAACAAGGCCTTCTGGAATTGCAGCTACTGCAAGAGAAACTGCAACCATAAAGGTGCTTAGAACAAGATCAAAGTTGCTAAGCATCTCAGTGCCATGCTTGATGAAGCCCGTTACAAAAACAAGTAGTGAAATGACAACAACAAGAATAGTTAACGTGTGTGAAAGCTTATCAAGGGCAATCTGGAGTGGAGTCTGTCCCTCTTCTGCCTGAGAAATTGCATCTGCAATCTTGCCCATCTCAGTGTCCATGCCTGTTGCAACAACAACCGCACGACCACGTCCATAGACCACAATGGATCCGGAGTAGCACATATTCTTTCGGTCACCCAAAGGAATATCATCTGCACCTTCAGCAAGGCTAAGGGTCTCTGCGTGTTTCTCGACAGGAACCGATTCACCTGTGAGCGCAGACTCCTCTACTTTCATGGAAGCACTTTCGAGAATGCGGCAGTCAGCTGGGACGGAGTCACCTGCCTCAAGAAGGATAATATCTCCCACGACTAGCTCGGTTGAGACAACAGTCTCAAGACGACCGTCTCTGATAACCTTGCTCTGAGCTGCGCTCATCTCTTGCAGAGCAGCAAGAGCTTCCTCGGCTTTGCCCTCCTGGACAACACCAAGAACGGAATTGATAACAACAACAAACAGAATAATGACAACGTCCGCAATTCCACCTTCGCCGGTATAAATTCCTTCAGCAGCGGAAATAGCAGCGGCAACAAGAAGCATGATGACCATGGGGTCAGCCATTTGTGCAAAGAATCTTTTAATAATTGATTCTTTTGGTGCTTCTTTAAGCTTGTTGAGGCCGTTTGCCTCAAGACGAGAAGCTGCTTCTACATCAGACAGTCCAGCTTCAGCATCAGTTTTTTGCGCACTGATAACATCAGACGCACTTGAAAGATATTCTTTCAAAGTTCCTCCTGGGTTTCTACCTGACAGATTGATGCCCAATCATAATTCCCCAGGAGAGGGGCAAGGGCTCACCAAGGTTGCCGTGTCAGGACCTTACAACGTCCTATCATAGGACCTTACAATGCTCTATCATTTTACCGTATTCTTTCTTTTTTCAAACCTTTATAAATATTTCTTAAAACTCCTGTTATGTGCCAAATAATTGTTATCCAAGGGGTACAATAAGCGCAGTACATAACAACATAAGCCAAACGTTAGTTTTGGCAAGGAGGCAGTTATGAAAATCCTGTTTTATGGTGCTCAAAGTTATGACAAGGATTCTTTCAACCTTGAGCTTCCAAAGTATCCAGATGTTTCAATCGACTACATTGAGTCAAACCTTACGCCTATGACCGCAGGCTTTGCTAAGGGTTATGATGCTGTCTGTGCTTTTGTTAATGCAGATGCTTCAATTCTGACTCTTGAGATTCTTGCCGGCTTTGACGTTAAGCTTCTACTTATGCGCTGCGCTGGCTTTGATGCTGTTGATGTTAACGCTGCTAAAGACCTTGGTATTACGGTTACGCGCGTACCTGCTTACTCCCCTGAAGCAATCGCAGAGCACGCAATGGGTCTTGCGCTTGCCGCTAACCGTCGTATTCACCGTGGATACATCAGAATTCGCGAGAATAACTTCTCACTTGTTGGCCTTGTTGGCGATACTCTTCACGGTAAAACTGCTGGCATTGTTGGAACTGGTCGTATTGGCGCAGCACTTTGCCGTATCTGCAAGGGTTTTGGCATGCACGTCCTTGGTGCAGACCTGTATCCAAATATGAGCCTTGTCAATGACGAGCACGTTGTTGATGAGTATGTAAGCTACGATGAGCTCTGGGAGCGTTCGGACTTCATTTCACTTCACGCTTTCTTGAATGACGAGAGCTATCACATGATTAACGATAAGACCATTGGAAAAATGAAAGATGGTGTTATCCTCGTTAATACTGGTCGCGGTGGACTTATTGATACCAAGGCACTTATTCGCGGCATTCTTTCTGGAAAAATTGGTGCTTGTGGCCTTGACGTTTATGAAGAGGAAAATCCAAACGTCTATAAGGACCGCGGCGCCGAGGTCTTTGACTCAGTTACCTCTACACTTTGCTCCTTCCCTAACGTAGTTATGACAAGTCACCAGGCATTCTTTACTCATGAGGCACTTTCTCAGATTGCTCAGGTTACGCTAGATAACGCAACTGCTTTTGCTGAGGGCACTGATTACGTTGATAAAAGTGTGGTTTGCTAAGTACCAGAGAAACAAATGCTCTGAAAACGGTTACTATTGATATTCGAATGTGATTTCAGTTCCTATGAAAAGGAGAGATATGGCTCGCAAAAAGACCAAGATTGTTTGTACTATGGGTCCTGCTACAGAAAGTGATGAGGTCCTTCGTGAGCTCATTCTTGCTGGTATGAACGTCGCACGTTTTAACTTCTCGCACGGTAGCCATGAGTATCACCGCACTATGATTGGTCGCGTTCGTTCTATCTCTGATGAGCTTGGTATTCCTATTGCTATCATGCTTGATACAAAGGGTCCTGAGGTTCGTACCGGTCTTCTCGAGGATGGCAAGAAGGTCACCCTTACTACTGGTGATTCCGTTATTGTCACCACTGATGATGACGTCATCGGTAACGCTCAGCGCTTCTCACTTGACTACAAGAACCTTCCAAAAGAGGTCCAGAAGGGCTCCATCATCCTCATTGATGACGGTCTCATTGGCCTCGAGGTTGATCACGTTGAGGGTACTGACATGTACTGCAAGATCATCAACGGTGGTGAGCTTGGCGAGAAGAAGGGCGTAAACGTTCCTAACGTCAACATTGGCCTTCCTTCCGTCACTGAGCAGGACCGCGCAGACATCATGTTTGGTTGCGAGCTTGGTATTGACGCAATTGCTGCTTCCTTCATCCGTGATGGCGCTGCTGTTGAGGAGATTCGTAACATCTGCCGTGAGATGGGTACTCCTAACGTACAGATTTTCCCTAAGATTGAGTCTGCTCTTGGCGTAAAGAACTTCGACGAGATTCTTGCAGCTTCTAACGGTATCATGGTTGCCCGTGGTGACCTTGGCGTTGAGGTTCCTGCAGCTGAGGTTCCTCACATCCAGAAGATTATCATCAAGAAATGCAACGATGCTTACAAGCCTGTCATCACCGCAACTCAGATGCTTGACTCTATGATTCGCAACCCTCGCCCAACCCGTGCAGAGGTTACGGACGTTGCTAACGCAATCTACGACGGCACTGACTGCGTCATGCTTTCTGGTGAGTCTGCAGCTGGTAAGTACCCTGTTGAGGCAGTAAAGACCATGGCTTCCATCTGCAAGGAAACCGAGAAGTACCTGCCAGTCAAGGATGTCTATCACCAGCGTGAGGGCCTTAAGAACGTCAACGGCGCTACAGGCTTTGCTGCAGTTGATATGGCAATCCGTGTTGACGCTAAGTGCATCATCTGCCCAACACACTCTGGCCGCACTGCTCGCCTTGTTTCTAACTTCCGTCCAAAGCGTCCTCTGTATGCAATGTCTCCATCTGATGAAGCAGTTCGTCGTACCTGCTTCTATTGGGGTGTCTATGCATTCAAGACCTCTGAGCAGGGCACGCTTTCTAACACCATGTACAACGCACTGAACGTTGCTAAGGAAGTTGGCGTCGTTGAGACCGGCGACATTGTTGTTCTGACTGCTGGCGATCCTCATACCAGCCCACGTCTTGGTGACTACACCACTTCAACCAACGTTGCTATGATCTGCCAGGTTCAGTAAACCGCATTTCAGCTTTAACGTTATATGCACCCAAGCGCTTGCTTGGGTGCATATTTTTTACGTGTGATATTTCTCAGTGGCCTGCCAGTAGTTACGCAATTTTCCAGCCGACGGTCTTCTCGCGCATGTTAACAAAATCAGCGTAGATGCCGCCATCTTTCATGAGAGATTCATGGGTTCCCCGCTGAACAATACGACCCTTATCCAGGACAAGTATCTGATTAGCATTGCGCACTGTTTTTAAGCGATGGGCAATCATGATGACAGTTTTTGACTTTGTGAGCTCGGCGATTGCGCGCTGGAGTTCAAGCTCGTTTTCTGGATCAACATTGGCCGTAGCCTCATCAAGTACTACGATTGGCGCATCTTTTAAAATGGCACGAGCAATAGAGAGACGCTGACGCTCGCCACCAGAGAGCATTGAGCCACCTTCACCTAAACGTGTCTCGTAGCTACTAGGTAATGCCTCAATAAACTCCTCACAACAAGCACGGCGAGCAGCATCAACTACTTGCTCATGAGTTGCGCTTGGATTACCAAACTTGATATTGTTCTCGATAGTGTCATCAAAAAGGAATACTCCCTGAAAAACGGTAGAGAAATTTTGGAGTAGGGCGTCAACCTTGTAGTCACGCACATCATGCTTACCAAGCATAACCTTGCCTGAATTCACATCCCAGAAACGTTCAATCAAGCGGACAAGCGTTGTCTTACCTGATCCGCTGGGGCCTACAATGGCACAGGAGGTGCCTGCAGGAATAGAAAGGCTGACATCTTCAAGAATTTGCCTGTCATCGTAGCCAAACGATACATGAGAAAGCTCAATATCGTAAGAATCCGCTTTATCCAAACCTTCTCCCTCGTCCATTGCGGGGGTGGCGAGAATAGCGTTTGTTTGTTCCATTGCAATTTCAAGATTACGCAGAATAGTTGAGAAACGACCAGCAGATTCTAGGCGACTAAACAACATAAATGACATAACTACTACGGTTAAACAAGCAGCTGTATCCAGTGTTCCCGAGAGCCATAGACCAACTGATACCAGGCACATGATAATACTGGTAGCTTTGGAGATAACCATTTGCAAAACTGAGAAACGAAGCGCCTTAAACTCAAGGTTAAGCGCTTGAACGCGACAATCGTCAACTGCCTTGGCAAACTTTCCTTCAGCATCATCAATAAGAGAAAATGCCCTTACTACACTGATACCGCGGACATATTCAAGAACAGAGCTTATCAAGGTGGTATTAGCAGCTACATAATTATCTGATACATTGCGCACGTAGGCCTGAAGCAGCTCCATAGTAATACAGAAAAGAATAAACGTAGCTGCAGTTATAAGGCCTAGCTGCCAACAAAACACAAACAAGAACGCAACGATAATTGCCGTTAGAGCCAAACCTCCAACAACCATCATATAAAGCAGGCCGCCAAGATTTTGCATTACATCAAGCTGATTAGTCATAACAGCTGTTACTTCACCCAGGCTATTCTCGTTAAAATAACCCATTGGCAAGCGGCGCAGTGTATCTCCAATTTCCGCGCGCTTGGCACCAGCCATACTAAAATTGGCATCACAGAAATTCTCGCTCTTAAAATGAGCGCAAATGAACGTTCCTATAATGCTCAGAAGCATAACTCCCAGCGCAGAAAATATCGTCTGAGTTGAGAGTGTATCCGTAGTAAGAGCAGTAAAAACAATCCAAAGCGCCGTTATTTGTACGCCTTCAAAAAGGCAGCCAAGAATGGTAAAGAAAAGGCCCTTATGGAGTTTCTGGCGATAAGAACTTCCAAACTGAAAGTACATTTTTAAAACAGATAACATTGCTACTCCCCTCCTTAAGCCTCATCAAGTGCGCCGATATGAGCGCGATACATGGTTGCATAGAGCGGACCTGTCTCCATAAGCTGCTCGTGCGTGCCCTCAGCTTCAATGGAGCCATCATTAACAACAACAATTTTGTCGGCATTTTGTACGGTAGAAAGACGATGCGCAATAACTACGAGCGTTTTACCAGCCACCAGCTTTGCAACTGCAGATTCAACCTCTGCTTCTGATTCTGGATCTGCGTAAGCTGTTGCTTCGTCGAGCATGATAATAGGCGCATTTTTGAGCACAGCTCGAGCAATTGCCACGCGCTGACGCTCGCCACCAGAAAGATGTCCTCCCGAGCCTCCTACAACCGTTTGATAGCCATGTGGAAGCGATTGGATAAAGTTATGGCAGCCAGAAGCTTTTGCGCAAGCAATTACCTCTTCATCAGTAGCGTCTTTTTTACCCATCCTGATATTTTCCATAATGGTCTCATCAAAAAGGTAGCTATCTTGATCAACGTAAGCTACAAGGTCCGCGAGTTGAGATGGAGTGCAGGAGCGAATATCTTGTCCTCCAATAGAAACAGACCCTCCATTTGGATCCCAGAAACCTGCGATAAGTCGTGCAACAGTAGATTTACCCGATCCACTTGGACCAACAAGTGCCGTAACTTGTCCTGGCTCAATATCTAAAGTAATCCCATGGATTACCTCGTTACTTCCATACGAGAAACGAACATCGCTTAACTTAATTTCAGTCCCCTCAAGTGTGCAGGGAGCCGTGGCTCTCAACTGATCTGGGTAATTCAAAACCTCAGAAATTTCTTTAACTACAGAGCCAACCTGTGCAAGGGAATCCATAAAGCTCATTGCTTCAAAGAGCGGCTGAAAAATACCTAAAGAAAGCACGGCACACATAACAAACGTGGAAGGAGAAAGTGTGCCCTGGAGCACAAATAAACACCCTAAGGGTAATACCGTAACTAATGTTGCGGGAGCAATTGACAGCATGGCATCTTGCCATATTTGACAATGCTTCATCCAGTCAATAAAAGCATGAGCGGAGGCATAAACAGCCTTAGAAAATTTCTCGTAAGAACTTGCCGACTGTCCAAAAGCCTTAATTACCTCAATTCCTGACACGTACTCAACTGAGGCATTATTCATCTCTTTACCAGTTACGATAGTATTTTGATACCAATACTCATAGTCCTTCATCATGCCTGATAAACAAGCAAGTCCCACGATTATGGTCAGCAATGCAGCAAGAGCAAGACGCCAATCCAAAACAATGAGGTACACAAAAACCGCAAAAGCAGCTGTAAGGTTTGAAGTAAGTTCAGGAACTGCATGAGCAAGTGTGGTTTCAATACTATCGATCTTCTCGACTAACAAGCGTTTGAGAGAGCCGGATGGCGTATCAAGCACATATCCCATGGGGATAGTTGTCAGCTTCCTTGCCACTCGGGTGCGCATATTTGCAATTGTCGCAAACGTTGCCTTATGAGAAACGATAGTTGAAAGATGGTGAAAAACTATTTTAACTAAATAGCTGAAGCCCGCTATAAGCCCCCATTGAAGGTAAAATAACCATTCTTGAATTCCATTAAAGATACCAACTACCATGTTACCAGCGGCAACATAGGGTACCATACCTCCCAAAACACCAATAATCGCAAGGATGACAGAGAGCGCGTACATACCTTTTCTGTCTGACCACTCGAGTAACACTGCAACAGGATTTACTTCAGATTGCTGAGGGGTACTTTCTGTATTTTGTTTTTCCACATCACTTTGAATACTCTTTTTTTGATGCTTTGATGTTCCCATACTACCTCCTGCCACAAACTCATTACTTGTGTCTGTTATTCAGGCTGTATCTGACAGAAAACTTAACTGCCAAAAGTTAGTCTTAGATAACTACTTATTAGTTTCAAACTGCTCAACTGCTAAAACAAGATTATTTTCTAAATAATCGGTAAGTGGTAAGCGCGCTGCCTGTAATTAAGACGTGTAAACAATCCCATTAAAATACTTATGAAAGCTTAATCTAACCTCAATAATTGGTTAATCTTTATAAGAGACCATGTATCACGAAGACGAGAAGCGTCTTAAACATCTCGAAAGGAAATTGATCATGGAAAAGCTCGAAAAGGTTGAAGTAATTCGCGAGAAGTGCGGCGTAAGCTACGAGGACGCAAAGGCAGCACTTGACGCTTGTGATGATAATGTTCTTGATGCAATTATTTGGCTCGAGAAGCAGGGCAAGTCTACTAAGCAGACTGCAAGCTATACTACTGAGTCAGCTGCACAGTCAGACGTTTCTCCAGAAATGGAAGCAGCTCAAATTGCCTACCAAGAATCAAGCAAAAAGTCTGATTTCTCAGAGAACATGTCTTCTCTTTGGGAGAAGTGCAAAGAGCTGTTCCATAAAAGTGTTGAGACTAAATTTATTGTCACTCGTCGTGGCGAACAGTTCATGGCCATGCCAGTAATTATTCCAATTGTTGGCCTGTTCCTCTGGGGTGCTACGTTCTGGTTACTTATCATTGGCTTGTTCTTTGAGATGCGTTATCACATTCAGGGAGCTTATCCTATTGTTGTTGATGTAAATGAGGCAATGGATAAGGCTGCAGATGCAGCGGGATCCATTAAAAAAGACGTCATCGACAAAAAATAAAATGAAATTGGTTCCAAACCTAAAATAGAAAACTTCGATATTTAGGCGAGAAAATGATTAAGGTTCTTATCGTTGAAGATGAAGAAAAAATTGCACGCTTTATAGAACTCGAACTTAAACATGAGGGATATGAGGTAGACAAAGCTCTTGACGGAAGAACCGGAGCTGAAAAAGCACTGTCAAATGACTACGACCTTATCTTGCTTGATGTACTTCTCCCCCAGCTTAATGGTCTAGAAGTTCTCAGAAGGATTCGTCGCGAGAAAAACACGCCAACTATCATGCTTACTGCTCGTGATTCGGTTATGGATAAAGTAGCTGGTCTCGATGCGGGTGCAGATGACTACCTCACCAAACCTTTTGCGATAGAGGAACTTCTCGCCCGCATTCGAGTGGCACTCAAGCATCATGAGGCAGACAGTTTAAACTCCCCGATAATTCCTCAAATAGCTGCTACAAGCACCTTTACAATTAAGGGTGTCGCACTTGATGTTGATCGCAGAGAAGTCTGTGTCAAGAACGATACGATTGAACTCACCACTAAGGAATTTGAAGTCCTCCGTATGCTTATGGGGCACGCTGGCGTTGTCATGAGCCGTGAGCGTATTGCTTCTGAAGCTTTGGGTTATGAGTTTGCCGGAGAAACTAATAACGTGGATGTACATATTGCCCATCTACGTGCAAAAATTGACGACCGCTATAACATCAAGCTAATTACTACTGTTCGTGGAGTCGGATATGTCATCAGAGAAGCATAATCGTTCCACTATACAAGAGCATAAAAAGCCTTTCTTTACCCGTTCTGACTCCTCGACTGCAGGAGTTATTACCTGGGGATTTTGGTGGCGTAAGTTGATGAATTACGTTGGCTTTAATCTCTTTCTATTGGTAAATATAGCGCTAGTTTTTATTTATACGTATAACCAGCGTGTTCCACAGGGCACTTTTTACCTCGGATTTTTTCCTACCGAGTCCCATTCCATTTCTCTAACTGGTTTTACTTTCGTACACGGATTCTCAAGTCTCAAGTATATTGTTCATGGCCCTACCTTTGGCGCCAAAATATTTGATTTGGGCGTAGACTTAGCTCGTTTCTGGCCCATGTACATTGCAATCCTTATCTGGGAAACTATCGATTTGTTGTCGTTCTTTAGCGATACGCGGCGCGTCAGAAGAGCTCTTCAGCCCCTTAACACACTTGCTCTTAAAGCAGATCAACTTGTGAACGTTGATGCGCTTACCACTGATTCCATAACAAACGAAACCCTGGTAAAAGGCGAGAAAATCAAGAGTCTTGAACAGGCAATTGAAGAAGCCAATATTAACGCTCCAAAGATTCAAACGGGCGACCAAGATCTTGCAAGCATTGAGATTGCCTTAAATAAACTGCTCCAACGTATGCAAGAAGCAAAATTGCAACAGATGCGCTTTGTCAACGATGCCAGCCACGAGCTTCGTACGCCTATAGCTGTTATTCGAGGTTATACTGACATGCTGGATCGCTGGGGTAAGACAGATGAAGCGGTACTTGACGAGTCCATTGCTGCCCTCAAATCCGAGAGCGAACACATGCATGATCTTGTTGAACAGCTCCTCTTCTTAGCACGCGGAGACGCAGGAAGAAATACCCTCACAAAGACTAAGCTCAATCTTGCACGGATAACTTCTGAGGTATGTGAAGAGTCGGAAATGATTGATCCTACTCACCACTATGCGCTGAAATTTGACCAAAGTACATCAACAGACGATTGCTATCAGGTGCTTGCTGACACCGCAATGATTAAGCAGTCTATCCGTATCATCGTACAAAATGCCGCTCGTTATTCCGCTGCTCAAACCACCATTTCCTTTAACGTCGCATATAACGAGAAAACTGTTCAAGTTTCAATCGAAGATGAAGGCATGGGTATGTCCGAGGCAGCAGCCGCTCATATTTTTGAGAGATTCTGGAGAGCCGACAACGCTCGTATTGAAAGCAACGAAGGTTCTGGACTTGGACTATCCATCGCAAAATGGATTGTCGATAATCATGACGGCTCTATTGAGGTGCTCTCTCGTGAGGGTGTAGGAACACGCTTTACCATCGTTTTACCTCGAGAGATGTCATAGTGAACCCAAAGGCACATCCAAAAGTAAAAGGTCCTTCTTACCAGTCGAGAAGGACCTTTTGTTGTAATTGAAGTATGAAAGAAGCCTAACTTCTAAGCGTCGAGCTTACTCTGGTGCAGCTCAACAAACCTCTGCAGCTTTTGAATAACCTGTGGTGTGAGCATTTCCTTTTTAACCTGCCAAGACCAATTGCCCGCGGCCTTACCAGGAATGTTCATACGAGCATCGTCAGAAAGACCTAAGACGTCCTGTAGCGGCAAAATAACCACTGTATTAGAAGTGCTAACTACTTGCTCCATAAGGTGGTCAAAAATCTGGTGAGATTCATCAGTTGCCTGACCGTCCGTAAAACGATCTTCTACAAAACCCATCAGTGTTTGCGTATCATGAGTTCCGCTATACACAAGAGAGTTCTGAGCTGGAGCAAAAGAATGCCTGCAATCTCCGTCAGCAAACTGTATGACACTCATTCCGGGGAACCCCGTCTGAGAAAGCAGTGCGCGAACGGCAGGAGTAACTGCTCCTAAATCTTCCGCAATAAAAGGCAACGGACCAAGCTGCTTATAAGCGACTTCAAACAACTCAACACCGGGGCCAAACTTAAATGCGCCCTCAGCAGCAGTTTTTCCCTGCTCAATAGCATAGTAAGAGGTAAAGCCAATAAAGTGATCAAGCCTGGTGTAGTCATACAGATAGAAAGACCTACGAAAACGTTCAATCCACCAACGATAGTCCTCATCTTTATGAGCCTTCCAGGTATAGGTTGGATTGCCCCACAGCTGACCATCCTGAGAAAAAGCATCAGCGGGAGCACCAGCTTGAAGCTCCGTATGACCAGTAGCGTCAAGAGCAAAGAGCTCTGGATGTGCCCAAACATCAGCAGAATCTTCTGAAACAAACATGGGCATGTCGCCAATAATCTGAATGCCCTTTGCGTGAGCCTCTGCTAAAGTCTGGCTCCAAATTACCTCAAAGGCAAATTGAAGCTTTCGGTGAAGCGCAATTGCCTGGGAAAGCTCAGGACGCTCAAGAAGTTCTTGTGACCAGCGACGATACTGCTCAGGCCACTCCTGCCACGCTCCCTCGCCAAGAAGATCTTTGATAGCGCAAAACGTTGCATACGAATCAAGCCAATATGAGTTTCTCGCCAAAAAGGCCTGATACTCAGCAGGGCGCTCACTCTGAGAATCATCGCACTCAGAAATGACTTTCTCCATTGCTGTTGGATCAAGCAGATTAGTGTTTCCTGCAAAAGCGGAAATTCCCGCGTAAGGAGAGCCGTACTCATCGGTTGGACTAACAGGCAAAATCTGCCAATACCTCTGACCAGATTTGGCGAGAAAATCGATGAACTCGGAAGTCTCGCGACCAATAACACCAAGCTTCTGACCTAGCGTAATTGCGGAGTCCTCGTCGGCAGGTAAAGAAGTAATATGAGCAAGAACTCCCATGCCAGGCTCAAGGGGCTTTTGCAGCCTGTGAGCTGGCCGCACGTTTAAGACCGTACATCCAAGCTGCCACAAAAAGACCTCTGCTTTGCCGTCCTTAACGGGGACTGATTGGCCACTAATAACGTCAATAACCTGCATATTTTGAGGTACAGAAACATAGACTGTTTTTGCATCTGAGCGACTCTTGTTTACTAGAACGCAAATGCCAGACGCAAAATCATTCTGCTGCTGAAGCTTAGTATCCATCTGCAGAGGTTTGCGCCAAAATGCCAGAACATCATCAGATCCACATTCTGGGACAAATGGCTCAAACGAACCATTTACCAGTAGTGGAAGGGTTTTCCTGAGCGCAATAGCATTGCGGTACATATGCAAGTAATCTAAGTCCGCACGAGGGCTACTTCCAGGCCAGGGCATAGTTGCGCGATTTGTTGGGTCAACAAACCCTTCAACGCCCATCTCATCACCGTAATAGACTGATGGAACACCGGGAAGTGTCATCTGTAGTACGGCCGTCTGCCACATACGAGCCTTAGAAAGGCCGCGTTGATCAGAAGAAAGTCTATACGTTACCTGCTCATGAGCAGAAAGAGAATCGGGAGTTGGAGCTCCAGCAACTACGTTAATCAGTCGCTCTTTATCATGCGTTCCAAACACGTTGAGGCAAGAATAAAACGCCTCGTGAGGATAGTTTTCCCAAAGCTCTTCAAGGGCTAAAACAGTTGCCTCAGCACCAACCTCATTCATCAAAAATGAAAGAATAGATTTACGCAGAGGATAATTCATAGGACCGTCAAGCTCTAGGCCCTCAAGATACTGTCTGAGTTTTCCATACGCACGCTTGTTGCTTGCGTCCTCCCAGACTTCTCCAATAATGACCGCATCACTACGCTCTGCAAGTGCAGCAGCACGAATCTTCTGAATAAACGAATCAGAGAGCTCGTCAGCAACATCTAAACGCCAACCACGAGCACCTCGGCGCAGCCACGTTCTAATAACGCCATTCTCGCCACAAATAAACTCCTGGTAGTCAGGATTTTCAGACACAATAGTTGGCAGTGCATCAACGCCCCACCAACTCTCATATGTTCCATCCTCATGGAACGTAAACCACTTATCATAGGCAGAACCAGCCTGCTGAACTGCTCCTGGTTCAGAGTAGTTCGAGAATTTATTAAAGTATTTTGAATCAGCGCCACAGTGATTAAATACGCCATCCAAAATAATAGAAATACCATGCTCAGCAGCTTTAACGCAGAGGCGTTCAAAATCCTCTACGGTGCCCAACACGGGATCAACTTCCAAATAATCCGCAATATCATAGCGATGATTACTAGAAGCAGCATAGATAGGATTCAAATAAAGCGCAGTTATTCCAAGGTTTTCCAAGTAGGAAAGCTTCTCTTCAATACCAGCCAAAGAACCGCCGTAGAAATCCCACTCAGTCACGCGGCCGTTGGCGTCGTGCTGATACTCAGGGGTCTTCTCCCAGTCTTCAACCAGCTGGCGAGAAACCCCATTTCTTGGAACAGCAAGCGCCTGCTTGGTACGTTCGTGCCAGTTTGCATCTCGTGCGAACCTGTCAGGGAAAATCTGGTAGACAACTCCACCCTTGTACCAGCTAGGGTCTTCTACACCTGCAAAGCTGTCACGAGACTTATAGCAAGTAATCTGAAATGATGGTGGCTCGCCATAGGCAAAGCTACCAACACCGGTGCATCTATTTTCTTGAGCACCATATGACCAAACTGCTCCGTCAGAAGCCTGAAGCTCAAAACGATACCAAATAAGGCCCGTAGCAGCTGGTTTAACAATTGCCTCAAAGCACTGCGCATAGTCAGGTACGCCAGTCGGAAGCGCGCCAGCAAAATCACTCTTTTGCATCACCACGCGTTTCTCGCCAGACAGAACTTGGGCCTCTGAAGACGATTCAGGGCCATACTCTTGCCAGAGACGAAGCGTTACTGATTGAACATCATCGTCCCAAGCAAATATTCTGATTGTTGCTGAAGTACCTAGTTCTACCGCGCCTTTTGGATCTCTACAAACAATGTTTGAGGTGTTGTGAAAAGCCTGCATTCTTACCAATCTCGACGACGTACATACCTAATAATCTCAGGGTGTAGTAAATGATACACGTCAAGATATTCATTTGCAGCATTATGCCAACTAAAGTCCTCTGCCATCGCCTGTTTTACAAGATTTGCCCACGCTTGTTTATCGTTTCTATAAACATCGGCGGCGTACAGAATAATATCTGCCATTTCATCTGCGTTTTGATTGGCAAAACTAAAGCCGGTTCCTTCTCCCGTAAACTGGTTGTACGGTTTTACAGAATCTGCCAGACCGCCCGTCTCGCGAACAATAGGAAGCGTGCCATAACGCATAGAAATCATCTGAGAAAGACCGCAAGGCTCAAACTCTGATGGCATCAAGAACATATCCGCACCTGCATACATGCGGTGAGAAAGCGCAATATCAAACTCAATACGTGCAGCCATACGGTTGCCATAGTGCTCATCAAAGAAGCGCATAGCATCTTCTTGTTCGGCATCGCCCGTTCCTAAAACAGCAACTTCAATACCTGCACAAATGAGACGGTCCATCGCATAGCGAATCAGGCCCAAACCCTTCTGGTTGGTCAAGCGCGTAACCATTACCGCAAGTGGTGCGTTGGGATCTACCTCAAGGCCCAGCTCCTCTTGCAGCTGACGCTTACACTCAGCCTTACCTTCCATATGACGTGACGAGAAGTTCTGTGGAATGTAAGAATCGTTTGCAGGCGACCAAGCACCAATATCAATACCGTTTAAAATTCCGCGCAGAACACTTTGTCGGCGACGGAAGATATCATCCATCCCTTCTCCGAAGTGCTCTGTCTGCAGCTCACGGGCATACGTTGGGCTAACGGTAAGCAGATAATCGGAGTAGCAAAGCGCACCCTTCATAAAATTGATGGAGCATGCATCACACCTTAACTGGTCAACTGCTGCTGGAATATCTGCAAGACCTAGCACGTCGCTGAGCATCTTGTCAGTAAACTGTCCCTGGAACTTAACGTTATGAATGGAGAAAACCGTCTTAACGTTTTGGACCTCAGGGACGCCCTGATAATGCTCGCGTAAAAATACGGGTGCTAATGCAGTTTGCCAGTCATTGCAGTGCAGAACGTCGCAGGAGAGCTCTGGGACATGAGCAATAAGCTCACAAAGAGCCTTTGAGAAGAACGCATAGCGCTCTCCATCATCAAAGTAGCCATAGAGGCCATCACGAGCAAAGTAAGACTCGTTATCTACAAAGTAAAAATCAACGCCTTCATGAACCAGATGCCAAAGCCCACAATACTCAAAGCGCCACGAAAGAGGCACTTGAAGCTCGTAGACCTTCTTCATCTTTTGTTTCCACTCGGGCTTAATGGAGCTGTAGAGTGGCGAAATAACCGCCACTCTAGCTCCTACTTTTTTAAGTGCTTGTGGCAATGAACCCGAGACATCTCCAAGGCCGCCCGTCTTAGAAAAAGGTGCTACCTCAGAAGTTGCATAGACGACGCGAAGTTTGCGACGTTTGGAGACTTGGGACATTATTACGCCACCCTCTTATTGTTTTTACGCTGAAGAAGAATTTCTTCTCTGGTACCACGAAGTTCAGTACCTGCAGGAATAATGTTAGAACGGTCTACAATAGCGTGCTCGACTACAGAACCTTCCTTAACAATGCAACCTTCCATCACAATAGAATCGCGTACTACTGCGCCGCGCTCAATGATGACGTTACGACCAAGGATGGAACCGGTAACAGATCCACGGATACGACAACCTGCAGAAATGGTTGAGTTGCTAACTTTAGAGCCAATCTCAAATTTTGCAGGAGCGGTATCGTGAGCCTTTGTCTTAATGGAACGCTCTGGGGTAAAGAGCTCATTTGCTGGCATGGGGTTCAAAAGCTCCATGTTGGCCAGATAATAAGAGTTCTTTGAGAAGATAGATGCTACATGACCCTCAAAATGGAAGATACGAACCTTAACACGGTTGTAGTCAGCATGAAGCGCCTCAAAGAGGTCAAGGTAATCGGTAGCGCTATACCAATCAAGCATGTCAATAAGCAGGTCACGCTTGATAATAAAGCAGTCAAGAGAAGCCTCGTCTCCGCGCTGGACACCATTGTGCGTTTTAACCACACGATCACCGTCAAGCTCAACACCAACAACGTCTCTATCGTTATAACGAGTGGTGTAGGTCATCATAGTAATATCTGCGTCAGACTCCAGATGCTGATCAAGCAGCTCTGTAAGATCAGAGTTAAAAACAAAGTTTGAAGTGGACAGCAGAACATACTCTGCGTCAGTTCTCTCAAGATAAGGCCTGTTGGAAATCAGATCTCTGAGCAGGAAACGAGCGCCTGCATGAGAGGTACCAAAAGCGGATCCTGGCAAAATAAACAAGCCTCCGCTCTTGCGGTCCAAGTTCCAATCTTTACCAGAGCCAAGGTGATCAATAAGTGAGCGATAATTAAATGGCATTATTACGCCAACGGTACTAATGTCAGAATTGACCATGTTTGAAAGAGGAAAATCTACCAGGCGATATCTTCCAAAAAAAGGCATAGATGCAATTGGGCGTACATCGTTGGCGATTTCCATATTAGTAGAAGCATAATTGCAGGTAATAAGTCCAATTACCCTTTTCATTAGTGCTCACCTCTTTCAACCACTACATCATTTCCAACAACAGCAATCTCTTTATTAAGGTCAGAACTACCGACGTGGACGTTCTTCTCGACCACAGCGTTCTCACCAAGGATTGCACGAATTACCACCGCACCAGGCTTAACTTCTGCGCCAGGAAGAAGCACGGAGTCAATAACGCGAGCTCCCTCGCCAATAACGGCATCCGTAGACAAAATTGAATGGCGAGAATAACCAAAGACCTGGCAACCGTTGCTTACCAGACAGTCATCTACCTCGCCGAAAGCGCCAATATACGCTGGAGGACGGGTGGAAGCATTGGACAAAATAGGGAACTTGTCCGAAAAGATGTCAAACTTAGGCTCAGAGCCCAGCAAATCCATGCTGGTCTCGTGATAGCTTGCAATGGTGCCTACATCGCGCCAGAAGCCCTCAAAGCGGTAGGCAAACAGACGCTTGCCATCATCAAGCAACGCTGGAATGATATCGCCACCAAAGTCGTGAGAAGATTCAGGGTTCTTTGCGTCCTCACGCAAGGTCTCAAGAAGCAGGTCTGCGTTAAAGATATAGATTCCCATGGACGCCAGGTTGGACTCTGGCTCCTTGGGTTTCTCGGAAAACTTGGTAATTCTATCCTCATCATCAATGGACATGATGCCAAAGCGAGAAGCCTCTTCCCAAGGAACAGGCATGACAGCAATCGTTAGGTCTGCATTATTTTTCTTATGGCAAGCGAGCATCTCGCCGTAGTCCATACGGTAAAGCTGATCGCCAGAGAGAATTAGTACGTAATCAGGGTTGTTCTGCTCAATGTAGCCAATATTCTGGGTGACGGCATCTGCGGTTCCCGCATACCATGCACCACCAGACTGTGTTGCAAAGGGAGGCAGAATAGAAATTCCTCCACCGCGCTCATCAAGGTCCCAAGCACTACCTGATCCCACGTAAGAGTGAAGCAAATACGGACGGTACTGTGTCAAAACACCTACCGTAGAAATTCCTGAATTTGCGCAGTTGGATAATGCAAAGTCAATAATGCGGAACTTGCCACCAAACGAGACAGCAGGTTTAGCTACTTTTGAGGTCAGAGCACCTAAGCGGCTTCCCTGTCCTCCCGCAAGTAGCATTGCAAGACATTCCCTTTTGCTCATATCCAAATCTCCTCTCTCCCCAACAGAGGCCTATATTCTCAACGCCATACGACGATTGAACCTAAACGCAGATCCTTACACGTGCCAAATATCTTCCATGTACTCCCTGATAGTTCTATCAGCCGAGAAGAAACCAGAGTTTGCGGTATTGTGAAGTGCGCGAGCATTCCAGCTACGACGATCTGCATAGGACTGAGTAAGCTCTTCCCATGCCTTCACATAGGCATCAAAGTCAATAAGCACCAGGTCAGGATCATTGTTAATCAGCAGATAGTCACGAATTGACTCAAAGTTGCCAGAGAGTCGGCTCAAAGAACCATCGGTCAGCATATTGACAATGCGAGCCAGCGTTGGGTTCTGGTTAAGCAGGTTTTGTGCAAAGTAGGTGCCGGAAGCATATACCTGCTGGACCTCGTCTGCACGAAGACCAAAAATCTTGATGTTCTCTGGTCCTGCAAGCTCAGAGATCTCAATATTTGAACCATCATAGGTTCCAAGGGTCAGGGCCGCATTCATCATAAGCTTCATGTTTGAAGTACCAGAAGCCTCTGCACCAGCAACCGAAATCTGCTCTGAAATATCAGATGCAGCGTAGATAAGCTGTGCATTTGAAACAGCAAAGTTTGGAATAAAGACAATCTTCAGACGACCCTCAATGCGCTCGTCGTTGTTAACCACGTCTGCAACGGAGTGAATAAGTCGAATGACTTCCTTTGCAAAGGTATAGCTCTGAGCAGCCTTACCTGAGAAAATAAAGGTTGTTGGCGCTGGCTTATAACCCGGATCATCAAGCATACGGTTGTAGAGATACAAAATCTTAAAGACATTAAGCAGCTGGCGCTTGTACGCATGGAAACGCTTTACCTGCGTATCAAAGATGGTATTGGTATCCATCTCAACACCGGTTGTCTTCTTGACGTATGCAGCAAGACGCTCTTTTTCTTCTCTCTTTGCAGCGTCCATCTTGTCCAAGAACTCGGCATCATTCTCATAGGCAGAGAGCTTCTTGAGCTCGTTGGCATCATCAAGCCAACCGGTACCAATAGCCTCAGAAATAAGTTTTGCATATGAGGTGTTTGCCTGTGCCAAGAAACGACGGTGGCAGATGCCGTTAGTCTTGTTATTAAATATTTCTGGACGAAGCTTGTAGAAATCCTTCAAAACACTCTGCTTCAAAATGTTTGTGTGCAGGTCAGAGACACCATTGACCGAGTGGCTAAACAGAATAGAGAGGTTAGCCATACGAACGGTGTTATCCCACAACACAGCTGTTGAAGCGAGAAGTTCGGTGTTGCCGTTAGACTCAGCCAGCAGCTGCTCCTTATAGCGGCGATCAACCTCATCAATAAACATATACAGGCGAGGAAGCAGCTCACGGAAGGTGTTGATAGGCCACTTCTCAAGAGCCTCAGGCATAACGGTGTGGTTGGTATAAGAGATTGCGTTTCTCGCGATATCAAATGCCTCGTTAAAGTCAACGCCATGGTCATCGACAAGCAGACGCATAAGCTCTGGTCCGCACATTGCTGGGTGCGTATCGTTGGTGTGGATGCAGACGTGATCTGCAAAGTGATCCCAATCCTCACCGTACTTATCCTTATAAGCACGAAGAATAGACTGAAGACCAGCAGAAACAAACAGGTACTCCTGCTTCAAGCGAAGAATGCGTCCGTGCTCACCAGAGTCATTTGGATACAGAATGGTTGAAATTGCCTCAACGTCAGAGCGAAACTTATTAGCACGTGCATAATCGCCGGCGTTAAAAGCATCAAGATCAAAGTCTTCCTCTGCTGGCTCTGCAGACCAAAGACGCAGCTTATTTACGGTCTTTGCGCCATAGCCAACAATAGGCACATCGTATGGAACAGCCCTTACTACCTGGCCACCCTCTTGCGAGAACCAGAAGTTGCCATTCTCGTCCTCATGCCTTACAACTGTGCCACCAAAGCGCACCAGTACGCTGGAATCGTCTTTTCTGACTTCCCAAGGATATCCATTTGCCAACCAGTTATCGGTACGCTCTACCTGGCGTCCATCCTTAATCTCCTGGCGGAAAAGGCCGTAGCGGTATCTCATACCATTACCAAAGCCAGCCATTCCCTCGTGTGCCATGGAGTCCAGGAAGCACGCGGCAAGCCTACCCAGACCACCATTGCCAAGGCCAGGGTCTACCTCCTGAGCAGCAAGCTCCTGAAGAGAGGTGCCCATCTCTTTAAGGCCCTCTGCAACAACATCGGTGATACCAAGATTGAGTAGGTAATTCTCAAGTAGTGGTCCTAGAAGGAACTCAAGGGAAAAGTAATAGACCTGCTTGTCAGCGTGAATATAGGAGGTTGACTGAATTTCTCGCGCCTTTTCTGCAATGAGGTGAGCAAGAACGTTATAGCGCTCCTGATCAGTGCACTCTCCATAGTATTTGCCAAGAATCTTGATGAACGTATCGCGATACTGCTCTTCAAAATCTTGTTTATCGGTAAAAATGTTTTGTCCGTTATTTACGGCCATGCTTCCCCCTCTTTGGAAGTTCTTTCTCAAACGCTAAAACAATGCCACCAAGCGGAGGAACAGACAGTTCTACCGAATAATCTCTTCCATTCCATGCCACTGGCTTGGTGGAAAGTTTCTTAGTATTCACAATACCCGAACCGCCAAACTCTTTTGCGTCGGAATTGAATACTTCTTTCCACACGCCTGCAGAAGGCATGCCTAAACGGAAGTTCTGATGGGTTGCAACGTCAAAATTGATGAGAATAACCAGGTCCTCGGAAGGTTTTCTTCCGTGACGAACAAACGAGATGATTGATTGCTCATTATTGTCTGCGTCAATCCAATCAAATCCACGGTTGTCGTAGGCATACTGCCAAAGTCCTGGATGGTTCTTATAAAAATGATTAAGAGCCTTAATAAATGCCTGCTGGTGAGCGTGAGTTGGATACTCCTCAGTCAGGTAATACTCAATGCCCTCGTAGTAGCGCCACTCAATAAACTGCGCAATCTCGTTGCCCATAAAGTTGAGCTTAGCGCCCGGATGAGTCATCTGATGAAGCGCCAAAGCCCTCATGCCAGCAAACTGTCTCCACCAATCTCCAGGCATGCGCTGAATAAGGCTGCACTTACCATGCACAACCTCGTCATGGCTGAGTGGCAGCACAAAATTCTCATTGAACTGATACATGCTGGAGAAGGTCAGAAGACGGTGGTTACCTGGTCTATAAGGGAAATCAGTCTGACAATAGTGCAGCGTATCATTCATCCAACCCATGTCCCACTTAAGGTTAAAGCCAAGTCCCCCAACCTCGGGAGGATAGGTAACCAGCGGCCATGCCGTAGACTCTTCTGCAATCATCAAAATATCGGGATGTTCTTTTTGAGCAGTCTCGTTGCAGAGGCGCAAGAAAGCGCTTGCATCCAAATCTTCCTCTGTGCCCTTATAGTTAAAGCGCTTCTGAGAAGGATCATCGATACCAAAATTTAGATACAGCATGCTGCTGACACCGTCAACACGAATGCCGTCAGCGTGATAGTCCTTCAGCCACATGAGCAGGTTAGAAACAAGGAAGCTTCTAACCTCACCACGAGTAAGATCAAACTTAAGAGTTCCCCAGTTAGGATGCTCTTTTTCTTCAAAGAGCTTGGTACCATCAAACTCCGCTAGACCATGAGCATCTTTACAGAAGCCTCCTGGGACCCAGTCCAAAATGACGCCAATGCCAGCCTGATGACAGCAGTCAATAAAGTGTTTGAACTGGGCAGGATTGCCATACCTTGAGGTGGGAGCAAAATAACCCGTTACCTGATAACCCCAAGATCCATCAAAAGGATGCTCCATAACAGGGAGAAGCTCAATGTGGGTGTAGCCCATATCTTTAACATAGGCTACCAGCTCTTCTGAGAGATCATCATAGGTATAGAAGGCATCTACGCTGGTATCAAAATAGTCCTTGGGTTCTCCGACCTGCTCTACATTCTCTGTATCAGCAGAATCTTCCTCTTGGGCAGTCCGGTCAGTATGCTGCTTCCAGCTCCCAAGATGAACTTCAAAGATGTTAAGAGGACTATGCAGGAACTTAAGTGTTGCACGCCTTTTCATCCATGCTTCGTCTTCCCAAACGTACACGTCTGGGTCAAACGTAATAGATGCCGTATGTGGTCTGACCTCCGCATAGGTACCATAGGGGTCAGCCTTAAAAATCTTCTGTCCAGAAGCGGATACAATCAGGAATTTATACAATACTTCCGAGGTGATTCCTGGAATAAAACCTTCCCAGATTCCGCCGTGTTTTGAACGAGAAAGAACGTTGACGGTATCATCCCAATTATTAAAGTCTCCAACAACAGAGACAGAGGCTGCATTGGGGGCCCAAACCGCAAAATGATAACCTTCAACTCCATCTTCTTGAACCGCAGGGTGTGCACCTAATTTCTTGTGGCTCTGAAACCATTTCCCTTGCGCAAACAAGTATGCATCCTGATCACTCACTGCTAACGATGCATTTAACTCTGCCATGCTCACCCCCGCGCTTATCTATGAAATCTACGAATTTTATAGATTTGTTATCCATAAATACTCGTAGCTGATAGTTACTAAGATAAACCATTACAAGGTAAAACACGATGAAAAACAGTCAATATAACTTTCACCGATAAAAAACGACCGTACGCGTTATTTTTTGTTTTGCCGATTTTTGTTAATAATAGTGAATAAAATTTGCAACTAAAAGAAATGGCAGCTTATCCAAATAAACTGCCATTTGATACATAAACTTTTTATATAACCGTAAAGCGACTTAAGAAAGCTGGCTCCTACAAGTCCTCTTCCTAAAGTGATTCTTCAGATTACTTGCAACTACATCTTGCGTGATACAGCCGTCTCAGCTGAAGGAGCATGTGCAGCAATTACATCAAGAGCTGCTGTCTCTTGGTCCTTCTCGCCAGAAGCAACTGCCCTACCGTATGCGTCGGTATCAAGAATTGCCTGACGGAAGCGATCAGTTGTAAATCCATAAGGAGCGCGACCCCACTCGTTGGTCTTCTGAGCACGCTCAACAATGATGTCCAGGTCAGC
>CAUUGK010000011.1:0-25620 GCA_963544765.1 uncultured Atopobiaceae bacterium
ACACGACGCGGCTTTTTTGGTGACCAGTTATGTGAGCTGTTTCGTGAAGGAAGCTTGTCCGTGAGCTGAGGTTATTCCGGCATAATCCATGCAGGTAGACCATCAGAGAAGATACGTGCGAGTGGGTATGCCTCTTCAATAGTCAGTGTTGTAATAACGTGATAAGGACCTTCTGCTGATGTATCAAATACCAGCGCAAGGGGTTTCTCGCCATCAGAGGTGGGAAGTGCAAGGTAGATGCAGTGCTTGGACGGATTGTAGAGCTCAACCGCCATACGCCAGCCGCGCTTTGCAGCTCGCAAGGCGTTTTGCACCAGAGACGAGTTGTCATCAAATCCGCACTCGGGGTCAAAGAGCAGGGGCGAGGCAACTGTGATGGGAAGCGAGAAGTCGGCGTCGGTATGCATGAGCTGCTGCTCGTTCTTTCTGTAGACGTACGCCGCGGAAAGGCAAGCCTGTGCCGCTTGTAACGAGGGTGCGTCGCTCAGATAGGTGGTGCAAAGCGCATTCCAGTCGGAGACAGGAGCCTCGTTCATAACCACGTCAACAGGGTTGATAGGTAGCTGCTTTGCTGCGGCAGGAAGCTTTTCCCACGAAGCAATGGCAGACTTTGGCAGTCCGCGAAGCACATCAACTGTCTGATCCTGCAGCTCATCTGCAGAAACGCTGAGCTTCAAGAGCGTCCAGGGACGCAGAGCACCGCGCTTAGACTTACGAATGGTAGCGGTAATAACCTCGTCAGTCTGTGGTTTCTTGTAACGTGTGTTGAATGTGAACGTACCGCCCTTGGAAATGAGCGCGCGAGAAGACTCTGCAAGTTTGAAGTCTTCTTCCAGCTGCTTGAGAACGTTGGCGTCGACGGGAGCCATCTGATACAAAATGCCGAGAAGCTCGTTGTTGACGTGGATGTCTTCCTCAAAATTGGCAGGGTATGTTGAGGTAGAGGTGGAAGTCTCATTCTGATTGATTGCCTGCATAGAAGCCTGGGATTCAGAAACTGTAGAGCTAGAGACAGAACTTGTTGCATTCAGTGCCTGTTGCAATACTGAAGGAGCAGCCTCAAGCGTCTTCTCTTCATCGGAGCCGTCGTAGGGATTGTAGGTAACGGTAAGCGAGATGGTAGGCTCGGGCACTACAGGCTCGGGCATTACAGGCTCGGGCACTACAGGCTCGGGCACTGTTAGCTCGGCAGATTTATGCTCTGGAGCTGGTGTTTCGGTCTTGTCAGGTACTGGTGTGGCATCATTGGCAGATTCTTGCTGGAGGTCTTCTTCAGGCGCCTCTGCAGTAGGCGTCGCTGCAACAGACGGTTCCTCCGAGCCCTCTGTGACAGTCAGTTCCTCTGACTCCGTCGACTTTTCCTGTGCAGGAAGCTCCTCAACTTCAGGTTCCGCTTCAACTACCAGGTGCTTTGGCTTGAGAGCTCGAATGGACTTTGTCCCACGGCGGCGCTTCCAAGGTTTGCCGTTGTTTTGCGCCTCGACGTTTTTCTCGCCAGCAGCAAGGGCGGCCTCAAAGGTATCAAAGGTCAGAAGCGTTGCGTAGACGTAGCCTTTTTTGAACGCAGTGATTTTGATGAAATCGGAGCACGCCTCCATGAGCGTGCGGATGTCGTCAAAGCCAAAATCCTGCGGCGCAAGGTCGTCTTCAATGAGCACGCCCTCAACGGCAGAGAGGGGAGTCTGCTTAGAGACGCCAATGGTTGCTTTGAGTAGTTTATACAGGTAGAGCGCGTGTTTTTGTTTTATAACAGCCATGATGCTCCTGAGATAGTAGTTAGTGGACTACATACTACTCGATTTTGAACAGACAAAGATACTGATTACGCACAGAAAGTCGCAATACGTAGCAAAAAAGCGAGAGCTGGACTGATAGAATAAAGCTAGATTGAAGGGAGCCCACATGATTGGTCGTTTTATTAAGAGAGCTGCAGTGAGAGCTGCAGGTTTAGCAATTACTCAGTATGCCGCAAAGGCAGCACTTCAATCCGAGGCTGGAAGAAAGCTGCTTGCTACAACGGCTTCTAAGGCTGCTAACTTAGCAGGCAATATCGCTAAAGAGCAGATTACCGCTGGGTTTAATGCTCATATTAGGCCAGCACTGCCAAGCGGCGATGCTATTCAGTCGTCAGTCGCTCGCGCTCAGTCTGCGCTTCGTTCGGCTCAGACTTCAGTTTTGGCTGCTCAGGCACAGCTTCAGTCTAATCTAGAGAATCGTTTTTCTCGCCCAAAGAACAAGCTTTCAAAGCAGCTTGCAAGCACTGCAGAGTCGCTTGAAGAGATGGGGGAGACCCTGGCTGAGCATCAGGATGCTGCCGCAGATATCGCAGTTGCAGATGTAGTTGAGGAAATTGCTGCTCAAGATGGACAGGATTCTGACGCTTTGTTAGCCTCTACCAAAAAACGCAAGACGCTCAGAAACGTTGCAATTGCTGGTGGCGTTGTGGCTGGTGCTGCTCTTGGTTTGGCTGCATACGGTGCTTATTCCATTGCTCCTCGCAAGCAAAATGATCGCCTACTTCTGGAGCGTTGGCACGAGATTGCTCGTCATCGCTACGCTCACCGTGGCCTCTACAACAACGAGGCTGGCATTCCAGAGAACTCCCTGCTTGCTTTCCGCGCAGCTGTCGAGAAGGGCTTTGGCTCCGAAGTTGATGTTCACCTGACCGCAGACAATAAGCTGGTTGTTGTTCACGATTCAGCACTTGACCGTCTTTGTGGCGTACAGAAGATTGTTGAGGAGTCCACACTGGAGGAGCTCCGTGGTTTGAGGCTTCTTGCTACCGATGAGCAGATTCCAACATTTGAGGAAGTCCTTGAGGTTTATGCATGGAGTGGCTCCGGTGAGCTACCTGCACCTTTGATTATTGAGGCTAAGACGCGCAACAATAACGCTGAGCAGCTGACAGAAAAGATTATGCAGGCTCTTGATCTTTGTCCCGTTCGTGCATGCATTCAGAGCTTTGATCCTCGCGTTTTGCAGTGGTTGCGTCAGAACCGTCCTGAGATGCTTCGTGGCCAGCTCTCAGAGAATTTCCTGGTTGACCGTCAGACCAAGCACATGAACATTGCTACACGAGCTGGCGCTACAGCTCTCTTTGGTAATTCGGTTGGTCGTCCAGACTTCATTGCATACAAGTTTGAGGACCGCAAGAACCCCTTTGTTAAGCTGGCTTGCAATACCATGGGCGCACATCTCATTACCTGGACCGTCAGAAATGAGGAGGATATGATTGCCTCCGAGCTTGAAGGTGCGCCTGTCATTTTTGAGGGATTTGTCCCAACCCCGGCATCGCTGATCAGCTAGTTTTTAATTGGCGAGAAGAGCGTTTGGCTTAAACTACGGCCAAAATTTATAGGTTTATCTGGGACTCCACGGGTTTCTCGCCCGTGGAGTTTTTCATAACAAAGCTCATAAATATTATTGTATGAATATATGTACATATATAGATTTATGTAGTAGACTAGGCGTAACAACCTACCCGAGGAGGAGCTATGAGCTCGAAGACAAAGGTTAAGATTGCTCGCATTGTCTGTTCTGCTGTTCTGCTAGTAGTAGCTTATGTGATTGAACACACCTTTAACCTGCAGCTTTGGCAGGCACTTTTGGTCTATCTGTTACCCTATGCTGTGGCTGGATACGATGTTGTGCTAGAGGCATGGGAGAGTATTACTGAGGGTGAGTGTTTTAACGAAGACCTGCTCATGACCATTGCTACCATTGGTGCTTTGCTCATTGGCTTTGTTCCTAACGGCTCTCCTATGTTTGATGAGGCTGTTTTTGTCATGCTGTTCTTCCAGGTAGGTGAGGTGTTTGAGCACCTTGCTTCTGACAACAGCAAGAAATCAATTGCTAAGCTTATGGATATTCGTCCTGACAGCGCAACGGTTGAACGTGACGGACAGCTGCTTACTATCTCTCCAGAAGAAGTTGGGCTAGGAGAGATTATCGTGGTAAAGCCTGGCGACCGTGTCCCTGTTGACGCAGAAATCGTCGAGGGTTCTACCAGTCTTGATACCGTTGCTCTTACTGGTGAGAGCGTGCCTCGTGACGCAACGGTGGGGGATACCATTATTTCGGGCTGCGTAAACCTTTCTGGCGTGGTTCGTGCTCGCGTTACCCACCTCTTTGAAGACTCTACTGCTTCCCGCATTATTAAGCTGGTAGAGAGCTCCAACCAGAACAAGTCCAAGAGTGAGAGTTTTATTCGTCGTTTTTCTCGCGTGTATACTCCAGCAGTTGTTTACAGTGCCATTGCGCTGGCGTTTTTGCCACCACTGCTTTCGGGAGACTTTGTAGCTAACGCTTCTACCTGGGTTGTAAGGGCGCTCACCTTCCTTATTGCGTCTTGCCCATGCGCGCTGGTAGTTTCTGTGCCACTGTCCTTCTTCGGCGGCATTGGCGCCGCTTCAAAGGAAGGCATCCTGATTAAGGGTTCTGCATACATTGATACGCTTTCAACCCTTGATACCGTTGCATTTGACAAGACCGGCACACTGACCGAGGGTGTCTTTGAGGTCCTGGCTGTTCACCCTCAAACCATTGGCGAGAAGGACCTTCTGCACCTAGCCTCTCACGTTGAGATGCACTCCACGCACCCCATTGCTGCAGCTCTTCGTGCTGCTTATCCAAGCGAGGACGATGACTGTGTTATCACGGACATCAAAGAAATTGCTGGTCAGGGCATCTGCGCTAACGTGAATGGTAAGAACGTCGCCGTTGGTAACTGCGCACTTATGGAGAGCGTAGGAGCTTCTTGGAAGGCCTGTGAGAACCACGGAACCATCATTCACGTGGCTGTTGATGGAACCTACATGGGCCACATTGTTATTTCTGACCGCGAACGAGCTGATGCTCCAGCAGCAATCGCTTCCCTCAAGAACGTTGGTGTATCTAAGGTTGTTATGCTCACGGGCGATAAACGCGACGTTGCAGAAGAGATTGCAGCTAAGATGGGCATCACCGAGGTTCGCTCTGAGCTGCTTCCACAGGATAAGGTAGCTGCGGTCGAAGGTCTTCTCGCTCAGAAGACTGCTGGTAAATCCCTTGCCTTTGTCGGCGACGGCATCAATGATGCACCTGTTCTTGCTCGCGCCGATGTCGGCGTTGCTATGGGCGTTTTGGGATCTGATGCTGCTATTGAGGCTGCCGACGTAGTTCTTATGGACGACAAGCTCTCTAAGCTCTCAAAGGCTGTAAAAATTGCTCGTCATACCTTGGGCATTGCAAAGCAAAATATTGTGTTTGCCATTGGTGTTAAGGTTGCTATTTTGATTCTTGCAGCCTTTGGTTTAGCTCCCATGTGGCTAGCAGTCTTTGGAGACACGGGCGTTATGGTGCTTGCAGTTCTTAATTCCACCAGAGCCCTGAATATTAAGTCAATCAAGTAAAAGAGGCCAAGGTTGCTTGCTTAAAAAAGGAGCGCTCGCAAAGGAGTGCTCCTACAAAGGTTATTTTCACAAACGGTTGATTCTACACATAGCCGACTACAAATTACTGAGCCTTCTTACGAAGTCTACGAGCACGGTTTGCAAGATTGCGGACCGTGCTTTCCATGCCATGAGGAACGTAGGTTAGTGACTCTAAGTCTTCTGGAAGGTAGTCAACAAGACTGACAGGCTCTGTGGGTGTGAAATCTGCTGGTACAGGACCCGGAGCAATCAGGTAGGCATGAACCTTAGCGCCCTGGGCGCCAAGTTTTTGTTCGTACTCACTAGGAACATCGTGAGGAAAATCGTTTTGAGCATCTCGCGTTTTCCAAATAAAGTTGTATCCAGCAACTTCAACTTGCTCAAGAGAAAAATCAAAAAGTGGCTGGCTATCCGTTTTAAGACGAACAACGCCCTCTTTAGTTAGAACATTTCTGTACTGCATAAGACGTTCAGCATCAGTGAGGCGCAACTTTGCCTGCCTGATTCGAGGAAATGGTGCAGGGAAGTTGAGGTAAATAACAGAGACCTCTTCTGGCGAGAAGTACTCATCAATCTTCATACCGGTACCAGGAACTACGATGGCGTTAGGCACTCCTGCTTCACAAATTGTTTTTGCAGCATATGAAATACAGATAGGTTCTGTATCAATGGCTACAAAAAGCACATTAGGATTTGCCTTAGCTTGAGCGGCAGTAAAAGATCCCTTGCCGCAGCCAAGGTCTACACGGACCTCAGAGAAGGGAACATGCCCCTCAGCAGTAATTGGCGCACACGCAGAAGCCCACGTACCTCTCAAAGTCTCTGGATGAGGCTCAATAACGCTGGAATACGCCTCTAAGCGCTCTTCCAGAACAAAGTTTTTAGGCAAACGTGCATGTAGTGCGCGCAAAGCAACTCCTTAACAAGCAGGCAAAATCAGCGTTTCTTTACAGAAGCTGATCAAGCGTTTCTCCGTACGAAGGTAGGAATTCTGTCATAAAATCGCGCACTTCTGGAAGAGAATCTGCTAAATCTTCAACAACTCCACGAGTTGAGGCTTCAGCGGTAATAAATTCTGAGTTTCCAGACTGAGCCTCCTCAATACACTTAATGAGTGCTGCAATCTTATCTGCAGCTTTAATAAGCTTTCTAAGATAAGCTTCACTCTCTGAAGCCTCAGTGCTGTGAGTAAGCACCTGAGCATAGGCATCTTGTAGGTCTTCTGGCAGTGTGGAGAGAATGGTTTTCTCGGCACGTGCTTCTACCTGATGATACGCATCTCTAATCTCTGGATTTGCATACTTTACAGGCGTAGGCATGTCTCCGGTGATGATCTCTGATGCATCGTGATACATACCAATAAGGGCCGCGCGATCTGCGTCAAGATTTCTGTGATAGCGCACATTTGCAATAGTTGCTAGGCAGTGAGAAATAATAGCCACGTCAAGGGCGTGTTCAGCAAGACTTTCTGAGCGAGAATTGCGCATAAGCGACCAGCGCTCAATGTAGCGCATGCGAGAAATAAGTGCAAAAAAGCTGGACTGCGACGAAGAATTCTGAGACATTGCCCCTCCTTAATTTGTTTTCTCAACCTTACCACGGATACCGGACAAAAACTGTTTTGACACAACTATGCAATGTAGTCATAGCAAATATGAAGTAATCAAATACTTTAGATGTTTATATGAAATTATTGATATCTGAACATCCGTTCATGGGTATTTTTGCTCCGCTTACCGGCAACCATGGCTAACTTATTCCATAGGAGTTAACCCGGGCTTACTATGCAAGTAAACCTCGTCCGTTTAAAGAAGTGAGCGGACAACAAAGGAAGGATGGGAAACATGAGTAAGTATGCTTTTGTAGGCGGCAAGCTCGTTGACGGTACTGGCGCTGCACCAGTTGAGGACTCCCTTGTCCTTATCGATGACGACAAGATTACCTATGCTGGTCCTCGTAAAGAGGTCCCAGAGGGATATGAGGTACGTGACGCATCTGGCCATACCGTAATGCCTGGTCTTGTTGATACACACCTGCACTTCTCCGGCAACCTGACCGACAACGATAACGACTGGGTTATCGAGTCCGTTGCTCAGAAGCAGGCATGCGCAGTCAAGCAGGCTTATGATGCTCTTACCCACGGCCTTACCACTGTCGTTGAGATTGGCCGCAATGGTATTGCTATCCGCGACCTCGTTAACATGGGCATTATGCAGGGTCCTCGCATCTTTGCTACTGGCCTTGGCCTTTGCCGCGTTGCTGGTCATGGTGACTCTCACCACCTGCCACTGCAGATCTCCAAGGACGGACACCCTTGGGGCGACCAGGTAGACGGTCCATGGGAGCTTCGTAAGGCAATCCGTCGTCGTCTCCGTGAAGAGCCTGACGGCATCAAGATCTGGGCAACCGGTGGCGGCATTTGGCGCTGGGACTCCGACCGTCTGCAGCTCTTCTGCACCGAGGAGATCAAGGCAATTGCTGACGAGTGCGCACTGGTAGGCATTCCTCTGTACGCTCACTCCTACAATAACTTTGACGCTGCATATGACTGCGTCCGCTTTGGTTGCAAGCAGCTCATTCACGGCTTTGAGCTTGACGAGCGCACCATGAAGCTTATGGCAGAGCAGGGAACATACTTCACCCCAACCATCGGCTTCCTGCCAACTTGGTACGGAACTTATCCACCAGACTGGACTCCAGAGCTTGACGCATTCCCAGGCGAGACTGTTGTCGAGAAGGGCCTTGCACGCACCTACGCTAACCTGCGTAAGGCTTATGATATGGGTATCACCATTACCATCGGCTCCGACTCCTTCAGCTTTGTTACTCCTTACGGCTACGTCACCATCGATGAGATGTATGACTTTGTCGAGAAGGTTGGCATCTCTATCCTTGATACTGTTGCAGCTGCTACCTACAACGGCGCAAAGATGCTGGGCAAGGAGAACGAGTTTGGTGCTGTCAAGGAAGGCCTCTCCGCTGATATCCTCGTAGTCAAGGGCGACGTTGCTAACAACATCCGCGACCTCACGCCTGAGAACATGGACGTCATCATGAAGGAAGGCAAGATTATTGATCGCGGTAGCTTCTAAGCTTCCAGCTCGATAATTTGTAACGCGAAGGTTGGGCCCTGACTCACTTAAGCGTCAGGGCCCACTTTTACAAACAAGAAGTTTATTCTTTGATATAAAAGTTTGACATTTGAAGGAGCTCACTATGTCTGAACCAAAGCAGGTGAAAATTGTGCTGCTTACCGGCTATTTAGGCGCAGGTAAGACCACTATTTTGAACCACATTCTCTCTAACACTGAAGGTATTCACGCAGCAGTTATCGTCAATGATATTGGCGAGATTAACGTTGATGCTGGTCTTATTAAAGACGGCGGCTACGCTAAAGAAGGCGACGTTATTCCTCTCACTAACGGTTGCCTCTGCTGCACTCTTTCTAATGACTTGGCACTTCAGTTGGGTGATTTGGCCGATACCGAGGAGTTTGACTACATCATTATTGAAGCTTCGGGCATCTGCGAGCCAATCCCCATTACCTATAACATTTCTGCATTCTGCAATCAGAGCCAGCATGCAACTAATCACTCTCACCTCAACCTTGATAACATCGTCGCAGTTGTTGACTGTGCTCGCATGTTTGAGGAGTTCCACAACGGCGCCGATCTTCTCGACCCAGACATTGAAGAGGACGACATCGAGAACCTGCTTATTCAGCAGATTGAGTTCTGCTCTACGCTGGTGCTCAACAAGACCGATCTGGTTACTCCAGAGCAGCTTCACGAGCTCAAGGCGCTTGTTCGCGGCCTGCAGAAAGACGCCGTTATTGTTGAGGCGGTCAACGGCAATATTCCAATGAGCGAGCTTATCAATACGGGCCGTTTTGACTTTGACAAAGCCTACGCCTCCGCTGCCTGGATGGATGCAATGGAGCACCCTGAGGAGCACGAGGACCCAGAGGTTTTGGAGTACGAGATTACTACCTTTGTGTATCGCCGCCGTCAGCCATTTGACCTGGACAAACTTAACCAGTTTGTGGCTAGCTGGCCAAAGAATATCATCCGCGTCAAGGGTAGCATCTGGATTTCGCAAGACCCCGAGATGAGCTACGTATTTGAGCAGGCTGGCAAGCAGGTCCAGTTCTACGAGAATGGCATGTTCTACGCATCGCTGCCAGAGGATGAGCGAGAAACCCTTCTTGACGAGAAACCCGAGCTACGCGCAGAATGGGATGATGAACTGGGCGATCGTCAAACTAAGCTTTGCTTCATTGGTCGTCATATGGACCATGAAGAAATTGAAGCCGGTCTGGATGCATGCTTGACCGAGTATGTTCCTGACGAGTTTGATTACTAGCGTTTTCAGCGCCAAGAGCTCCGGCGCTTGAGACGAGGGACCCAGTTTATCCGGGTCCCTTTTTTAGGTTAGAGGTGCCTAATGACCAAGATTGAGCAGCTTAAAGACTGGATTCAGTCGTCAGATAACATTGTTTTCTTTGGTGGCGCAGGTGTGTCAACAGAAAGCGGTATTCCAGATTTTAGGGGTACTAACGGTTTGTATCGCCAGGGCGGTATCAAGGTAGAAAACATGACCATTGGCCTGGGCCAAGACGGCTATGACATGGAAAAAGAAGCCTATGACCTGGGAAATGGTGTAACGGTTGACCCCGACAATGAGGAGTCTTTTGCCTACAGCAAGGCGCCAGACTTTACGCTTGAAGAGATCTTCTCGCTTGATGTGTTTTTTGATTACCCCGCAGCGTATTACACGTATTTTAGAAACTCTCATCATTTGGGGGAGGCCCAGCCAAACATTGCTCACAAGTGGTTGGCAGACTTGGAAGCTGCGGGAAAGTTGCGCGCGGTGGTGACGCAAAACATCGACGGACTGCATCAAGCTGCTGGTAGCAAGCGTGTGTTTGAGCTCCATGGCAACGAGACGCGTTTTTATTGTCCCGAGTGCGGCCACACCTACACGCTTGATCAGATTGAAGAGCAGTCGTCTGTGGTGCCGCTCTGTCAATGCGGCGCAGTTATTAGGCCTGATATCGTCTTTTACGGAGAGGGCCTTGATATGGACACGGTTTACGGCGCGCTGAATGCTATCTCACAAGCGGAGGTTCTTGTAGTTGCAGGAAGTTCGCTGGTAGTGCAGCCTGCCGCTGGTCTTCTCGACTACTACGAGGGCAACAAGATGGCCATCATTAACGACCAGCCTACGCCGTACGATAATCGCGCCAATCTGGTAATCAGAGACAGAATAGGCGCCGTCATAGAACAGCTCCTGTAAACAGCTCCTGTAGAAAAACGCCTACCCGCAAGTTCGCAGGTAGGCGTTATCATTTCAATCAATGGCGAGAAATCCGACGCGCGAGAAACCCGCGCAGTGAAAGCTCGCATAAGGCGCGACGCACGAGAAACCCGTGTTAGTTGGCGGTTTCCTCGGCGAGCGTCTGAAGCGTTGCCATGAGAGATGGAACAACCTGCTTCTTACGGCTGACAACACCTGGAAGAACAGCAATGTTGCCATCAACCTTTACGTTAAAGGCGCGCTCGATGACATTGGCAGCATTTGCGCCGTAGAAGAGCATCTCGGTGACCTGGCTCTTAACGTCGGTGAACATGTAGAAGACCATTGGAAGCTCTTCGGACTTAGCAGCAGTCTCCAAGAATGGTCCAACAAGTTCCTCAGCAGCCTTGCGGCTGGACTCGGTCATGAAGGAGCCCTGGCCAACGCCAAACTTTACGCCGCCACGACTGAATACCTTGTAGTCACCGTGGAAGACTTCTTCTGCAGTACGACCAGTGAGGTCTGCGCCAGCGTCAAACATTTGCTCAGAGTAAGCGTCAATGTCTTCTCCGCAAATCTCTGCAAGCTTTTTACCAGCAACAATATCGCGCTCGGTGCAGGTAGGGGAGCGGAATGCAAGAGTGTCGGAAAGAATTGCAGAGAGCATAAGGCCAGCAATATTCTTTGGAATCTCGATGCCGTACTCGTGGTAGAGGCCATAGATGATGGTGCAGGTGCAGCCAACAGGGACGTTTCTAAAGGTAATTGGGTTAGAAGTCTCAATGGAGCCGATGCGGTGGTGATCAACAATCTCCATAATCTCTGCCTGCTCAAGACCATCAACTGCTTGAGTGCGCTCGTTGTGGTCAACAAGAATGACATGTTTCTTGCGAGGATTCAAAAGACCAGGACCGCTGATAAGACCAGCAAAAGTGCCGTTCTCGTTAATAACAGGGAAGAAGCGGTGCCTTGAGTTGGTCATTTCCTTACGAGCATCATCAATTGCGGTGTTGACGCTGAACTTAAGGATGTCGTTAGTGAGCATCTTCTCACGTACAGGCATAGACATGATAAGCAGGCGAGCTACCTCAAAAGTATCGCGAGGAGTGCTGATAATAGCGCAATCACGCTTTTTAGCCAGGTCAATAACGTCCTGAGCAATTGGAGCATCGCAAGAGACAATAAGGCAAGAAGCACCGTGCTCAACTGCGATAGTCTGGTTCTCATGGTTACCAGCAACAACAATGATATCGCCAGCATCAACAATCTCTGAAAGAGCGGAAGCGCTGGTACCAACGCGAATATTGCCCTGCTTAACAACGCCCTGAGGATCACCAAGAACCATGGTGCCACCAAGCGTAGAAACGATATTTGCATAGCTTGTCTTAGCCTTAGAGAGCAGGTTTGGCTCGGAAAGGCTCATGTTTGCATTTGCAATATCTTTAACGGCAATCAGGCCGGTAAGCTCTTCTTCCTCATCAGTAACGCAGAGTGTATCAAGCTTGACGTCCTGCATAAGCTGCCAGGCAGCATAGAGGCTCATTCCAGCATCAACTTTTGGCTGAGCTTGAATTTCTGCATCTTTGATTTGAGGAGTAACCGTAGTAATGAGCTGTGGCTCTTCGAAGCCAAAGTGATTTAGGACAAACGCAGTCTCACGGTTGAGTGAGCCAGCACGACGAGCTTCATAGATAGGGTTATCAATCTGATTTTTGAGATACGCATAAGAAATTGCAGAACAAATGCTGTCTGTATCTGGGTTCAAATGGCCAATGATATTTACTTTACGAATTGCTTCTGCCATCTTCGCCTCCCTGATAATGTCGATGAAGTAACTTTCTAATTAGAACACACTTTAGTAAGCACATTTTGTTTCTTTTTTAATACCACCTTGTAGTGTACCCCTCTCTCTTTTTACTTAGAACAGAAAATCGCAGAAAAACAGCGGGCGTACCTGTGAATCTGGTAAATGTGTATAGGACAAATGACAATTCAAAAGTTGAAGGAAATTAGTACAATGAAATAGTTAACAAATCGATTGAATTGGAATACCTAGTGAGTTCTCCTACGCGTTTTTCTGCTAAAAAAAGAAACGCTCGTCATATGGTTAAAGCAGCGCACGTCCCTGAGTCTTCATCTGAGGCAAGGGAAGTTGCACCTGTAGAAGCACCTCAGGCTCCCGTAGAGAAGGCTGATACTACGGCAAGTCCAGTGGCCTCTCTGCAGACCGCTTCTGAGCAGCTTTCATCTGCTTTTGCGTCGTTTGCGCAGCGTAAGCCTGCAGAAGTGTCTGCTGCACAGCCTGTAGAAAAACCTGCAGAAAAATCTGCTACACAGCCCGTAGAAAAACCTGCAGAAAAATCTGTAGAAAATATGCGGTCTAAAGTTGCGCCAGAGAAAAAGAAGCGCCAGAAAACGCCTCTATCTGCACGCAAAAGCATTCGTGTGGAGAAGCGTCCTCGCAATCAAGCAGATCCAGAACCAGAGCAGCGCCATTCTCGCCCGGTGAGTGCGGGCAGAAGAAAGCTTGAGCTGGTAAGCGTTGTTGCAATTTTGGTGCTTGCGGTGCTCTCGATTGTTTTGGTTAACCGACCAAGTCAAAAAACGTTGGTATTCGGCGACAATCAGGTAACGTATACCGGCACTACCATTCAGGGAAAGATGAATGGTCAAGGCAAGATGACTTTTGAGAATGGTGATACCTACGAGGGAGAATTTGTCGACGGGTATTTCCAAGGTACGGGAACGTATACTTCAAAAGATGGCTGGACGTACGAAGGTCAGTTCGTAAAAGGCCAGGCAGATGGCCAGGGAAGGCTCACTACACAAGACAACATTGTGTATGAAGGAACTTTTAAGCAAGGGATTTATCAAAGTGCGAATTAAATGGTTTTCGCTTGTACGTATAACAGGACTCGTTTTAGTCCTCATATATCATTTTTTCAAGGACGCGCTTCCAGGCGGCTTTATTGGTGTCGACGTATTCTTTACGTTCTCGGGCTATCTCATCACGGCTCTTTTGATTGACGAGTTTGCTCGCTTTAGATCCATCGACGTCATTGGGTTCCTACGCAGGCGTTTCTACAGAATTGTGCCGCCACTTGTGTTTATGGTACTGGTCTGCACGCCATTTCTTCTGCTTGTACGTACCGAGTTTATTGCCGGTATTAAGTATCAGATTGCTGCAGCTCTTGGTTTTGTGACTAACTACTTTGAGATAGTTCTGGGCAACAGCTACGAGAATCAATTTGCTCCTCATGTGTATCTGCACACCTGGAGTCTTGCCGTTGAAATGCACTTTTATGTGCTCTGGGGTTTGTGCGCCTGGCTGCTTGCTTGCATGAGCAAAACAATTAGAAGCTATAAGGTAAAGATTGCTGGAGCTTCCCTGGTGCTGTTGGTCGCTACTTACTTGGCGATGGCTACCGGCGCTCAAAGCTCCACCAATCTTTCTATTCAGTATTTCTCGACGCAAACCCACGTGTTCCCCTTCTTTATCGGTGCGCTTTTATCGTGTGTTGCAGGAATTGCCCAGACAGGCGAGCTCTTTGACCAGCTTGAGCAGAAGCTTTCTACTCAGCTAACGCTTGTGGGCCTTGTGGCAAGCTGCGGCGTTCTTGTCTTCCTGAGCGTCTTCATGCACTTCGAGGATCTCTTCACGTACACCTTTGGTTTCCTTTTTGCTTCCCTTGCGGCTGCAGCGATGATTTTCTTTGCTCGTATGTTGCATCAAAAAACCGAGGGCATCAAAGAGCCCGGAATTGTCTCGTTTGTGGCAGACACCAGCTACGGCGTGTATCTGTTTCACTGGCCTTTGTACATTATTTTTGCCGAGAAGGTCGATCCAGTCCTGGCTGCACTCCTAACCCTGGTGCTTTCATTTGTATTTGCAAGTTGCTCGTTCTATGTGCTTGAACCAGCGTTGGCAGGGAAGTCTCCAGAGATCTTCTCGCGCATCAAGCTTGATGGTCAGAAGGTTTTGCGAGGTACCGGCCTTGCGCTTATTCCTTTTGCTGCGGCCGTTGCCTTTATCGCACTAACCGCTCCGCAGCTGAGTGATTTCCAGAACGATTTGCTGCTCAACGCTTCGTTGCAGGAGCAGAGCGCCATGACCATGACTCGCAAGCATGCGGATACCTCGCAGGCAAGTAATTACAACGTTGTTGAGGGAGTCACCTATATTGGCGATTCTGTTTCGCTGCGTGCTCGTTCTTACCTGCAGGATGCGCTGCCCGATGCTCAAATTGACGCTTCTGTTAGTAGAAATGTGGCGATGGGTGTAGATTTGCTGCAGTCCGCAATCGATAACAACACCCTCTACCAGGACGTTGTTGTTGCCCTGGGTACCAACCCTGTTGGCGGCTCCGATGCGGTTGATAAGATTGTGGACATGCTGCCGCGCGGACATCGTCTGATTTTTGTCACTCCGTATGATGGTAGAAACTCCGATCCAAACGCTGGTGCAAATGCTATTCGCGCACACGAACTTGAGCTCGCGCAACAGTACGACTTCATTACTATTGCGGACTGGGCACAGGTTGCTCAGGATAATCCTGACATTTGGGCAGGTACTGACTACGTTCACTTTGGCTCTGATTCAGATTCCATTAATCGAGGCGGTACCCTGTACGCGCAGATGGTTAAAGATGCCGTAGAAAAAGCAAATCAGGGCCACGTAAAACCATAAGCTCACTTAAACCACAAAAGGCCACGTTAACCAAATAGCCTACGTTAAAGCACAATTTAGTAGCCATTCTTCCTGCTCGTTTGTAACAACGCGGTTGAATGGCAATTTACAGTGCGGTTATGCTATACAGCTTGGAGATTTGGTGTCCCTTGCGATAAACCATCCGAAGGCGGTTATCTAGCGCGAGCTATGATCACAATTAATGGGTCAATTCATTATTATGTATAAATAATGTTCAGCATGCATAATAATGAATAGTAATATATAAATAGTTTAACTACCGCTATTTTCGAGCCTCTAGCTACACACCTAAGTCGGATAATCTGCTAAATGCGAAGCAAAAAACACACCTAAGTCTAATAATCTGCACGATATAGAGGATTTGAGTGCAATGTATATGCCTTTTTGACAGATTATCTGACATAGGTGTGTTCTCGCGCACCGCAACATGCACTCGCGTCCCGCATCGCACACGCGTTCCGCATTGCGCCCTCGCGCACCGAATCGCACGTGCGTGCAGTGCAACGTGACTTCGCGTTTTGCAGACATATCCTCTTTCCAGCTTCTCTACTGTGGAGTCCTCGCAATATTTCATTAGAATGGACTATGTGAATATTTCATCTGACAGCCCCTTAAGGAGGAGCACATGGCAGAGTTTGTCTATCAGATGTACAAAGCCCGCAAAGCTGTCGGCGAGAAGGTAATTCTTGATGACGTCACCGTCGGCGTATACCCAGGCGCAAAAATCGGCGTCGTGGGTCCAAACGGAATGGGAAAGTCCACCCTGCTCAAGGTCATTGCCGGCATAGAGGACGTCTCTAACGGCGAGGCTAAGCTAACCCCAGGTTACACCGTTGGCCTGCTCCAACAGGAGCCACCTTTGGATGAGACCAAAACGGTCAAAGAGAACATCGAGCTTGCCTTCGGTGACCTGCTTGCCAAGATTGCGCGCTTCAATGAGATTGGTGTTGAGATGGGAAATCCTGACGCCGATTTTGACGCGCTCATGGCAGAGATGGGCCAGCTCCAGACCGAGATCGACGCAGCTAACGGCTGGGATCTGGACAGCCAGCTCTCTCAGGCGATGGACGCGCTCCAGTGCCCAGACCCAGATTCTTCCGTCACCCACCTTTCGGGTGGCGAGAAACGCCGTGTAGCCCTGTGTCGTCTGCTTCTCGAGGCACCTGACCTGCTGCTTCTTGACGAGCCCACCAACCACCTTGACGCGGAGTCGGTGCTCTGGCTTGAGAAGTTCCTGCACGATTACCCCGGCGCTGTCATGGCCGTCACGCACGATCGTTACTTCCTCGACGACGTCGCCGAGTGGATCTGCGAGGTTGACCGCGGACAGCTCTATCCTTATGAGGGAAACTACTCAACTTACCTGGAGAACAAGGCAGCTCGCCTTGAGGCTCAAAACCAGCAGGACGCCAAGCGTGCTAAGAAAATGCGCGCTGAGCTGGAGTGGGTTCGTTCGTCTCCTAAGGCTCGCCAGGCAAAGAACCGCGCGCGTCTTGATCGCTATGAGCAGATGGAAGCAGAAGCTCGTGCATCCAAGAAGCTCGACTTCACCGAGATTCAGATTCCTGTGGGTCCACGTCTGGGCCAGAAGGTTCTGGAGGCCGATCACATCCACAAGGCTTTTGGCGACCGCGTTCTTATCGATGACCTCTCGTTTAGCCTGCCAAGAAACGGCATTGTTGGCGTGATTGGTCCCAACGGTGTTGGTAAGTCTACGCTGTTCAAGGCCATTGTTGGCCAGGAGGAGCTCACTTCCGGCACGCTTGAGATTGGCGAGACGGTTCAAATTTCTTACGTTGACCAGCTCAGGCAGGGAATCGATCCAGATAAGACTATCTGGGAGGTTGTCTCCGACGGAAACGACTTTATCAAGGTGGGAGATACGGAAATTCCAAGCCGCGCCTATGTGGCCAGCTTCGGCTTTAAAGGACCTGACCAGCAGAAACGCGCTGGCGTCCTTTCTGGTGGCGAGAGGAACCGTCTAAACCTTGCCCTTACGCTTAAGCAGGGTGGAAACCTACTGCTTCTGGACGAGCCTACCAACGACCTCGATATTGAGACGCTGGAAAGCCTTGAGGATGCACTTGAGCGCTTCCCAGGATGCTCGGTGGTAACCAGCCACGACCGTTGGTTCTTGGACCGCATTGCTACGCACATCCTTGCGTGGGAGGGCGACGACGAGAACCCAGGTAAGTGGTTCTGGTTTGAGGGTAACTTTGAGGCTTACCAGGCTAATCGTATCGAAAGACTTGGTCAGGAGGCTGCTCGTCCTCATCGCATTCACCGCAAGCTCACCCGCGACTAACGTATAGGTGGCGCAAGCGCAGCGCATTCAAATAGAAGATAAAAATAGTAACTATTTTTATCATTGAGATTTCGTGCAATCTGTTTAAGAGACTAACAACTGGGTATCAAAAATGAGAAGCCAAAGAGCTTCTCATTTTTTTGATAAAAAAGTTATGAGGAAAGAGAAGAACATGGCACTTGACACAAACGTTGGTAACATCCTTAATCTGCAGATCAACAAAGAGTTCTATTCCGCTTATCTGTATCTAACCTTTGCAGATTTCTATGAGGAGCAGGGTCTGAAGGGCTTTGCAAACTGGTATGTCATCCAGTCTCAGGAAGAGCTTGCTCACGCACGTATTCTTCGTCGTTACCTGCTTGATAACGATTGGACTCCAACCATGGAGGCAATTGCAAAGCCAAACCTTACCTTCTCCAAGGTAGTTGAGCCAATTAAGGCAGCGTACGAGCATGAGCAGTTCATTACCGCAAGCATTAACGAGTGCTATGCCGTTGCTCAGAAGGCAAACGATTTCCGCACTATGCAGCTGCTTGACTGGTACGTTAAGGAGCAGGGTGAGGAAGAGGCAAATGCTTCCGATCTTCTCAAAGCAGTAGAGATCTTTGGTGGAGATCCAAAGAACCTGTATGACCTTGACCGCGAGAATGCTGCTCGCGTCTTTGTCGCACCAACTATGCCAATGTAAGTAGCGGCTTAAGCGCAGCTCGTTTGCGGCAGCTTACATGCCGCTCGTTTGCAGCTTAGACGCTAAAGTGGAGTTTCAATAGCCTCTGATTTGTTTGAAGAGGCGCCTGATAGCTCAGCAAAGATGGCACCGCCTATGATGCAGGCGGTGCCTATTATTTTGAGAAGACCAAAAGGCTCGCCAAGGATAAGTGCCGAGAAAATAACTGCAGATAGTGGCTCAAGGTAGCCAAAGACTGCCACGCGCTGAACTGGAATCTTGGTAAGTTGTGGGAAATACAAAAATGATCCAAGGCCTGTGTTAAAGAGGCCGATGGTCAGAACAGCCAGCCAATTTACCGATGTTGGATCCGCGGGCAGCTCAATGCCATGGAACACAACAGTAACCAGAGCAACAACAGCGCAGCCAATGCCCAGCTGAATGCTGGTGCCTTCAATACCAGAAACATCTTTGAGCTGCCTGTTACAAATAACCATGACAGCGTAGAGAACAGCAGAAAGAGCGCCTAAAAAAAGACCAGCAGGCGAGAGGTTCAGTCCAACTCCATAGCCAATAATCAAAGCAGCGCCAATAACAACTACGAGGAAGCCAAGTATCTTTTTAGCAGTGAGTTTCTCGCCAAATAAAAGGGGAGAGAGCGCCATTACAATAACGGGTCCGCAGTAGTACTCAAGCGTTGCAATACCAACGCCTACCAGGTGGTACGCCTCAAAAAGGAAGGTCCACTGAAGACCCAAGGCAATGCCTGATCCAATGAGCGCCTGGAAGTCCTTGGGGTAGTTTTGAATGGTAAAAGCTTCTTTATGCACAAGCTTAACCGCGAGCAAAAAGAGCGTACCTAAAAGCATACGGAAGAAGACAATTTGGTAGCTAGGAAGATTGATAAAGCTTGCAACGATTCCGTTAGAACCGCAGATGATAAGCGCAATTAGGTAGAGCACGGTAGGTTTGAATGTGGCGTCTCTCATCGGCTACTCGCAAATTTCTGTATCCACGGACTGTGGAATTCTGTCGTTACAAATTACCTGGTAGAACAGTTTTTCTTGCTCTCGTTGATCGGAGGTCTGACCAAGCATCCACATAGTTTTTGCAACCAGAGCTTCGGTAGTCATATCGTCTCCAGAGAGAACGCCGGGCATATCTTGATAGGTTCTACCAACTTCATATACACCCAGGTCAAGACCCTCTTCAGGAACTTGGGTGGTAATGACTACGGTGCGACCAGATGCAATCCAATCGGTGATAGCTTCCTCAAAAGAGCCGTCGTATGAGGGGATGCCGCCAATACCAAAGGTTTCAAGCACAATGGCGTCGTAGTCATTCTTCAGAAGGTAGAAGATAGATGGATTAAGCTCGGGGGTCAGTTTAAGCACAATGACACGCGTATTGAGCGTTTCATAGGTTGTAAGACCGCCATCTACCTGCTCTTCATTTGGCGCACTACGAATAATCTTGTTGCCACGGATGTGAGCAAGCGGTGGATAATTCATGCTCGTAAATGCATTGAAGCTCAGTGTGCGCTGTTTATGAGCGCGGGTGCCGGCAATAACCTCGTTGCCAAAAACCACCACAACTCCGGCGCTTCTGTCGTCTAGTGCGTAGAGAACGGAGTGGTAGAGGTTGAGCTTGGCGTCGGTAAACGGATTTGCCATTGGCTGTTGAGAGCCTGTGAGCACAATGGGTTTCTCGCTATTTTGAATGAGGTAGGAGAGGGCAGCGGCGGTATATGCCATGGTATCGGTGCCGTGAAGGATAATAAAGCCGTCGTAGGCATCGTACGACTCAATAATGGCGTCTCTGATCTGGAGCCAGTTTTGAGGACGCATATTGGTGCTATCGATATTCATGACTTGTTTGAAATCAAATTCACAGAGGTCATGAACAAGAGGGACGTTGGCTAAAAGCTCTTCTCCCGAAAGTGAGGGAGCCAAGCCCGATTCAGTGGAAACAGAAGCAATAGTTCCTCCTGTTGCCATCAGTAAAAGTTTCTTCACGCGTCCCCCATGAACTCCAATTGTGCAGACTTTACAGAAAATCAGTCTGTATAGCGCTTTATTGTAACGGGATAGATGCTTTTCAAGGCGAGAAAAGCAAAGTCGGTGTATTCTTTTTTCGGTAAACGAATCTTTTAGCAAGGATTGTTGATGGCAGAGAACAACCTCTTTGGTTTTGGTAAGAAAAAGCGTCCAGCTCAAGTTCCACCTACTGTCTCTCGTAATGGGGAGTCTTCTACTTCTCCACGTGCGGTACGAGGTCGTCACGCAGCTGTTGGAAGCCGCGCTCAGGCGCAGCGTAGGATGACGCAAGATCGCCCAACAAATCCCGTTAACCATGCCCGTGCAGATGCCGCCCGTGCACGTGGTCGAGCAAGAACTGCTTACGGCAATCACTATGGCACGCTCAACCCCAGAGATGAAGCTCAGGCAGCATATGCGGCTAGAAGACGTCGTTCTTCTCGCATGAGGTTAGGCCGTGTGGCACTGGCGGTATTGCTTGCAGCCATCATCTTGTGGGTAGTGTTTACGCTGGTAAGTTCATGTAGCCCAGGAGGCGCTTTTGCGCATGCTCAGGCGCTTGATCCTACCGTTACCCTGACCGGCTCTGTTAAGGTTGGATAGCTTTACGGGCTGCATCGCGTTTAGCATTTGTGGCTAGCGTGGCAGCTCTACTTTGGGCTCTTACTTGTAGAGACGGCAGAGAAGTCCAGATTCAAATCAACCGAGCCGGTAATACCGTCAACTTGTCCTGTTGAGGTGTATTGCCATATCAAAAAGTTAAAGTTTACGTCTGGCTGATCAACGTATTGCGCCAGCCAAATGGGCTCGTCAAGCGAGACCAGGTCAAAGCGATTTAGATCAACTTTGTTGCCATACACAATAACGCGGTATCCCGCTTCTTGAATAGTGGTGCAAAACGCGCGCGCAATTGCGTTAGTTTCTGCGGGGGAAAGGTTGTCGGCGCGACCACTGTGATCGGGAGAAGGCTCCAGATCAAACGCAACAGGAAGAGCAAGCTTTGTAACTCCTGCTTCTCTTAATTGCTGCAGAACAAAAGCAGCCTCCTCGCGAGCTTCTTCCACGTTAATAGCCTGCGAGAAGAAGTACACTCCTACATCAAGACCAGCGCTTTGCGCACCCTTTAGGTTGGTCTCAAACAGTTCATCTGCGCGAATACCACCCTCGGTGGAGCCGCGGTAGCCAATGCGAAGCATGGCAAACTGAATGTTATCGGCAGCAACGGCCTCCCAGTCAATAAACCCCTGGTGAGAAGAGACGTCAACGCCCGTGCGTGTGAGCTCTTCTCCGTCCACCACATAATGCGCACGTCCCGTTGCATCATAGGTGAGGTTTTCCCACTCATAGGGGACTTCGTTTTTGATGATCAGGTTGTTGTTAAAAGAGAGGGAGAAAAGTCCCTGGCACGATTGCAACAATGCCAGTACAAATACAATGGCCAGCGTAATGAGTCCCCATGTAACAACAGGATTGTTCTGGGAATTTTGCTCAAGTGTATGCATCGCCCGCTGCTTACGTTTTGAAGCGTTTGCAGAAGCAGGTGTATGTTTAGTTTTAGAACGAGTCGTAGAGTTTCTCGTTTTCTTGCTTTTATGTGAGCTCTTAAAAATCACTGGTGAAAGAATTGTCCTTGTTCAAAAATTGGCTCGCAACACACGTTAATGCCCAGCTTGTGATAGATGGACTCGTCATCGCTTGGAATAATTGACGAGAAATACGCGTCGCATCCACGGAGTAGTTGGGTGGCATCAACGGCTTTTCCGGCCAATGGGTTGGTAATTGAGCTGATAGAGAGCGCAATGAGCATCTCATCAGCGCAGAGGCTGGTGCGAGCCAGCTTAAAGTTGTTCTCTTTTAGTGCGCAAATAGGCCTTAGGACCTCATCTGAGACAATAAACGTTTTCTTCTCAATACCAACTACGTATTTGAGGGCGTTGAGCAAAAGCGACGCTGGCGCACCTAAAAGCTCCGAAGTCTTGCCGGTAATAATGGTGCCGTCAGGCATAACCATAGCGCCCGCAAGCTTTCCTGTCTCTTCTGCTTTATGCAAACAAGCAGCATGAGCTGGCGAGAAGTTCTGGTCAACGTTAACGTCTTTCATCAAGAGATTAATCTTTGTGAGTTCACGCTCACCCATGCCCGTACGCTCGAGTTTCTCGGCAGCCCTAAACCACCTGCGTACAATCTCTGCCTTTGAAGCTTCCTGGCAAACCTCATCATCAATAATGCAGTTGCCAACCATATTGACACCCATATCGGTTGGAGACTGATACGGGCTGGTACCTGCGATTTTCTCCATCATGGCTTTAAGCACAGGAAAAGCCTCAACGTCGCGGTTGTAGTTAACGGTAATCTTGCCGTGAGCCTCAAGGTGATATGGATCGATGATGTTGTTGTCGCCCAAGTCTGCTGTGGCTGCCTCGTAGGCAACGTTTACGGGGTGCTTGAGCGGAAGGTTCCAAACGGGGAACGTCTCAAACTTTGCATAACCTGCGCGGACTCCACGGGCGTTCTCGTTGTAGAGCTGCGAGAGGCAGACAGCAAGCTTGCCTGAGCCAGGACCAGGCGCTGTTACAACTACCAGAGGATGCGTAGTCTTTACGTACTCGTTTTTACCGTAGCCCTCCGCCGAGACGATAAGGTCAATATTGGAGGGGTAGCCCTCAATGGGGTAGTGGCGGTACACGGCAATGCCCATGTTTTCTAGGCGCGCACGATAGGCCTTTGCCTTTGGCTGACCAGAGTACTGCGTAATGACAACGCCGCCAATGGCAAGGCCGCGAGCACGGAAGATGTCCATAAGCCTTAGCACGTCATCGGCATAGGTAACGCCAATATCGCTTCTGCGCTTGCCGTTTTCAATGTCGTTTGCGTTGATGGCAAAGACAACCTCTGCCTCGTGAGCAAGCTGCTGAAGCATCTGAGCTTTTGCATCTGGAGCAAATCCAGGGAGGATGCGAGAAGCGTGGTTGTCGTCGAGCAGTTTACCGCCAAACTCAAGGTAGAGCTTGCCGCCAAACTCACTGATACGCTGGTGAATTCGATCCGCCTGCATAGTGATGTACTTCTCGTTATCAAAGCCGATACGCATGCGTCCTCCTGCCAAGATTTACTGTAGAAATTGTATCATCAAGCAAAGACTTCCTATACGCTATAAGCTATACAGAAAACAAATAAACAACCAAGGAGTTGTGTATGGATAGCAAGTTTTCACAAACACCTTCTCGTGGCGAGAAGTTCAAAGAGCTGGCTCTCAGTGCTTTGCGTGCATTTGGTTATGGTTGTCTTACAGCAGCTGGAATGAGTGCTGGTATCTTTGCATTTGCGTACTTTACCAGCGGTATGGATATGTTTACGGGCATCGACTGGGTGCGCCGTGTTATGTACGTCATTTCTTCTTTGGGAATTATTGCTTGCGGCGTTGGTCTGCTCTTTAGCGGAAAAGAGTACGAGGACCGTCAGATGGGCTTTACGCGTGATATTGATGACCCCATCAGCCTTAAAGAAGGAAAGCTTGATCCTCGTATTTCAAAAATCGAGACCAATCACCTTTCTTGGCAGGCAGCAATCCTTTATGCCTCAATTGGTATGTTTGTAGTTATCACTATCTTTGACGAGGTTATGAGCCACACCTTCTTGATGTAGGTATCCTCGCTAGTACAGAGATAACTCACTAGTACAGTGGCAGCTTGCTAGTACAGAGGTAGATTGCCTAGTACAAAGGTAGAGCGCCTAGTATAAAGGCAGCTCGCCCGTTAACGGATCAATGTCTTCTGCGGCAAGTGGCTCAAATGCCAGGCAGGTAAATGTTGGTTCTCCATGGAACTCGGTAAAGCCCGCGTCCCTAATAAGGGCCACGACAAAACCACGAGCTTTTCCCTCGACTGCAAGCTCAAGCAACGCTTCTTCAGAATCAACATAGACACATACTTTTGCAACGCCAGCATCAAACCAGTTAGTGATTGCAGAGGTATCTTCGTCAGCATGGTCCAAATAGACCCAATTCTGATCATCGGTAACACGAACCTGATCAAGTCGACGCTCTTTTGCAAGTGCCATCAGCGTGGCTTCAACACATGCATGGCTTGCCTGAGCGGCAATTTTACCTTTTCGCATCTTAAGATCGCGACGAATAACAATCATTTGTTTTGATTTATATGAAGAGCTTGGCATGAAAAACCTTTCTAGAAACTGAGTGCTAAGTGTACCATTCACGGCTTTCCGATTTTTGTCGCAAGAAAATCTCGAAGGATCAAAAAGGCTCTCTAAAACCAAGAGCGGCGAGAAAAACGTTGAATGTTCAGATTGTTACATCAATAAGTTAAATAACGGCACCTAAGTAGAAAGTTGATTCTTGTCTATGTTGCTAGGGTTGACTGAGGAGGTGTCTATGAGAGAGTTGGTTATTTTTGTCATGTATATCTGGGCTTCAATATCGGATATGCGAAATCGCACTATTCCAAATAGAATCCCTATTTTGTTTGCTATTTCATGGCCTATTTGGCTTGCCGCAAATGAAAAACCCGCTGAGTTACTGATGAATGCATTATGGAGTGAGCTCTTTGTTATATGTGTACTGATTACAGTAGGTATAGTTACAAAATTTATAGGTCATATGTCTTCTCTGGGAGGGGGAGATATTAAACTTATTCTCTCAACATGCCTTTATCTTGAAATAAAAGAGACATTTGTCTTTTTATTTTCGGCAAATATTTTAGGTGTTATGTTTTCTCTTCTGTTCTTTATTTGGCAAAAATTTTTAAAAAGAGAAGACAGAAATAAAGAAGAAATTACCAGTTCAGATAGTATATTTATGTATACATTTCCATTTGCACCATTTCTTGGATTTGGTGTGGCACTTGCGCTATTTTTACGCTAAAATCGAGAAGTGTTATATGAATTTAAAAATTCTTCTAATTCCCGAATATATAAAAAGTTTTTTCTGCTATCAATAGTTTACACGTTGCGTTGAGAGATTGAGTTCCCCCAACACTCAATTTCATTGCTGAATGGCCCCGACCATTTAGATTTCTCGTTATGCGAGGCAACGTATGCCATGGAGGCAGGACGACTATTAACGTGGTCGCACACATGTCGCCCTGCCTCATGGCAATCCTTTTAGAGCTGTGTGCTCTATCTTTGATATACCCATTATTTCAAGTATTTAAAAGTAAATATACAGCTACTAAGCTATTTTC
>CAUUGK010000012.1:0-25218 GCA_963544765.1 uncultured Atopobiaceae bacterium
CCGTCCAATATACCTGCAATGTTTTAATTCCTTGGGATGAGGCAAAATCTCAGGCGCAACTTGCTGACGTATCTCAAAACCTTGCGCCATCATACGCGGCAGGACAGAATGAATCTTCTGTAACTTCAGACTTTACTCTTCCACATAAGCTTGTTTCCGCAGATGGAAACCAACTTTCATGGTCTAAGGTCACTTGGACTAGCTCAGATACCTCTGTCGTTCGCATTGATGGATATGGCACTGAGCCCTATAAGGCAACAGTTACCCGCGGCATTCGTGACAAGCAGGTCACGCTGACTGCAAATGTCTCTTTGAGCAGCTCCGACGCTCCTCAGACAAGTTATCAGAAAACCTTTACCATAACGGTTCCCGGGGACCCTTCGGCTATTACCGATGCACAGAATAATCTGTTGAGACGCATTAACAGGCGTTTCTCGGCATCAAGCATTAAAGATGTGTATACCAATCACTCCATTAATGCTCAGGCGGTTACAGACGACCTGCAGATGCCTACGCCAAAGAACTTTGGCTTAGACGGAAAGCGCTATCAGTTTACGTACACTTCCTCCAATGCTGCTATTACGTTCAATGGCTATAGAGGAAAGGTGTACCAGCCTCTGCCTTCTGCTTCCGCGCAGCAGGTAGACATCACTCTGACCGTTACCGATAAAGAAAATCCTGAGGTATCAGTCTCTAAGACTCTTACGGTTACGGTAAGCCCGCTTAATCAGGCTGATATTGATGCAGAGCTTGCTTTGATGAATGAGTCTAAGGCTCATTTCTGGGATGCACTTGCTACTCCTTCTGGTCAGCAGAATAAACAAGACAGCGTTTCTGAGTCTCTGGCCACGCCAAATAAGTTTTATCGTGCTGCTGACGGCTCTTTGACCTGGTCTTATGATGTTAACAATACCGATAAGACCGCAAGTGGTATTGTGCCTTCAGAGTTCCCAACATACGACCCCATGGGCCCTGCTGATCAGGCGCGCACGTACAGCTCTTCTCAGCCAACAATTATTCAGAACGAGAATCTTGTTCTCGCACAGACTCCTGAGTACAACACATCTGTTACGGTTTCGGCACTTCTTTCAAGTGCACGCTATTCTCGCTATGCAAGTTTGTATCCAGATAATGAGCAGTTCCAGGCCCTTACTAATCAGAAGGTCTCTGCCACCTTTACCGTGGCAGGCGAGAAGGGCGCTCGACCTGTAGAGGAAGACCCAGATCCAAGTCAGCTTGTTTCCGTCACTCTTTCTGTAGTAGGTCTTGATAAAGACGGTAAGCCTCAGCACTGGGCTCCTACGCAGACTATTGAAGTTCGTAAGGGTACCACTGCCGACAAGGTAACGTATGACTACCTGAAGAATAACGGCCTTACCTACGATGCAGCGGGCGGTTATTTGTCTTCTATTACGTCGCCTTCACAGGGACTTACGCTTGCAACAGCGCAGGTAGATGGCGCCTATAAATGGTGGCAGTTCTTTGTAAACGGTCAGCTTTCGGACAAGATGGCAAACAACGTTGTCTTGGACGAAAACACTACCATTACCTGGACATATGGTGGTCAGGATAGCTCCATTCCAACTCCTCAAAATGAGTTGGTCATCAATCCATTTGCCGAGCACCCTAACTACGAGGCATCTTGGAGCGGTTTTGGTAGCGGAAACGGTTCCACTACTACGCAGAGCACCCCCATTAATTCTGCAGCTCTTCGTTGGAGTGTGACCGAAGGAACTCAGAATACACCTGGATTTGTTTCTGATCAGGTCATTGTTCATGATACGGTCTATTACGTAAGCGGTTCAACTCTCAAAGCAGTTGACGCTGCAACAGGTAACCTTATTGCCGAGGCACAGATTGGCTCCAAGGTCTCGTACTTTGCACGTCCTCTGTACGTTAATGGCATGATTGTTGTTGCTACCGATGATGGATGTCTTACCGCATTCTCGGCAACAACTATGGAGTGCATCTGGAAGACAGAGCCGCTGGATACCACCAATGCGCTGCAGTCTGTTTCTAGCCTGACGGTTAATAACGGCACCATCTTGGCTGAGTTTACCAAGATGAGCGGATTTGACGCAGCTGGTGGCTACATGGTTGCTGTTGACGCTACGACGGGCGCGCTTCGCTGGAAGCAGAACGCACAACCTGCAAATACACCTGGTGCCACCTCTGGTCAGGCTTCGGGCTATTACTGGTCTGGTGCAGCGGCTTCTGGCTCGGACTTTATGATTGGCGACGAGTCCTCCTCTGTCAGGCTTATCAACGGTACAACCGGCGCCATTGAGGCCGAGCTTAACCTTGGCTCACCAATTCGCGCAGGTATTGTTCCTGTCTCCGTTGATCAAAACGGTAATGGAACCTATCTTGCCGTAACCAGAAATGACGGTACGCTGCACCTGATTAGAAGAAACGGTTCTTCTCTTGTTGAAGAGAAGCAAGTCAAATTTGCAGCAGAGTCTACCTCTACACCAACTATCAGCGGTTCTAATGTCTTTGTTAACGGTGTCGATGCTGAGGGCTACGGAACTATCTCTGTGATTTCTCTTGACACCTTTACGGTGACTGACCAGGCTCGTGCTGGCAAGGGTAAGTCTCAGAGCACTCCTCTTGTTTCTGTTCAGCAAAACGGTACCTATGCCTACTTCACGGTAAACGGTCTACCTGGTGGCGTATGGGTATACAAGTTGGGCACCAGCCGAGCAGCTCAGATTTACACTCCTGATAAAGATCACCAGAACTACACCACATCGTCGGTCATTGCAGATTTTGAGGGCAATCTTTACTACACCAACGACTCCGGCACGCTTTTCTCGCTTATTAATCAGAAACCTTCTGGCGAGAATACCCAGCCATCTGGAGATATTTTTAGCAGGACAGATTCCACAGCTACAAACGTACCAGCTCAAGATCCTTCATCTCCAGCTGCGCATGAAACTTCCTCGACCACCGCTGCGAGTGCTGGTGAGGAGGTTACAAAGGCTCCATCTGAGAACAAGACTGCAGACACTAACTCTGACGAGAAGCAGCTTCCACCTACTGAATACTCAAATAAGCAGGCCGCTGCCCCACAGCAGGTGTCCTCTGCGCCTACCATTCCACTTCTGAGTGTCTTTGGTTTCTTTGCTTCTGGCGCAGTTCTTGCAGTGTTTGTAGTGTTGCTTAAGAAAGAAACTGCTGCAATTCACCATGTTTCCAATGGCCGAGGCCAGGTGAGATAGTGGTTAAGCTCACAAGAGAATCCAAACGGATTCTCTATTTGGCAGCATCAATAGTATCTTTTGTGTTCATGCTTTTCTTCGCATGGACATTGATTCAGTATTTCTTTACGCCTGCTTCAAGCACTTCTGCTCAAGAAGCTCCTGCTGCACAAGGTCAGACGGCAGCAGGTGCTTCTGGCACACAAACAGACTCTCAGACGTCACAGACGCAAGGGAGCTCTAGTTCAGACGCTCAATCAAATGCTGATGCGTCTAACACGCAGGATTCTTCTAATCAGAAAACGTCGGAGCCTTCTAACTCTGGTAACTCAACAAACGCTGTAGCTGCTCCCCGTAAAGAGAATAGTGCGCTTTCTGTAAGTGTTACGGTTGACGGCTCTGCAGCCAAAGGGTCTTCATTTACCGTCAACCTCCAGGTGCCAGAGGGTACGTCAGTCTATGACGCGTTGCTTGCAAGTGGAGCCGGGGTAAATGCACGTAGCACGTCGTTCGGTATGTATGTTGCGGCTATTAATGGGCTTGCAGAGCGTGACCATGGTCCACAGAGCGGTTGGGTATATTCAGTTAACGGTGTTCAGCCTAACTACACGTCAGATGCATATGTTCTGCACGATGGCGATTCGGTTGTTTGGACGTACGTTAACGCGGTGAACTAATGAATCCCGCGCGCGCAAGCTTTTCTCGACTGCACCCACTTGCTACGGTTGTACTGTTTGGATGCGAGGTTGTGCTTGCCGCATTTTCTTTTCAGCCTCTCTGTGCGCTGATTGCTTTTCTAGGAGCGCAGCTGTGCACAATCCAGTTGTTTGATACCAAACATGCTGTTAAACAGCTTGTTTGGTATGCTCCAATTATTATATTGATGGCGATAATCAATCCGTTTTTCTCGGCATCTGGCTCTACCGTTTTGTATTCTTTTGGACATACACAACTGTACGTAGAAAGTCTGGTGTACGGAGTTACCTCAGGTCTGGTGCTTGTAAGTACTTTGAGCTGGCTTGAGTGTCTGTTTGCAGTAGTGTCGCCGCTCGAGATGTTGCAGCGATCAAGTGTGCGCTTTCCGGGATTGCAGCTGGTCTTGAGCCTTTCTGTGCAGCTTATGCCACAGCTACTTTCTGATCTGACAACAGCCCGCCAAATCCAGTCAGCAAATACCGCAGCTAGAAGGTGCGATTCTGCCGTGCAGTCACATCAGCAAAGCCATGTTCCAAGTCAAAGCCGCCTTTTGAGCGCGAGAAAAACTATTGCGCAATCAGCTACCACCATTAACGCAGTGTGCATGAGCGCGCTGGAGAAGTCGATGAGTACGTTTCAGTCTATTGTGTCTCGAGGTTGGGGAATGGCAGGGCACAGGAGCAGATGGAACACTGAAGTGCTTGACGCCTATGATACTGTGGCGTTGCTGGTATTTACTTTCTTAAGCGTTATAGCAGCGGTTTCTTTGTATATGCTGGTACAAGCTTGGCAGTTTTATCCTACTATGCCAGAGTTCCAAGTGAGTTTTTGGTATCTGGGCGTGGGGCTGTTTACCGTTTTACCAGCAATTTTTGTGCGTGTAGATACTGTTTTATGGGAGCAGTCTGTATGAGTGAGCATTCTTCCTATATTCAGAATTCACTTACTTCTTCAGTTAGTAAAGAAGTAGTTCTTGCTATTCAAAATCTCTCGTTTGCGTATGCCCTAACTCCAGACCGCAACGTTGTAGAAGATTTTTCCTGTGAGGTTTGTGCTGGTCAGATTAGTCTTTTACTGGGACCAACTGGTTCAGGCAAGTCCACCATTTTGAGCCTCATTAAGCCCGAGATTGCGCCTCAAGGTAGGCGAGAGGGCTCCATTATTGTTTGCGGCCAAGAGGTTTCTACGATGACGCAAGCACAATCCGTAGACACCATCGCATTTGTGCCGCAAGCCACTTCACAAGCACTTGTGTGTGAGACACCTTTGAAAGAGCTGGCTTTTGGCCTGGAAAATCGAGGCGTTTCAGAGAAAGAAATGCGTCGTCGCATTTTTGAGACGGTCAGTTTCTTTGGCATGGAATCGCTTTTGCACAAGCGCTGTAACGAGCTTTCCGGGGGAGAACAGCAGCTAGTTGCCCTTGCTGCAGCGCTTGTCTTGCGCCCAAAGCTGCTTTTGCTGGATGAGCCAACTTCGCAGCTGGACCCGTTTGCGCAGAAGAGTTTCACCGCGCTCCTGGAGCGAGTGGCCCGCGAGCTCAACGTTGCCGTGCTTGTTGCCACCCACGACGTTGCCGCATTCGAGTACATCGCTGACGCACGCGTCTGCCTCGGTGGCGAGAAGCCCGATGCACTCCAAGCAGACAGCTCTTCTCGCCAGCTGCTCTGTCCTCGCAGCTCTGCGCCAAACCAAGCATCCACCGTGGCCGACAACTCGCCCGTGCTCGAGTTCAGCGCCGTGACGTTTGCGTATCCGCAGAGTGATCAGCTGGTGCTCAGCAAGTGCTCGCTTGAGGTCACGGGGCGAGAAATTCGTGCGCTTGTAGGCGGTAATGGCTCAGGTAAGTCAACGCTGCTAAGGCTTGCAGCAGGTGTTCTCCGTCCAAGGCGCGGACATGTCTACAACCAGCTCCAGCAATCTCAAGGATACATTCCACAAGATCCCAATCTGCTCTTTACCTGCCAAAGTGTGGGCGAGGAGCTTGCTCAGTGGCAGCAGAGCGGCACTTATTCTGACCAGGATGTTCAGGATCTTCTGGAAGCTTCAGGACTTCTTGCGCGAACAACATATCAGAAGCTTATGTCTTCTCATCCATACGATTTGTCTGGTGGACAGCAGCAACTCTTAGCCCTCGTAAAAGTGCTGCTTACAAAAGCACATCTGCTTATTCTTGACGAGCCAACAAAAGGCCTGGATGCCCCAACCAAAGATGCTGTTGTCAATTTGCTTTCTCGCGCACAGTCAGAAGGTGCAACCATAGTAATAGCAACGCACGACATGCAGTTGATATCGCGCGTTGCTGATAACGTTTCTCTAGTTTTTGATGGTCAGATTTCTCTGACAGAGCCAACTTCAGAGTTCTTTGAGAACTCATGGGTGTGGTCGGCAGAGTAGGTGGCTAGAACCTTAAGAACGGCTCCTCATCCTGGCCAAGCTCCTCAAGAAGCTCATCGTCAAGATCGTTGATGTCGCCAAACTCCTCGTGTTCATGCTCCTCTTTATCTTCTTCATGATCGTGAGTATGCTCATTGAAGCCGTAGGCATTGGCCGTCTCATCATCAAACTCAAGTGTTGGAAGAGCGCTGGTAATGCTGCACAGACCAACTCCTGCAGGCATAATTTTTTGCCACTGAGCAATCAGAGGAGTGGTAGGAACTTCTCCCAGCTCAACAATGGAATCCAAGAAAATCTCTTTTGCGCCGTCGAGCAGGTCAGATGAATTTGCAACCTCAATAAGGTGCTCCGAGAAAAGCTCAAGCGCATGATCTGTGGAATCTGCCTCAACAATGCAAGGCATAAGACAGTAGTTGTCAGTAGAATCAAGCTCGTCATTGTAGCTAAAGTTTCCCAGATAGATCATGAAGACCTCCTTGTTGTAGTTTCAAATCATCTTATGCCAAAATAAGACAGACCTTCTCGATATTTTTATTTTGACGGTAAGCGTGAGGCTCTCGTGGATAATCGGCACATGTTATCAATAGTCTTAGAGGTTGTGGCACTCTTTGCTACACCTATTATTCTTGCTTTTGAAATGATATATTTTCCCGATTTTACCGCGGTATCTTCAATTATTTTAGCGATCATTTCAGTTGCATTATTTATGTTAAGTTTTGAGGCAAAGAAGCCCTCAGTTGCCAATTTGGTACCTACTGCCGTCTTTAGCGCCTTAGGTGCTGCGGGAAGAATTGCCTTTGCACCTCTCGCATATGTAAAGCCTGTTTCCGCAGTTGCTATCTTCGCAGGAGCGTTTCTTGGCAGGCATGCGGGCTTTTTGGTAGGTGCCTTATCTGCGCTTCTTTCAAACGTTTTCTTTGGCCAGGGCTCGTGGACGCCATGGCAGATGTATGCGTGGGGGCTTGTTGGCTACTTGGGAGGCCTTCTTGCAACTTTTATCTCAGCTTGTGCATCTTCTAAGCGTCCATCCGTCCAACAAAGCGAGAAACCCCACAAGCTTCCACCTTTCTTGCTTTTGATCTGGGCATTTATCTCTGGGCCATTCTTTGGCCTTGTAATGAACGTGTACTTTGTTATTGGATTTGTACATCCCTTAACGCTTGAATCCGCTCTTCTCGCGTTTGCGGCTTCAATTCCGCTTGATCTAACGCACGGCGTAGCAACGCTTGTTTTTTTGATTTTGTTATGGCTTCCGTGGCAAACATCCGTTAGCCGAATCCTCACAAAATACAATCTTACTGGTAGGAGCTTTAGATAAGCCATCTTTTTCCGTTTACCTAAAATACCTTCCATTTTGCGACCTTTGATCTAGACTGTATTCACTGTCAGCCCCCAGATTTGGGGGTAAAAATGCAACCTACATCTATCCTTACTGCAACGGCAAACTCAACACTTGAGCTGCTTGCTCCTACGCGCTGCGTTGTGTGCGAGAAACCCGGCCAGCTCCTCTGCGATGAGTGTCGGGCAACGCTGCCATGGATTTCTCAGCAGTGGGCATGTCCTAATTGCGGCGCTCCATACGGAAAGCTCGTCTGTTCAGAGTGTGCGGATAAGAAGAAACGACCTGTTCAGTGGGAGAGTAGAGCGGTCATTTGTGCCATGGGATTTAAGGGTCCTCCTGCACGGTTAATCTTGACGCTTAAGGATGGACACGAGCTTCGACTGGCACCGGTAATTGCTGCAGCTCTATTGTGTGCGCTTGAAGAAGCCTCAGCATGGAAAGCTCGTGACGGTACCTCTCGCTTTGATAGTTCAAAAATTGATGGCGTTTCCTTTATTCCAGCAACTGCAGAAGCGTACGCGCGCAGAGGCTTTGATCATATGGAACTTGTAGCTCAATCGTTTTGCCAGCTTACAGGCTTGCCTTTGTATGACGTGCTTATACGTCCTCATGCAAAGGACCAAAGAACGCTTTCATCCGCTCAAAGGCAAATAAATTTAAAAGGAAGTATTGCTTGTACTGTGCCGGTTAATCAATCAAATATTTTACTTTTAGATGACGTCGTAACTACGGGAGCATCAATTAGAGAAGCCTCTAGAGTACTTTGTGCCGCAGGCGTGCATTCTGTAACCGTAGGCGCATTAGCTCGCGTATGGTGAGTTACCTATGGTTGCAAACGGCTATACTTGATAAGTCTTTTCAGGTCTGTGGTTGCGAAGTTCTCTGTGAGCTTTTAGTCCATGACAGACGAGGTCAAAGGGATCCACGTAAGTTTGCGTGTGCGCACGTAAACGATCATGGCTCGTCCTAGAAGTAAGCCATACCGCCTGTTATATCAAAGAGACAAAGGGTCTCGCAGGCGAGAGAACTACTAGTGGAGCTGCTGCGGTAGCAAAGCAAACGTTCCAGTATGCGAGTGTGGGGTCAAATACCAGGTCAGCTGAAAAGACACCTGAATAGAAGAAGGAGTTCTGATGACGCGCGGTAAAAGCTCTCTTAAGGTGTTACTTCTTATAGCACTTGCTGTTGTTTTAACAGGATGCTCCATTGGTCCCATCAGCATTGATCTGGATAAATGGTTCCACGTCAAGTCAGTGCAAGAGGCAATCCAAGAGAAGCGAGAAGCCCGTCAGCAGAAGATTCCTGATTCCTCTCTGCACACAGCTGGCACTTTGACCGTTGGTCTACGTACTCAGTCAGTAACAGCTCCAATGGTTGTGGCCTCAGAAGCTGGAACATTGCAGGGAATTGACGTTGAAATAGCTTCTGCAATTGCGGATCAGCTCGGCGTAGACGTTAAGTTTGTATCAGTTAACGGACCAGTAGATGGCCTACAAGCAGGCTGCGACATTGTCATGGATGTCAGAAGTGGTGAAGACTCAACAAGTACGCTCATTTCTGGTTATGCTGAGTATGCAACAGCTCTTTTCCATAAAGGTTCAGAGACAAACATTACTGCTGATAGTTTGAGTGGAAAGTCAGTTGGCGTTCAAACGGGTTCTTTGTCTGAGCGCGCAATGGGTCAGGTACTCACGGGCATGTCTGTTCAAGGTTTTTCTAACCTAAATGATGCTTTTGAAGCACTTGAAAATGGCTCCATCGATTATGTGGCCTGTGATGCATATGCTGGTGCTTATTTAGCAGCAAACAAAGATATTTCTATGGTTGGTGTCGTTGACGTTCCATCCACGATTGGTATTTCTGTAGCAACCAGTAACAAAGCTCTCGCTACACAAATTCAGCAAGCTCTTTCAGCTATTCAATCTAACGGTGTCGAGGGAGTTATTAGAAACAAGTGGATTGGTACCTTGCCACACCTCTCAACTACCAATAAGATTTTCGGTCTTGTGGAAGTTTCTACGCAATCTACCAGCGCTGATTCAGCTACATCTTCCTCTGAGCAAAATTAGTCATACATAAAGAGAGATAGTCTCTAACCGTTTACCGCTCAATTCAGCTTTTTATGGAATGATTGACCGACAAATGGGTATTGTTGTTATACAGACATCAGATAGAAGATGTCTCGTGTATCCGATAGGAGGCTCCCATGGTGGACATCAAAATTTCGGGACGCAAGGTAAGTATTTCTGAGGCTTTGCGCGCACACGTAGACCAGAAAATCGGTGATGCTCTTAAGGTATTTGACATCACTCCTATGTCTTGCGATGTTGTTCTCAGAGTAGACAAAAACCCTTCAAATCCAGATAGAAAGACAGCTGAGGTTACGGTATTTGTTCGTAACAATGTTGTTCGTGTCACTGCCAGCTCTGACGATATGTATGTAGCTATTGATGAAGCGGCAGAAAAGGTCTCCAGGCAGCTGCGTAAGTACAAGACAAAAGTTGTTGAGCGTCGCCATCATGTAAAGTCTGAGCGCGGAGTTGCGCTTACACAAGAAGATCTTGCCAATCTCATTGAGATTCCAGCTGAAGACCTTGATGACCAGCTTGTTCGCGAGAAGTACATTGATCTTGAGCCAATGACAGAAGAGGAGGCGCTTGTCCAAACTGACCTTCTCGGCCATGATTTTTATGTCTTTGTTAATTCTTCCACTGGTTTGACTAATGTCATTTACCATCGTAAAAATGGTGGATACGGAATTATCAAACCTAAGATCGAGGAACCAGATGTTCAATAAAAAAGATAAAGCCGAAGAGGAAATCAGCGAGGTCGCCTTTGAAGACCTTGAGCCTACTGAACTTTCAGCTGCATATCATAAGCCCAGTAACGTTCGAATCATCATGGACTCTTGTGCAGACTTTGCTCCAGGAATTGCCGAACAGCTAGGTGTTGATATTATCCAGTTCCCTTATGTGGGACCAGATGGAGAGCACTATGATGACGGCTGGAAGAGCATTAGTGCACATGAGTTCTTTGAGGGCATGCGCAAAGACAAAAAGCTGCGCTACACCACCTCTGCAATTACTCCTGGTCATTACCTCGAGGTCTTTGAGCGTGCTGCAAAGCAGGGCACTCCAACGGTATATCTTTGCTTTACCTCTGCGCTTTCTTCATCCTACTATGCAGCTGAGCAAGCAGCAGATATGGTAAGAGAGAAATATCCAGACTTTGAGATTTACGTAGTCGACAATGGTGCGCCTTCGTCCGCAGCTCAGCTTTTGGGTCTTGAAGCAGTGCATCAGGCCAATAAGGGTCTTTCTGCAAAAGAAGTTGCTGAGTGGGCAGAAGATGCGCGCAACTATATCCAGGGTTATTTTACGCTTGAGACCTTGGATGCTCTTGCTGCGGGCGGTCGTATTCCTGCTGCTGCTGCAAATATTGGCGGCAAGCTTGATGTAAAGCCAGAGCTTACCTATGACTCAACAGGAGCTCTTACCGTCAAGACAGTGTGCAGAGGCCGCAAGAAGGCACTCAAGTCTCTTATCCAGGACTTTAGAGATAGCTATTCTCATGACACCTCGCTTCCTGTTGGCATTATTTCTGCAGACGCACAGAAGGACGCTAATTGGCTAGAGGCTCAGATTCGTAAAGAGAAGGGCTGCGAGGGACTTACCATTATTCATAGCCAGGTAGGACCAGTCATTGGTGCTCACGTTGGACCAGGCATGGTGGCTATTGTTTTCTGGGGAACTGATCGCCGCGAGAAGCTTTCGCTTTCTGACCGAATTGCTAACAGGGTTCGTAAATCTAATTAACGGGTACAAGGTATGGGGTCGCTCTTTGGAGCGGCCCCAGTTTGTATATTTATTTCAGTCTGAAAGGACTTATACATGGCATTGAGCAAGAATGCAAAGGTTGCTTTTATTGGAACAGGCATTATGGGCGCTCCTATTGCAGAGCACCTTATTTCTGCTGGTTATGACGTTACTGTTTACAACAGAACACCAGAGAAAGCACAAAAGCTTGTCTCGTTGGGCGCTCACGCTGCAGAGAGTGTGAAAGATGCTGCAAAAGACGCTGACGTTGTCTTTACCATGGTTGGTTATCCAACTGATGTTGAAGATGTGTACTTGGCAACAGATGGTCTTATCCGTGTTGCCAAGAAGGGCGCATACCTTATTGATCTGACCACTTCCTCATCTCAGCTTGCTCGCGATATTCACGACGCTGCTGAAATTGAGGGAAAGCATGCCTTTGACTGTCCTGTTACGGGCGGCCAGAAGGGTGCTCAGGACGGCACTCTTACGCTGATTGTCGGCGCAACTGAGAATGATATTGAGCCAGTACGCGCTCTTCTCGAGACCTTCTCGGCAAAGATTTTCTGCATGGGTGGTGCTGGTAAGGGTCAGACCGCAAAGCTTTGTAACCAGGTATCTCTTGCATCATGCATGATTGGCTATGCAGACGCAATGGCCTTGGCAGAGCAGGGTGGACTTGACGTTGAGCAGATGCTTGAGGTTGTTGCTAGTGGCATGGGTTCTTCTCGCGCACTTAAAGAGCTTGCTCCTAAGTCGCTTGAGGGAGACTTCCAACCAGGATTTTTGGCTGAGCACTTCCGCAAGGATATTGCGCTTGCTCTTGCTCAGTCTGAGGACCTTGAGATTACCCTCCCTGGTGCAGAGACCGCCTTTACCCTGTATGACATGCTTTGCCAGATTGGTGGCGCTCGCAAGGGCACACAGGCAATCTCACTGCTTTATGCTGATGAGGCTACGAGCACTGCAGCTGGTCTTGACTGGTCGCTTCTTGAGAGTCAGGAAGATGAGGGTGAGCACGAGTGCTGCTGTGGCCACGACCATGAAGATGGTGATCACGAGTGCGAGTGCCATGGTCACGGACATCATCATGATCACGAAGGCCACGAGCACGGTCATGACGGCCACTGCTGCCACTAAGTGCTAGCCGCAAAGGAACCCCGATTATGAGTGATATTTCTACTCCTCAGAGCTCTATTGCGGTTTTCATCGATTATGAAAATTTGGCACTAGGAACAGGCAAAAGAAAGAGAAACGGTCATCAAGAGCCAGGCCATCTTCCAGAGATGAAGCTCATTATGGAGAGGCTGGTTGATAAGGGACGCATTACTGCCAAGCGTGCATATTGTGATTGGCAGCGCTTTCCAAATGCTATTACGCCCTTGCATGAGCTTGGCATTGAGCTCATTGAGATTCCAGATAGGGCTTATACCGGCAAGAACTCTGCCGATATTAGACTTGCGGTAGACGCTGTTGAGATGTGTCTTACTAAAGACCACATTGACACATTCGCTGTGCTTTCTGGTGACTCGGACTTCTCGCCACTTGTGGCAAAGCTTAAAGAGGCTGGTAAAACAGTCATTGGCGTTGGTATGAAGGAGTCTACCAGCTCGCTTCTTGCTGAAGTTTGTGACGAGTTTATCTTCTACGAGGATATTTTGAGTTCTGGCAGAATTCCAGACTTTAAAGAGAAGGTACCTGTCGAGAAACACGACTGCTATCAGCTCTTATTTGAGACCATCGAGTCTTTGGAGCGTGAAAGCGAAACATTTATTTATGCGTCTCGTTTAAAGGAGACTATGCGAAGGAAGCGTCCACAGTTTGCTGAGGCAACTTATGGATATCGTTCGTTTACTTCTCTTTTACGTGAAGCATCAAGCCTTGGATTTATTAAAATTCATGAGGATCAAAAAAGCGGCACCGTTGTCGTAGACGGATTTAGAGAATAAAGGGTGTTTTAGAGAGGATTTAGGTTTCATGGCAGAGAAGAAAGAAACTGCTCAGAAGCCAAAAAAGGCTTCAACTAAGGCAACCGCAAAAGCGGGCTCTACAAAGGCGCCAAAAGAAGAAAAACAACCTGCTAAGAAGGCTGCTAAAAAGCCAACTATGGCACAGATGAAAAAAGTAAATGCACTGGTCATCGCTTTGTCTGATGCTAGTAGGCGCGCTCGTCAAGATGCGTCTCATGAGCTTGCAGAGCTTGCTCATGTTGCTCCTCTTGCCTTTGAAGAGCACATCGATTCTCTTATTGATGCACTGTATAGACCAGAGGCTCAGACTCGTTGGGAAGTACTCGATGCACTTGCTCATTTGAGCGAGCATTTTGGTGACCAGGTCTTCAAAGCATTTGATGCCGCTGAGGCTTCTTTGTTTGATGACGACTCGGCAACGGTGCGTCTAGCAGCATTTTTGTTCCTCTGCCAGTACGGCGCAACTTCTGCAAAGCATTCTGATGAGGCATGGCCACTTCTGGATGAGGCAGTTCAGTGCTATCACGGAGATGCTGAGTACCATGACATGCTCCAGGGTCTTCTCGCCTTAGCACATGGAACTATTTCTAAGGACGTGAAGAAGGCATTGTCGCAGCGTATGAAGTTTGATGCGGAAAATGCCACTGGATACATTAAGCAGTATTCGGAAGAGATTGTTGCAGCTACCAAGTAATTTGATTTGCTTGTAAATGACTGTGTACAAATGGGGGAGTTTACTGGTTGTATGTTTTATGCATGCTAATAAGAGTAAACTACAGGTTTGTATTATGTACGCATAGTTGCATTAAGCGATGAAAGGCAAGGATATGCCATCTATTGATGTAAGAAAGAACTCAAAGATCTTTATCGGAGTTGGAGCAGTTGTACTGTTTGCTCTTGGTATTGTCATCGGTCGTTTCCTCCTTGGTGGTGGCGGAGCTACTGGTTCTTTGAACGGTCGCACCACACTTTCTGAGGGTGAGCTCAACACTCCTATTGCTTCTTATACCTATAACGGTCAGACCAAAGAAGTAACTGCTCGTGAGGTTATTGAGAACACTTCCGGTCTTGACGCAGCAAAGCAGTCTGACGGCACCTATGCTGTTCCAGCAGCCGATAAGATCATTGGCTATGTTCGCAATGCTCTTGTTGTTGCTGAGGCTCAGAGCAAGGGTATTACCGTCACCGATGACGAAGTCAACAATTACATGCAGACCAACTTCAAGACTACTGATGTTAGCCAGGTTGCTTCTGCATACAAGCTCTCTGAAGACGTCGCAAAGAAGCTCATCCATGATGCTGTCATCATGAAGAAGTATCGTGATAGCGTTCTGACTACAACCCTTCCAGATGCTCCACAGGCACCAACTGCACCTGAGGACGGCAACTCCGAGACTACAAGCCAGGAGTACGCTCAGTACATCATTGGTCTTGCTGGTGATGAGTGGGACGCTAAGAACAACACTTGGGCTTCCCAGGATGGCGATTACTACAAGCAGCTCTCTGCTTACTCAATCTCCAATGATTCCGCCTCTTATGCAGCTGCCCAGACCGCTTATCAGGTTGCAATGAGCAAGTACTCTGCTGTTGCAAGCAAGGCATCTCAGGAGTGGTCACAGAAGATCAACGAGATTCTTGGTAAGGCATCTATTGCTGTTTACTCTCTTGCTCTCTAGGATTTGAAAAGCAATGAAAGTTGCTATTAGCGCTTGTTTACTTGGCCTCCCCGTCAGATATGACGGAGGGGCCAAGCCTGTTTCTGCAGTACAAAAGCTGGCAGAAAAAGTAAACGTCACAAAGATTTGCCCCGAGACTTCCTCGGGTCTTCCTGTGCCTCGTCCGCCCGCGGAACAGCGAGAAGGACGTGTTTGGCTCAAGGACGGCTCAGATGTAACAGAAGATTTTGAACGAGGATCTAAGATTGCTTTTAGTGCCGTTACGTCTTCTGACATAACGCTCGCCGTTTTGAAGGCAAAGAGCCCGTCTTGTGGCGTGCATGAGATTTATGATGGTACGTACTCAGGAAAGCTTGTTTCTGGCGAGGGAACACTTACTCGTCACCTCTTAAAGGAGGGGATTTGCGTGGTTACCGAGAAAACCATTGAGAATGTAAGCCCATCTGTTGAGCATCCTGTTGCTCTTATTTTGGGTACCGGACTTGGTCATCTTGCCGATCTGGTAAAGCCAGTTCGTCGTATTGATTATCGTGACATTCCAGGTTTCCCTGTTGACGCTTCTCCTATGGCAGGTCATAGCTTTGAGGCAACCATTGGTACTATCGATGGCGTGCCTGTTGTTGTCTATCCTGGTCGCGTTCATCTCTATCAGGGCTATTCTGCCGCTGAGGTAACCTCTCTTGTTCAGCATGCGCATCATTTGGGCTGCAAAGATATTATCTTTGCAGGAGCAACAGGTGCTGTTTCTGGTAATGCAAAGACTGGTCTTGGTGTTATTACGGATCAGATTAACCTTACCGGAACCAATCCGCTTGCAGAGTGGGCAGGCCTTCGTGATGTCGAGACCCCATTTGTAGATATGAATGATGCCTTCTCGCCTTATCTAAGAACGCTTGCACGCGGCGTAGCGGATGACCTCAAAATTGAGCTCAACGAGGGCGTTTTTGCTGGTCTATTGGGACCAAACTTTGAAACTCCTGCAGAGGTTGCTATGCTTCGTAGCTTTGGCGTTTCATACGTTGGCGTTTCTACAGCTCTTGAAGTCATTATGGCCCGCGCTCTTGATATGAACGTGTTAGCCCTGACGCTTGCAGCAAATCCAGCTGGAGCTCACGGAACTACGCATAAGAGTGTTCAAGAGGCATCTGAGAAGTACGCAAATGATCTTGAGCGCCTTGTTCGTGGTGTTCTCGGGCTTCTTTAGTATTTCTGCTTGAATAATACAGGGCTTCCCCGTATAGTTGTTAGCGCGCTTTTGCACGCCAGCATAGCTCAGTTGGTAGAGCACCGCTCTCGTAAAGCGGGGGTCATCAGTTCGATCCTGGTTGCTGGCACCACTAACTACTAATAGCCGCCTTGTGCGGCTATTTTTATGCCGCGAGCGGTGACTCATTGTTTCTGTCGCATAACCTTCATCACGCACGAGTACACTAGTCTTACACGATAGTTTGCGAAAAAATAGATTAATCTGTTGACGAGTGGAGGATAAATGACATGTATTAGACCACCTTACTTTTTAACCAATCGCGATTGGTATACAACCCCAGAAGATGAAGGTATCGACGATTTCTTTTTTGATGATGGTCGCGGATATCACATTAAAGATGATGCTCCAGAAGAAGCAAAACAGAGTTATATAGATTTCTATGCAGAAGATCCGGACTTTCCAGGGATTCATTTCCATTAGAGAGCCACAATCAAATCCATGTGAAACAACTACGCTATGGTGGGTATAGACAAAGTAGTAGTAATTACTAACAAAAGGAGTTTTTATGGCTACTCAGAATCTTGAGCTTTTCTATAAGCCAACCTGCCCATACTGCCACAAGGTCATGTCCTTTATGGAGCAGAACAACATTGAGCTTCCTATGCACGATATCGTTGCTGATGACGCAGCTCGCGAGCGCCTTATTGAGGTTGGCGGTAAGCGTCAGGTCCCATGTTTGTTCATTGATGGCAAGGCAATGTATGAGTCCGGCGACATCATCAATTACCTTTCTGAGGTCTTCCATGTTTCTGGTTCAAACGATGACTCAGACGATGGTTCCGCTGCAGCTGCTTGCACCATCGGCGGCGCTTGCTCCTTCTAAGCTCATTGTCGAGAAACCCCTCTAGCAGACGGGTTTCTCGCTATATGCATTAAAAACCCCTCTGTTCCAACGTATGGAGCAGAGGGGTTTTGCGTTTGAGCATCAATTGTTTTGCTAGTTTTTCATACGTGCTACGGCATATTCGCTGATAAGCAGTAAGAAGAGGATAAGGATGGATGAGAAGCTACCAATAACTGCGCCGTTAAGACCAGTAAAGCTGACCATCATCCAGATAATGGGGATGGATACAGCAAATGAAATGAGGTACGCGCGCGTAACGGCTTTTTGAACTCGCATGATAGTGATGAGCTGGTATAAAAAGTCGATCGCAGCACAAAGTCCACCTGTGGCCACCATAATACGTGCAAGTCCACGATATTGCTCAAAATCAACGCCATATAAGAAGCCGTTAAGAGGAATGCCAATGAACTCGACAAATGCAGCGGTACCAATGGTGACTACGGCAATAGCACCAAACATTGCAAGTACAATTACGCCAAAGCGTTTCTTATTAGCGGGATTATGAATTGAGGTTTCTAGCAAACTAGCAAGTTTGAAGAGCTGTGGCCTGTAGATGAGTGTAGAGATCATCAAAATAGTGTGAGCTGGGAAATAAAGTGCGTTGAAGTACAACTGATTGCTGTAAGAAAGCGTGCCTTCCATGGCAAACTTTGGCAGCGAGTCAATAAGGTTGTAGAGGAAAAGTGCTAAAAAGAGAGGCCAGCACTGTACAAAGATATCTTTGATGTTTGTAAGTTTGATGCGCACGCTTTTATCGGTCTCAAGAATGGCCAGGGGAGCAGAAACAAATACCAGGGTAATAAGGGCACAAATACCCATGCTCCAGCTTGCCCATACAAGATTTCTGGTAACAAACAACACAACAGTAAAGAGAATAAAACTGGCACTACACCTAAGAGCCTGACTGAGTCCTGCGAGGTAGAGCTTGTCTTTTTGCTGAAGACGGCCTTCGTAGACATCAGCCATACCGTCAACTGCCCTAAAAAGCAAAGCTCCCGTGCAGATAGAAAACATGGGCTCGGTATACCCTTTAAAGAAGCACCAAATAAGACCTGCTAGTACCATGACAACAACGGTAGCTGCGCGTTGAATCTGGTAATCAGAAAAACTACGTTGTTCAGCTATGTCGGAAACCTGATACGTGCGAACACCGTATTGGGCAATAAATAACAAAAGCGTTGCCACAACAAATGCCATGGAGAAAAGTCCTGCTTGTTCAATGCCAACAAGCTGTGAGCAAACAACAGTTAAAAGCGGGAAAAGTGCACCCCAGGCACCTTGTCCAAGTGCATTGAAGAGATAATCCTGGGACGTTTGATGTGCCAAGTATTGCTCGTCTTGATTAGCAATATCGCCAGAGACCACGGCAGAAAGAAGCCTGGTCCACCATGTAACCACAATGCCAGGTTGACCCCCGTTTGTGCGCGAGTCATCAAGTTCATAGCGAGGTGTGCGAAGACGCTCTACCTGCTTATGTACGGAAGAATTGTTGTACGCAGTACGACTTTTCTTAAATGGATTGAGCATGTAAAACCTAAGATCTTCTTTAGCGCGGTCAGAAACTTTGATATATCAATTTTTATTTGTTATATCGATTGTAGTCCACGATGTACATTAGGTAACAGATTGACAAACAATCGTGCGAAGATTGTTACAAAAGGGTATGGTAGATAGTACGTATTCTGAGTCATGTGGGAAAGGATGAGCATGGCAGGCAATCCTCAAGATTCAAATCTAGAGTCCAGCAATGCTTCTTTTGACGAGAAACCCATCGATGGTGCAACAACTTCTGAAGTAGCTCAGTCGCTTCTTGAACGACGCGGGAATGAGATTGCTGCTGCTCGTACCCTTATTCAAGCGCTTAAAGCGCCAGCTCCTCTGCGTGATAACCTTACCTTCTTTTTGCGTTTGGTAAGAAAAGTGCTTGCTGAGTACAATCCAGATCTTCTCACTAGTTTTGACACGTTGTTGGTTGAGGCAATCAAAGCTGGACCAGATGATTTGTCTACAACTCGCGCACCTTTGCTGCTTGAGGCAATCAATGCGGTACTCAAAGTAGATTCAGAGAAGGAATCGCTTAATGCTTTTCTGCGTTTTGCTTCTACCATTGACAACCTAAGCATGGAAGATTCTGTGCTTCTCATGCGCGCATTTGTAACTTTCTTCCACTTAGCAAATCTTTGTGAAGAGAATTATCGCGTTACCAGCCTGCGTTCTCGTGAGGCTTCTGTTGATCCATCTTCTGCAGAAGACCCTATCAATGAGATAACCGTTGCCTATAGGCAGCTTATTGACGAGTGCGGTGAAGAAGAGGCAAAAGCACGTCTTAATCGTCTTGAGTTCCACCCCGTCTTTACCGCGCACCCAACTGAGGCTCGTCGTAAAAACGTTGAGCGCCGAATCCGTACCATCTCAGAGCTTCTTGATGAGCGTCAGAGGCTTGGTGGTCCTGCTCGTGTGGAAAACGAGCGTCGCATGTTGCAAGAGATTGACGGCCTATTCCGTACGTCTCCTATCGGTCATAAAAAGCCAACTCCTTTGGAGGAGGCTGATACTGTCCTCAACATTTTTGATACCACCCTTTTTGAGATGGTTCCTTCGGTATATCGCCGCTTTGATAACTGGGTGTTGGGAGAAAACGCTGGTTGTGTGTCGCCTGTCTGCCCACCATTTTTCCGTCCAGGTAGCTGGATTGGCTCCGACCGCGACGGTAACCCTAATGTTACCGCCCTGGTTTCTCGCCAAGTTGCCGAGAAGTACCGTGTACACGTACTGCAGGCACTGGCTCGGGCTACCAAGGAAGTCAGTCGAGGTCTGACGCTTGATGGTATTTCTACTCCAGCTTCGCCTGCGCTTGCTAATCTTTGGGCACAGCAGGTAGAAATGAGCCAGGCCCTGACCTCTGGGGCTATTGATAAGGCTGGGTCTGAGTTGCACCGTGCGGCAATGCGCGTCATTTCTGGCCGACTCAGCGCCACCATTGAGCGTAATGCTGACCTGATGTATCAAAACGCCGAAGAGTTTATTGCTGATCTGCGTGTTATTCAGGATTCACTAGCTCAAGCAGGGGCTTTCCGTATTGCCTACGGTCCTGTTCAGAAGCTTATCTGGCAGGCTCAAACTTTTGGCTTCCACTTGGTAGAGATGGAGTTCCGTCAGCACTCTTTGGTGCACAAGCGTGCGCTTGCAGATATTGAGGCACACCCCTCAACTGCCGAGAAACCCGCCAAACTTGATGCTATGACGCAGGAGGTGCTAGACACCTTCCGCTCCATTGGATCAATTCAAAAGAAGAACGGCATTAACGCTGCTCGTCGCTATATTATTTCGTTTACGCAGTCTGCTCAGGATGTTGAGAATGTCTATAAGCTTGCACGTCTTGCGTTTGCAAATGAAGAAGACGTTCCTGTACTAGACGTTATTCCACTCTTTGAGCAAATTGAAGATCTTGAGAACGCTGTTGCTACACTTGACCAGGTAATTCAGCTTCCTGAGGTACAGGCACGTCTTGCTCAGACAGGCCGCAAGCTTGAGGTCATGCTGGGCTATTCTGATTCCTCAAAGGACGAAGGACCAACTACGGCAACGCTGGTACTGCATAAGACCCAGGCTGCTTTGGCAGAGTGGGCAGAGAAGAACTCCATTGACCTCATCTTGATGCATGGCCGTGGCGGTGCAGTTGGTCGTGGCGGTGGTCCTGCAAACCGTGCTGTTCTTTCTCAGCCCAAAGGCTCAGTCAACGGTCGCTTTAAACTTACTGAGCAGGGAGAAGTTATCTTTGCTCGCTATGGTGACCCAACGCTTGCCCGTCGTCACGTAGAGTCTGTTGCTGGAGCAACACTACTTCAGATGGCTCCTTCTATTGAGCAGAAGAACACCCAGACAGACGTCAAGTTTGCTTCGCTCGCTTCTGAGCTTGATAAAGCGTCCAAGCAGCGTTTCTTGGAGCTCATTCACTCCGATGGCTTTGCTGAGTGGTTCTCGGTTGTTACCCCTCTGACAGAGATTGGTCTTCTCCCCATTGGTTCAAGACCTGCAAAACGTGGTTTGGGCGCCAAGTCTCTTGATGACTTGCGTGCTATTCCATGGATTTTCTCCTGGTCACAGGCTCGTATCAACCTGGCTGCTTGGTACGGACTGGGCAGTGCCTGCGAGGCAGTAGGGGATATCGAACGCCTCCGTGAGGCATATAGAGAGTGGCCGCTGTTCACTACGTTTATCGACAACATTGAGATGTCAATCTCCAAAATTGATGCTCGTATTGCAAGACTTTATCTGGCTCTGGGTGATCGCCCTGAACTTTCGGAGATGGTTCTCTCCGAGATGTCGCTAACGCGCAAGTGGGTCCTTGCTATCACCGGTAACAAGTGGCCGTTGGAGAACCGTCGTGTGCTTGGTCCTGTTATCCGCCTGCGTCTGCCATTTGTTAATATTCTCTCGGTTACGCAGGTGCATGCCCTGTCTGAGCTTCGTATAAGGGATGACATGCTTACTCCAGAGGAACGTGCAAACATTACGTATTTGATTTTGTGCACCGTGTCTGGTGTTGCCGCAGGTCTGCAGAATACGGGCTGATGTCACACCGCTTGCCGTAAGCTTGAGCAAACAAATGTTTATGTTTACGTAAACCTAGTATTACCTGAAATAAAGTTGCAATATTTACAAGGCGAGAAACCACTGGTAGACAGAGTTTCTCGCCTTATTTTTACTTTAATTATTAAATGAAAGTTGAATTGCCTTAACTTTTAGTTGATACTAATGAAGTAAAAGTTCGAAAGAGCAAACTTAGTTTGCCTACGTTATTTTGGGGGATGCATGGATACAGAAAAGACCTCACAGGGTCCTGCAAATTCTGGTCCAGTTCTTCCTCTTGCCATGCTTGGTGAGGGAGAGACTGCGCTGATCGTAACGGTTAAGGGTGCTTCTGATCTTCGCCAGCACCTCTCAACACTTGGTTTTGTTGAGGGCGCCGAGGTAAAGGTTATTTCACGAGTCAACGGCGACGTTATTGTTAGCGTTAAGGGTGCACGACTTGGACTGAACCGTCAGATGTCGTCGCACATCATGGTTTCTCCGCTCTAAACACTTTGTTGTATTGCGCTGCTGGTAAAACCCGCGGCTTTTAATACGTGTTTCGATGAAAGGAAGGTTATGGCAACTCTGAAAGAAGTTAAGGTGGGGGAGAGTTGCACGGTTGCTGCGCTAAAGGGTGTAGGCGCCGTGAAACGTCGCATCATGGACATGGGCCTTACTAAGGGTACTGAGGTTCACGTCAAAAAGGTAGCACCACTGGGAGACCCAATTGAGCTCACAGTTCGTGGCTACGAGCTTTCTATCCGCAAGGATGAAGCTGCAAGCATTGAAGTAGTAGACGTTCACAAGGTAGAGGAAGCCTAATGGCACAAAAGACTATTATTGGTCTTGCAGGTAACCCAAACTGCGGTAAGACCACCCTATTCAATGAGCTTACGGGCTCAAACGGCTACGTCGGCAACTGGCCAGGCGTTACTGTTGAGAAGAAGCAGGCAAATTGGCGTGCCGATAAGGACGTCACCTTTGTCGACCTTCCTGGTATTTACTCTCTGTCTCCTTATTCACCTGAGGAGCAGGTATCTCGTGACTACCTCATTAATGAGCGCCCAGACGCCATTATTGACCTTCTCGATGTTACCAACCTGGAGCGTAACCTCTATCTGACTACTCAGATTCTTGAGGCTGGTCGTCCAGTTGTCCTTGGTCTTAACATGGTTGACCTGCTCAAGGAGTCCGGTGACGTTATTGATACCAAGGAGCTTTCCAAGCAGCTTGGTGTTGAGGTTATTGAGGTTTCTGCACTTCGCAAAAAGAACATTGACACTCTGGTAAAGACGGCAATTAAGGCCGGCCAGGAGGGAACTCCTGCTGAGGGTGTTAAGTGCTTTACCCCAGAGGTTGAAGAGGCTCTTGGCAAGATTGCTACTGCAATCGAGGGCCTCGCTCCTACAACTCTGTCTCGTTGGTACTCCATTAAGGTCTTTGAGCGCGATGCAAATGCTATTGCTCCTCTTAACCTTTCTGCCGAGAAGACCGCAGAGCTTGAGCAGATCATTGCTGCAGTTGAGCAGTCTCGTGATGACGATGCTGAGTCCATTATCACTTCTGACCGTTATGAGTGGATTGCTGGCGTCATGGCAGCTTGCGTCAAGAAGGCTCCAAAGCAGCTGACCACTTCCGAGAAGATTGACCGTGTTGTTACTAACCGTATCCTCGGTCTTCCAATCTTCGTTATCATCATGGCTCTTGTGTACTTCATCTCCATCTCTACTGTTGGTACGGGAGCTACTGACTGGGTTAACGATAACCTGTTTGATAAGGGCTTCCACTTCATGGGTATCGGTGACGCCGAGTACAATGAAGCAAAGGACGAGTTTGACTCTCACCACTACGGCGACCAGATTGATGCATATCTCAACGCAGCTGACGAGGCTGGTATTGATACCACCGATGTTCGCGCTGCAATTGAGGCTAAAGAGTGGGACTCTGACGCTATCACCAGCTTTGAGGACGAGGCTGCTAAGAAGAGCGTTGTTGCTCTGAGCGCACCAGTTCACGATGAGGATGGCAACTTTGTTGACACTGATGACAATCCTCTTAAGCTTGATGCTGACGGCAATCCAATTCTTGCCGAGGGTCAGGAACTTCAGACTCTGGGTGGCGTAACTGCTGCAGGCTTCAAGACTGCTGTTGAGGGTGCTGCTACTGAGCCAGAGGCTTCTGCGTACGGTATGTACGTCCCAGGTATTCCTGATCTTGTCCGCGGTGCTCTTGAGGGTGCTGGCGCAAGCCCAGTTGTTACTGGCCTTGTTGTTGACGGTATCATCGGCGGCGTTGGTTCTGTCCTTGGCTTCATCCCACAGATGTTTGTTCTGTTTGTTATGCTGTCCTTCCTTGAGGACTGCGGTTACATGAGTCGTGTTGCCTTTGTTATGGACCGCGTGTTCCGTCGCTTTGGTCTTTCCGGTAAGTCCTTCATTCCACTTCTGATTTCTTCCGGTTGTGGTGTTCCTGGCGTTCTTTCTACTCGTACTATTGAGAACGAGAAGGACCGTCGTATGACCGCAATGCTCACTACCATGATTCCTTGCTCCGCAAAGCAGCCAATCATTGCTCTGGTTATGGGCGTTCTTATTGGTGGCACCTCTGCTTGGTGGATTGCTCCTGCTTTCTACTTCCTTGGTGTTGCAATGATTGTTATCTCTGCAATTATGCTGAAGAAGACCAAGGCATTTGAGGGCGAGCCTGCACCATTTGTTATGGAGCTTCCTGATTACCACATGCCTTCTATCAGGTCTTGGGCAATGCACGTTTGGGAGCGTATCTCTGCATACATCCTTAAGGCTGGTACCATCATCTTCGCAGCAGCTATTGGTATCTGGGTTCTTTCCAACTTTGGTTGGGCAACCTGGGAGGGCGCAAACGGCGTCTTTGGTTACCTTCCAAGCATCGAGGGCGCTCCTGCGAACGTCATGGACTTCTCCCTGCTTGCTGCTATTGGTGGTTTCATTGGCGTTATCTTTGCTCCTCTTGGATTTGCAAACTGGCAGGCAACTGCAGCTTCTATCTCTGCTCTGATTGCAAAAGAGAACCTTGTCTCTACTTTTGGTGTTCTCTATGGTCTTGGCGACGCAAGCGAGAAGTCCGTTACCATGTGGTCCGGCTTCGCAGGCATGTTCACCGATGCTGGCGGCATTCTCCACGTTGGTGCCATGTGCGCATTTGTTGCATTCAACATGCTTGACGCACCTTGCTTCGCAGCAGTTGGTACCATTCGTCGTCAGATGAATGACTCCAAGTGGTTCTGGTTTGCTATTGGCTACCAGTGCGTATTTGCATGGGTTGTTGGTCTTATCATCAACCAGCTCTGGGAGTTCTTCGTTCTTGGCTCCTTCGGTGTCTGGACTGTTATTGCCTTTGCCTTCCTGGCAGCAATTCTCTTCCAGCTCTTCCGTCCTGCTCCAAAGTGGGATAAGAAGGA
>CAUUGK010000013.1:0-24146 GCA_963544765.1 uncultured Atopobiaceae bacterium
GACCCATGGGTCACTACCTTCTCTTTTGTTGTTGCACTAGCAATGAGAATTCAAGCCTAGAAATGGCCCTCAAGCGGTAAAAAATGCGTTTAGTTGGGGTTTACAGAAATAACGGGATTCTATGCATCGAGTCTACCTGCTATTTTGTTCCGGACAAAAAATCAGAAATCTGGATAGAATTTGCTACCTGGTAAAACGTAGGTGTAATTTTTCTGAATACTCCATTTGATCCCCAACTAAACGGATTTTTTACCCAAATTGGCCCCTGCCAAAAAGGTGCTCATTTTTCCTATGCAAAAACGCGCATATCACTAGCAGAATATGCACGCAGCAAATATTTACACCAAAAATTATGCTAATGGTAAGAATCCGCAGGTCGATACCACTCGGCGTGCGCACCTGCCGACCGTAAGCTGCGCTTACCAGCAGCTCAGCGATGCCGCTCACTTGCTCGCCGCCTGCATCCCGTCCGTATACCGTCTGCGCCCCAGCCGCACCCACCAGCCCGCGTATAACCGTTGACGGCTTATACTGCACGCCTACAGAAAATCTAAGTCGGTTTTGTAAGATTTTCGCGATATTTCGTATAAATTGTTTTCCCGTGTGGAATAACTAATAGCGTTGGAAAAGGGCGCTTGGCGCCAATATCGGGCTTAGCCCGAAAGGGAGGTTTTCATTATGAATTTGAAGCCACTTGGAGATCGTGTTCTGGTAAAGCCTGCTCCAAAAGAGGAGAAGACATCCTCTGGTCTCTACATTGCATCCGCAGCTCAGGAGCTCCCTCAGCGCGGTGAGGTCCTTGCAGTTGGAACTGGCAAGCTTGATCAGAATGGCAATCGCATTGCTCTTGATGTCAAAGTCGGCGACCAGGTATTTTACGGCAAGTTCGGCGGCACCGAGGTCAAGGTAGACGGCGAGGAGCTCCTGCTTCTTCGTGCTGACGACATCCTTGCAGTCCTCGAGGACTAATCGCTCGCAGCTCGCTTGCTGCCCGCTCGCAGCTTGTTTATTTACGTGTAAGTTCAGCTATTTTGGAGGAATACCATGGCTAAAGATATCGATTTTGGCACCGACGCTCGTGCCAAGCTTGCTAAGGGTGTAAACACCCTGGCAGATGCCGTAACCACCACCCTTGGACCTAAGGGTCGTTACGTTGCACTGCAGCGTTCTTACGGCGCACCAACCATTACCAACGACGGCGTCTCCGTTGCTCGTGAGATTGAGCTCAAGGACCCAGTGGAGAACATGGGTGCTCAGCTGGTCAAAGAGGTTGCAACCAAGACTAACGACACCGTCGGCGACGGTACCACCACCGCAACCCTGCTTGCACAGGTCATCGTTAACGAGGGCCTCCGTAATGTTGCAGCTGGTGCAAACCCAATCGCAATTCGCCGCGGTATCGACAAGGCCGTTGAGGCTGTCGTCGCTCAGATGAGGGGCATCGCCAAGGAGGTCTCAACTAAGCAGCAGATTGCTTCCGTTGGTACCATTTCCGCAGGTGATCCAGTCATCGGTGGCAAGATTTCCGACGCAATGGACGTTGTCGGCAAGGACGGCGTCATCACCGTTGAGGAGTCCCAGACCTTCGGCATCGACATCGACACCGTTGAGGGTATGCAGTTTGACAAGGGTTACGTTTCCCCTTACTTCGCAACCAACAACGAGACTCTCACCGCTGAGCTGGACAATCCTTACATCCTCATGACCGATAACAAGATTTCCTCCATTCAGGATATCCTGCCTATCCTTGAGGCTGTCCAGAAGCAGGGCGCACCTCTGCTCATCATGGCTGAGGACGTCGACGGCGAGGCTCTGACTACCCTCATTCTCAATAAGCTCCGCGGCGTTCTGAACGTCTGCGCAATCAAGGCTCCTGCATACGGCGACCGTCGTAAGCGCATGCTCGAGGACATCGCTGTTCTCACCGGCGGCCAGGCAGTCATCAAGGAGCTCGGCGTTAACCTTAACGAGATTAGCGCAGAGATGCTCGGTCGCGCTAAGTCCGTCAAGGTTACCAAGGAGACCACAACCATCGTTGGTGGCGCTGGTTCCAAGGACGCAATCGATGACCGTATCACCCAGATCAAGGCTGAGATTGAGAACACCACCTCTGACTTTGACCGCGAGAAGCTCCAGGAGCGTCTTGCTAAGCTCGCCGGCGGCGTTGCAGTCATCAAGGTTGGCGCAGCTACCGAGGTTGAGCTCAAGGAGATCAAGCACCGCATCGAGGATGCACTTCAGGCAACTCGTGCAGCTGTCGAGGAGGGCATCGTCGCAGGTGGCGGCGTCTCCTTCCTGGCTGCTTCCTCTGTCCTCGACAGCGTTCAGACCTCTGACGCAGACGAGAAGATCGGCGTTGAGATCATCCGCAAGGCACTTGAGGCTCCAGTCCGCACCATCGCTAACAACGCTGGCTTCGAGGGCAGCGTAGTTGTCGAGAAGATCAAGGCACTCCCAACCGGCCAGGGTCTTGACTCCGCTTCCGGCCAGTATGGCGACATGATTGAGATGGGCGTTCTTGACCCAGTTAAGGTCACCCGTACCACACTCCAGAATGCAGCTTCCGTTGCATCCCTCATCCTCATCACCGAGGCAACTGTTTCCGAGATGCCAAAGGACACCACCATCGAGGAGTCCATTTCTCGCGCAGCTGCTCAGGGCGGCCAGGGCGGCATGTACTAATCCGCACCTTCGCATCACTTCAATCGGGTCTAGCCTCTCGCTGGGCCCGATTTTTTTGCCGCTGCGCCCACTTGGCGAGAAACCCGTCTTGTCGCAGACGAGAAACCCGTCTAGTCGTAACTGCAACGTTTATCCGCTCATCGTCCATTAATCGAAATCGTATGAATGTGACGTCATTTGAGCGGAATTATTGGTCGCTACAGGTTAAAATGTTTATTTGCGACTACGCTCGGTCTATGCGACCAGCTCACATACTTGAACCATCAGCCACGCGCCAAAGGAGAGGAGGCACCATGGCACAGAACCAGAATCGTAACGAGGAGCGAGATTTTCTCGACGACCTTATTGATATCCAGGACTCCCTCCAGGTGCTCTCTAACCCGCTCGACGCGCTGATGGGAAGCCTGTCTATTGACCCAAATTCGGACAAGCCGTTCGAGCCAATGGACTACAAGGAAATCCCCTGGTCAAACGCTAATCGTTGCCTGAGGTGCGCCTCGGGAAAAGCCGAGGCATGTTCTCGCTGTCTTGACGTTTGCCCAGCTAATTGCATTGATATCCACAACCAGTCCGTGCGCATCGACGACGAGGCTTGCCTGCAGTGCGGCCTCTGTGTTGCCGCGTGTCCAACCGAGACGTTCAATACGCGCCGCCACACGTCCCGCATGCTGTATGACCAGGTAGCTCGCGCGGCCTCCGCGTACGAGCAGTGCTACATTACCTGCACTCGAGCTCTGGCGAGAAAACCTGAGGGCAACGAGATTTGCTTGCCTTGCGTGGGTATGCTCTCGGCCGACATTTGGTTCTCGATCCTTACGGACTTTGACAACGTAAGTGTTTACCTGCCACTGGGCGTTTGCGACCGTTGTCGCACCACCACTGGCGAGGAAGCATATACCCAGGCCATCGCAACTGCTGAGGAGTGGACGGGTGCCACGGTTGGCCTCGAGGTCGACGGCAATAACCTCAACCACAACTTCACGCGTGCTTACATCCGCTCGCAGTTCATCTCCAACGCGATGAACGGTGCAGAACGCCTGGTATCTGCGTCGACGCCTGTTCTTGCGGGCGCCAAAGCAATCGCTGACCGCATCAACTCGCACGCTCGCTCTCTGGATAAGCTTCAGACGCAGCTTGATGACGTGATGGGCCTGCGCACCACCGACATGAGGCAGTCCATGCTCACGCAGGATCGTCGTCTGGTCATGGGCGCCCTCCAGCACGATCCAGACCTGGCTCCTTACGTGAAGCTCGAGGCTCCTATCTGGGATTCCAGCAAATGCACCGTTTGTGGCGACTGCAAAAATACCTGCACAACACATGCAATCGACATCGATGAGCGTGGCAAGCTGACCATTAAGATACCGTTCTGCGTCAACTGCGGCGCCTGCGAAATTGTCTGCCCAGAGCCTGGTGCGCTTACGATGGTGCCGATGAACACTTCTGAGCTAGTTGTTCGTGATCGCAAGGCCGAGGAGACCGAGCGTCTCGAGGCTTTGGCTCGTCGTAAGGCTCGCTTCTTTTTTGACACCGGCAAGGAGCAGCTCAAACACCTGGCGGACTCGATTACCGAGGACTCAGACGAGAGTTCTACCACCGCTGCACAACAACCTCCAAAAGAGGATAATGGGGAGTAGCAAGTAGCTGCGTACACAGTGCAACGCTTCTAGCTGCTCGTTCTTCTCGCCAGAAACGCAAGTAACCGTAACCGTCCACCGAAAACAAGAGGACTCACATGTCGCTTTCAATTGGTATCGTTGGCCTGCCAAACGTTGGTAAATCCACGCTGTTCACCGCGCTGACCCGCAAGGGTGGCCTGGCTGCAAACTATCCGTTTGCTACCATCGACCCTAATGTGGGCATCGTTGACGTACCCGACGCAAGGCTCCAGAAGCTGGCCGAGATTGTCAATCCTGGTCGTATCATGCCTGCAACCGTTGAGTTTGTGGACATCGCTGGCCTGGTCAAGGGCGCAAACGAGGGTGAGGGCCTGGGCAACCAGTTCCTGGCAAACATTCGCAACACTGACGCTATCTGCGAGGTTGTTCGTTACTTCAAAGATCCCGACGTCATCCATGTTGAGGGTCGCGTCAATCCTGACGAGGACGTTGACATCATCCAGACGGAGCTCATCCTCGCTGACCTGGGCACCATTGAGCGCTCCTTGCCTAAGCTGGAGAAAGAGGCCAAGCGCGATAAGGACCTCCAGCCCAAGCTCAACGTGGCAAAGCGCCTTCAGGAGTGGCTGAATGAGGGCAATCGCGCCGCTGACATGGAGATGACCGATGAGGAGCGTCTGGCTGCTCGCGATCTCTTCCTGCTTACCATGAAGCCAATCCTGTACGTCGCAAACGTCGACGAGGACATGCTCACCGAGCCGGCTCCTGTTATCAACGGCGTCCAGTCCATCCCTGTTTGCGCAGGTGTCGAGGCTGAGCTTGCTGACCTTGATCCAGAGGAGGCTGCAGAGTATCTGGAGTCCCTGGGACTTGAGCACTCCGGCCTGGAGACGCTTGCTCAGGCAGCATATAAGCTGCTCGGCCTGCAGAGCTACTTCACCGCTGGCCCTATGGAGGTCAGGGCATGGACTGTCCGCATTGGCGCTAAGGCTCCCGAGGCCGCCGGCGTCATCCACTCCGATTTTGAGCGCGGCTTCATCAAGGCTGAGGTTGCCAGCTACAACGATTACGTTGAGCTGGGCGGCGAGGCCGGCTGCAAGACTGCGGGCAAGCTACGCATCGAGGGTAAGGAGTACGTGGTCGAGGACGGCGACGTCATGCACTTCCGCTTTAACGTCTAAGCCACAAAACCGCTTACTGTAAACATGAAACGGGCGAGAAGATCGGTCTTCTCGCCCGTTTTTGTGTGGGGTGGGGTGGTGCCGCGGGTCGCGGGTCGCTGTGGGCTGCGAGCCGCGCGCCGTTAGCGCTTAGGCGCCTGATCGGTGCCCAGGACCACGGTGATGTCCACGTCGGTGGGGTAATTTCCGTCGTTTGCCTTGATGTTGGCGGTAGGGATGTCCAGCGCTTTTGCAACGCCAACAGCCTTTGCCAGGCCCGTGCGCGTGCCGTCGTAGACAATAATCGAGTCGGTTGGATGCTCCAGCGAGCTGTCGGCGTAGGCGGTATAGCCCTTTGTCTTAAGGATGCCGGCCTTCTGAGCTGCCAGTCCTTGAACGTCGGTGCCATTGAGCACGGCAACTTCACCGGTATAGTCAGGCTTGATGCTGTCCGTCGCGGAGGTGTCGCCCGCAACCGTACCAACGATACCTGTGGTTTCATCGGTGCTTGCATCCTCCAGAGGAGGGAGCGCCTGGTTCACGCGGTCCATCATGGTCTTCCATGCGCTTTTATCGACAATTTCGTACCAAACATCATCGATGAGCTCGGACGTTGTTGGCGTGCGCGCGGAATACATATCCTTTGAGGTGTCCATGCCCCTAAACGACATGGCCAGGCCTACGATATCGGTAACATTTAAGTCAGTGGTCACACTCTCGGCCATGGTAGACACGGCACCCGACATAGAAACGGGGTCCAGTTGCAGGACCTTCTTGGCAATGGCCGTCAGAATCATGCGCTGATTAGCGGCACGGTAGAAGTCGCCGGCGCCGTAATTGTCGTACGCATGACGACTGCGAGAAAGGCCAAGCGCTTGCTGGCCGTTGAGCTGCTGCTCGCCCGCAGGCAGGTCGATGCCCGAGTATTGCATGTCGGAAACAGCAACAGGCAGGTTGACCGTAATGCCGCCGATGGAGTCCACAATCTTGGTGAACGACTCAAAGTCTACCTCGGCATAGTGCGAGATGTTGACGTTTGCCAGCTTGGAAACGGCCTCGACCATTCCGGATGCGCCGCCATAGCTGTATGCGGAGTTAATCTTTTGCTTTCCGTGTTCTCCCAGGTCAACCATAGTGTCTCGGGGGATGGAGATCAGGGTAATCTTCTTGTTCTTAGGATCTACGCGAGTCAGGATAATAGTGTCGGCGCGGAAGTTTGCGTCGGAATCGCCCCAGTTCTCCGCGCGCCCTTCGTCCTTATCCACGCCCAGAAGCAGCATGTAGAACGGGTCGGATGGAGCAACCTGAACCAACGTTGCCTGCAGGTTTGCATCCAAGCCCTGGCGGAGTTTTGAGTTAGTATCCAGCATCCACCAAGCAAACGCCACGCCTGCTACCAGCAGCAACGTTCCCAGGATGCCCACAAAAATCTTAAGACCGCGACCGCGAGAAGACCCTTGGCGCTTCTTGGAGTATGCGCTCACGCCTTCTGCGCGAGAAGGAGCGTGGCTTACCGCACCCGCTCGATGAGCAGCAAAGTGGGTGTGTTTTTGCTGCTGAACTGGGGCTTCTTCGGGCCACTCGTCGCCGACGTTGGTCTGGCCAATCAAAGGCTCGCGCGTAAACCTGGAGCCGTGAGATTCGTGATTGTTGCGAGCAGAGCTTGCACCTGCGCTGCGAACGCTGCCCAGCGTACGAGGCTGATATGCGCCCTGATCATAAGCGTCATAATCGTCCTGTGCGAAGTCCTCTGTATCGTACTCAAAGGCATCCTCGCGTCTGTCGCGGCTGTTGCGACCACGATTCTGAGATGAATGTGACCTTCTGGCCATTGGGGCTCCTTTGTGTTTGATCTGCGTTTTGCCCAATGCGTTTTGTCAAACATCTACTATACGCAATTTTGTGATTTCGTGCTGTAGGGAAACAAACCTGCCACAAAAAATCCCCGCTTCAACGTGTGAAGCGGGGATGTGTGCGAGAAGTTCGTGCGGCTTGACGCGATACTTGCTGCGTCATCACGCTACCTTACTTACGGCGATCCTTCAGAGCAAAGCCAAGCGTGGTAACAACGCTACCCACCGTAGCTACTGCAACAAGAGCAATCTCGGAGAAGTCGCCAGTCTCAGGAAGCTTTGGCTGCTTCTTCTTTGGCTTCTTTGGAGTCTCTGATGGAGGAGTTGCAGGTGGAGTGTTTGGAGGGGTATTTGGTGGTGTATTTGGTGGGGTGGTAGGTGGAACGGTTGGTGGAATCTCGGTGTTGGTAACCGTGAATCCGTCAGTCTGGTTGCCCGAGACTGCGCTGGTATATCCAGCAGGAACGTTCTCTTCTGCTACGGTGTACGCAATAACGTGACCGTCTGTTGCATCGTTTTTGAGAAGACCGGTGAAAGTACCTGTCCAGCCGTTTGTCTGGTCAAGAGTAAGTGTCTCAGTACTTGCTACACCGTCTTTGTAGAGCCTGACGGTGACAGGACCGCCAACGGTTCCTACCCATGTTTTGTTAACCTGAACGTCAACCGTTGGGGTCTTCTCGTCCTCAACGGTCTTAATAACGCCGGTAGTTGCAGAAACGGTGAGGGTGTACGTATCGGTATTGAGCTGATAACCATCAGGAGCGGTAATCTCTTGAACGTTGTAGGTGCCAGCAGGGAGCTTCTCGGTGGTAGCGGTACCGTCTGCCCCAGTGGTAATAGTCCAGGTCTTGGTTGGATCGGTGGTGCTGGTTACCTTAAAGACTGCACCCGCAAGCTTGGTGTTGTGGTCGTTCTTATCCACCTTGATGATACGGATACGAGCGATGATGGTAGAAGTACCTTCTCCGCCGGAAGTTGCGTTGCGATATACCCAATCGGAGCTGTACTCAGGGTTGTCGGAGTACATCTTGATGAGGTTACGCAGAGCAACACCTGGAACGTACGTGGTGCGATACGTGAACTTAAAGCTCTGACCGTTGCTGAGGTCTATGCCAGAAAGGTCAAGATCAAACGACTGTCCATCAGGAGAAATGGTGAGCATACCTGGGGTAATAGGAATGCGCGTAGCGGTTCTAGGAATGGTTGAGCCGTACTCGTCAAAGCGAGCGCTCCAGAGCTCAAAGGTGTTTGGAACATACCTAATCTCTGCAGGAAGATCTCCGCCGCCCTGGTCAAGGAGCTGGTCGTGTAGACGGACGTTGCGGAAGTTACCACCAGAGTAGTTGATGCGGCCAGTCCACTGGATTTCGTTAGCGTTACCATCGATAATCTTGCCCCACTTGGAGAGGTACTCAGTACCAATGGTGCCAGGAGCGGTGACGTCAAACGTTACAGGAACAGGGCTGCCAGAGACAGTAAAGATAAAAGACTTACCGGTACCTGTCTGAACACGCTGTGAATCAATGGTAAAACCAAGACGAGCGGTACCACGCAGGTCAGTGTGGTTGTTAACGTAGTCGGTGAAGACAACACGCATGTTTCCACCAAAACCATCGGTACCAGGGGTGACGTGAGCTACTGCCATGACCTCACCGGTTGCTGCATCGGTAATGTTAAAGGTAGACGGAGGATTAGCTGCGGTAAACCTCATCTCGTTAGGAAGGGTGACGTCAAAGTAATCGCCCGGCGCTACGTTTGCATTTGCAGAGGCGTCCCATGTCATAGCAATGGCATACACATTTGCCTTGTTAACTTCGGTAGCTGGCTTACCAAAACGATCTTCAACTCTAAAGCTTGTAATGGTTGCGACAACCGCTTTAGGGGTGCCTGTAGCAGCTTCAGTGCTTGCAGTCTCAGCAAAAGCTGATTTTGCAGCAAGCGGAAGCGCCAGGACCAGCATGAAGACAAAACTTAACAGCTTAAACAGTCGTTTGTTCATCAGGACTCCTTTGCAATAGATGCGTCTATTTTCACCTATTACAAAGAGAATTTATTTGAGATTCTGTATATATTTATATAGCTTTTTTAAAGTTCAAATATTTATGCAGGTACAAGGAATTTATCGGTTCTTTTTCTGATACCTTTTAAATAAAGTACAGCTAAATTCACAGGTTCTTCACAATTGTTCACAATGAACATTCCACACTATGTGCAGCTTAACGTAATAAAAATGGATAAATATTACTCCTAATAAATCTAAATGCTGGACATTAGTCTCTTTTTATACGTGATTCCGAATAGGTCATTTTTCTATATGCAATTAAGGAGGCGAGAAACCCGTGGAGTCTCACAAACTAGACGGGTTTCTCGCCAAAAAAAGAACGCCTTGCCACGAGGACAAGACGTTCTTGTGAAGGTGCGTCAGAGCTGCGCGTCTGCGCTGTTACGATTGCGCGTCAGGCTTACTTGCGGCGCTTAAGTGCAACTGCGCTACCCAGTGCTGCCAAAGATCCAAAGAGGACGCCTGCAACAGAAGATGCATCTCCAGTGTAGGGGAGATTGGACTTCTTGCGAGTCTTAGCAGGCTTCTCTGGAGTTGGAGGAACCTGGGTGTTGGTGACTACAAAGCCTTGATCTGCGTCACCGGTAATCTGGCTAGTGTAGCCAGCTACCTCGTCCTCAGAGATGGTGTAGGTAATCTCAGAGCCGTCAGCTGCATAAGCCTCGAGGCCTGTGAAGGAATCCTGCCAGTTGTTGTCAGAGCTCAAGGTAAGGGTCTTACCAGTGTCAACGCCGTTTGCAAGCAGGTGAACAGTTACTGCTCCGCCCTCTGCGCCATTCCAGACTTTCTGTACAGGAATGTCTGCATGAGCGTTCTTCTTGTTCTCAATAATCTTGATAGTGCCGGACTGATTGTCAACGTTTACGGTGTAGACAGTAGCGTCACGCACATAACCATCTGGAGCGGTGATCTCTTCGATGGTGTAGGAGCCGGTAGTGAGCCTCTCGGAGGTTGCAGTTCCGTCGGCGCCTGTAGTAAGAGTCCAAGAATCAGCTGGGTTAGCAACGCTTGTTACCTTAAAAATTGCACCTGGAAGCTGGGTAGTTGCGTTGTCAGCGTCAACCTTGATGATGCGGATGCGGCCGACAAGATTGCCGATTGCGCCGCCGGAGTTGCTTGGAGAGTAGTAGGTAAAGCCAATCTCGCTTCTTGGGGCACCACCAGCGTTGGTGAGAACTCCGTAGTTATGCAAAGCCATGCCTGGGATAAAGGTAGTGCGATACTGCAGGAGGTAACGCTGACCCTGGGAGAAGTCAACGCCGCTCAGGTTAAGGTGGTAGGAGTGGCCGTCAGCTGCAATAGAGAGTGCACCATTAGGAATGGTGACCTCCTGAAGGTTGCTGAAGTTACCCGTTCCATCAAAGTCTGCACGATACAGGTGGAAAGAGTTGGCAATGTAGGTTACCGATGCTGGCAGGTCGCCACCGTTTCTATCAGAGAGGGAGTCAGAGAACTCAACGCCAGTCATGTGAGCAGCGGAGTAGTTAAGACGAACATACCAAAGTACCTCGGACTCGGTACCGGTAACAGGTCCGCCCCACTTGTTGAGCCACTCTTGGCCAATGGTGTTCTTTGGACGAACAATCATGTTGAGAGGAACAGCGGTGCCGTTAACGCCAAAGTCAATGTGGGTGTTATCGCCTGCGTTGATGGCGTCGCGGTCGTAGAGCGCAGACAGAGAGAAAGTACCCCTAATCTGGGTGTGGGTGTTTGCATAGTCTGTATAAACAACATGCAGGGTACCGCCGAAGATGCTACCTGCAGCTGGAGTTGGGTAAGCCCACGCTACGGTTGCACCGTTAGGATCTTTAACTTCAATTGGAGTTGTGTTTTGTGTGGCAGTGAACTGGACTTTATCGGGCAGAGTAATATCAAAATAGTCGCCTTCTGCCACGGTAGATGCGGTAGATTCCCAGTTAATTGTAATATGGTACAGATTATCAGTGGTAATCTCATTTACTGGTGTATAGGTATCATCAGCCACAGACATGCTGGTAATTTGAACTGGTGAAACAGTTGCAGCAGAAGCGAATGTTGTTACAAAAGTAACAACAATCATAAATGGCACAAGAAATGCACCTAGTCTGACCAGTACTTTTTTCATAAACCAAACTCCAATTCGTCTTACAAGCGTGAGAAAATTATTGCAGATAGGTACTTAAAAAACTGTTACCAGTTTTGGTCGTCACAAAACAATTACATTTCAAGTTATAGTGTCTTTGACCTGCTCTTCTCGCCATATTTTGTGTTTTATAATTGTTAGAAATTAGTAGCATTTCTTGTCAGATTATAGAACTTTACCGTCTTTTGTTTGCGCAGAATAAGAAGACTTTTTGGCGCGCGCAATCTCTCGTGGTGTTATCGGCTGGTTGAAGGTATTATTAATAGCAATAAATTCGTGGTAGAGATATGTGTCCATACGTGCGGTATTGCGTTGGCGCAGAATCTAAGAGTGACCGGGAAACCGGAGAAGCGGAGTCATGCATGAGCGAGTCCAGGCCCAAGCAGTTTGTTGCAGTTCTAGACTTTGGTGCCCAGTACGGCCAGTTAATTGCACGTCGCGTGCGCGATCTTAACGTTTACTCCGAGATTGTTCCTTGTGATATTTCTGCAGATGAGCTTCGTGAGCTTAATCCATCTGCGCTTATTTTGTCCGGCGGCCCTGCTTCCGTTTACGCGGAGGACGCGCCAAAGATTGACCCAGAGATTCTGGAGCTTGGCCTTCCTGTCTTTGGTTTCTGCTATGGACAGCAGATTATGGCGGTTACCCTGGGTGGCACCGTTGGACATACCGAGAAGGGCGAGTATGGCCCAGCTCATCTGACCCGCGCAGGGGAGAGCCGCATTTTTGACGGCACCGCTGAGCAGCAGACCGTTTGGATGAGCCATCGCGACGCTGTGTCTGAGGTTCCAGAGGGCTTTACCGTTACCGCTTCTACCGATGTTTGCCCTATCGCAGCTATGGAAAACGCTGCTAAGAACCTGTATTCCACTCAGTTCCACCCAGAGGTTAACCACACCGAGTGCGGTTCTCAGATGCTTTCTAACTTCCTGTTCAATATCTGTGGTTTTGAGAAAACATGGACCATGGATAACATCATTGAGCAGAAGGTAGAGGAGATTCGCCAGAAGGTTGGCGATGGCCGCGTCATTTTGGCACTTTCCGGCGGCGTTGACTCTTCTGTTGTTGCAGCTCTTGTCCACCGCGCTATCGGCGATCAGCTGACCTGCGTGTTTGTTAACCACGGCATGCTCCGTAAGGGCGAGCCAGAGATGGTTGAGCAGGTCTTCCGCAAGCAGTTCAACGTGCCTCTGATTCACGTTCACGCAGAGGAGCGCTACGCAGAGCTTCTGGCTGGCGTTACCGAGCCAGAGATGAAGCGTCGCCTGATTGGTACTGAGTTCTGGAAGGTCTTCTTTGACGAGGCCCAGAAGCTGGACGACGTTCAGTTCCTGGCACAGGGCACCATTTATCCTGACATTATTGAGTCGGGCGCTCGTAAGACGGGCGGTAAGGCTGCAACCATCAAGAGCCACCACAACTTGATTCCATTCCCAGAGGGCGTTCACTTTGACCTAATTGAGCCCCTGGATCACTTCTTCAAGGACGAGGTCCGTGCGCTGGGCGTCTCTCTTGGCCTGCCAGAGAATCTTGTCTACAGGCAGCCATTCCCAGGTCCTGGCCTTGCTATCCGCATCATTGGCGACGTTACCCCAGAAAAACTTGAGATTCTCCGCAACGCCGACGCTATTGTTCGAGAAGAGATTGACGCCTACAATGCTCAGCTCTTTGACGAGACAGGCGATCGTAACTCCGAGCACAGTGTTTGGCAGTACTTTGCTGTATTACCCGACATTAAGTCCGTTGGTGTAATGGGTGACGAGCGCACATATGCTCGTCCGGTTATCCTGCGCGCTGTTGAGTCTAGTGACGCTATGACCGCTGACTGGGCAAAGCTCCCTTACGAGTTGCTGACCCGCATTTCTTCTCGCATCGTCAGTGAGGTTGCTGGCGTTAACCGCGTGGCCTACGACATCACTCCAAAGCCACCTGCGACCATCGAGTGGGAGTAGGCCGAGGTCAAACGACAAGCCATTAGATTTTATTCATGGTGACGCAAAGTGTTGCAAAACGTTGCAGGAAGCGCCAAGCCGCCTGACAAATTGAAGAATAATTGATGAGAAGAAGCTCCGAAAACGGCGAATTTCGGAGCTTCTTTTATGCTATTTCATCTGCGATTCTGATTCGGATTTATTCTGCGGGGTGAGTAGCTATGTTGGTAGATTGGCTTTTTGGCTCGCGCTGCAACGATTTGCAGCCTCTTGCAACAAAGCGAAGCCACCTGGAACTATTGCTTTTGCCCTAAGGGGCGCAAAGTAACCTTCCCCGAATCAATTCCGAATCAATTTGCGCAATCGAGTCCATGTTTCGCAAAAGAGCAGGTCAGAGGGGGTGATAAAAACTGTATTACTCCGCTCCGACAGAGCGATTGATACGCTGCCGAGCATGAAAAAAGCGGCCGGAGCCGCCTTTTCCTATTCGGATTTATTCCTTGAGTTGCTTTCTAGGAGCCGAAGCCAGCCTTCCATTCCTCGTACTCGGCCTGAGTGGTTTCTCCGGCCTCAAGCGAATCAAGCTGCTTGCGCCATGCCTTGAGTGCAGATGTTAGCTTCGGATCCATGCCTGTGCCCTCAGGAGCCGCCAGAACGAGCTTTTCGCCCATCTCCAACGGCCGAAGGGAAAACTGTTCACTCAGACGGAAAAGGAACTCCAGGGCCTGCCTGCCGCTCTCCAAGGGAATCTCTCGCAGCGCCTCCACCGATACGTCGAGTGCATTAGTAATCTGAGTGAGCTGCTCGTCGCCCGGGACTCTGTTCCCGAGCTCGTAGTTGCGGATGTAAGGTAATCCAGGGCCGCGTGTGCAGCGACAAGCTGGAGGAGGCCTTCTTCGGCACCAGAAAGGACCGTTAACCATGATCGTAAAGCAAGCAAAGAACGCGGCGGAAGGGTTCGTATGGCCGTTGATGATCTTAGTGATGGCGTTGGTGGCCAAGTCGGTTCGCTTGGCGATCTCGATATTCGGAATGCCGTAGTAGTCGCGCTTTTTCCTCAGCGCGTCGACGATATGTATTTGCAGCTCATCCATTGCGGACTCTTTTTTGATTGGGGGGTCCGGAATCGCAGCAAGGCCTTGTCTTCGTTCCGCTTGACGCGAAAGATAGTCTGCTGGCGAGATGGTAAGAGAAAAAGTTCCTGTTAGAGACAAAAGTGTTCTGCTGGGGAACTTTCGTCCTCCACAGAACGGTCGGCTGGTTATTGTTTTTTCCATGCGATAATGAGACGTGGCGTGCTGCGTTTTCCGTATCTGTTGTCTTTGCAAACCGATTGGAAAGCGCAGTAGGAAGGGCCTTACCAACCTGCAAAAGTCCGGTGCCCGTGCCCTGAAAATGACTAACGGAGCCCTCGCAGCTATATGCCCTCACGTTGTCTCATCATGTGGTGCATATTAATTATTGAGCTCGTAATTGATGTACCGCAAAAAGGGACAGCTGGATAGGTTTTCACAGGTCAGTGACCATACAGGCAGAAGAGCTATGAGTCGTCTCTTTCATCTATGCGCTGCTCAATTGAAACGGCTTCGAGTCCCCTTAACCTCTTGAGCATCATATACAGACAAATCACCGTCAACTTGAACGTTCCCACACAAGACACAGGGTCTTGATATTGACGCCCATGAATGCAGTCATTTCTGACATTGAAGCCGTTTGAGGAATACATTACAAAGTAAGTGAAGAGAAATTCATTGCATCCTTGGATGGTGCCGGTTATTTCTTCAACCTCACCAACGAGCCTTGCCAGTACGCTCGATACGTCCTTCAGTTGCGTGAACTTCTGTTTATTTTCTTTGAATGGTACGATGGCAAATAATTCCCCGATTTGCCTGATGACGTTTTCCAGAAGGGGAAACAGCTGAGTCAAATGGCCGAGAGCCACCCTGTCCTCAGGAAAAGGAAGCAGGTAGTACTGTTCTGGCGCGTTTTGGACAATCCATTCATATGCTGGCCTAATGTCGATAAAGCCAATCATCATCTGGATTCCCTGACGAAGCCTGCCATAAAAGCCATCGAGAGCATCCTGACGTTTCATTGCATTCAGAAAACGGAAAGCGTTTTCCTTGTACACCCTGCACACTTCTTCTGCAATCATGAAATCAATCGAATTCGGGTCTTCCTTTATTGCAACATGATCGCAATTTGGGTAGTACTCGGAGATAGTGATTTTGTTGGCAAGAAGAGTGAAAACATTTTCTGATAGTGACTCCAGTGTTGAAATGATGGCCTCGTCAGACTGCAGGATGAGGTTGTGAGCAAGGCTTTGAGGGCTCTCGAGAAAGCTCTTGTTCAGATCATCGACAGCACCCGAAGGAACGGAGTTCTCATATGATATGGTCTGCATGCTCGCCAACACAGGAGCGTAATAGTTGCTTTGCCAGGCCCTCCTTAGGCCAATCATAACTTCATGAAGCCACTTATTGTCGACCTGCGGATTGCTCAGGGCATCGATGCAAAACATCATTGCCGAATAGAATAGACTAGCTGTGAGCAGATTCACTTTCTCCGAGAAAGTAGATAATAGTTCAATGGCATGAGCAATGTCGCACTGATCGCAGCCCTTCGCATTGCGTTCGTCTCCGAAAAACGATAGGAGATCTGCAGGCGAATCAATTGAGACAAGAGCATTCTTTGCAATTGCCTTTGTTTCAGCAGCGTAGATGCTTTCCTGCTGCGCAGTGCACGGAATGCGATATTGTTTTAGGATGCAAATATCCGTATAGTCTGAAACACCTGACAAGGTTTCCTTCATGCCCTTGAAATATGCCGCGCTCTGCTCCTTGCCGAGCATTTTGCATTGTATGAGTTCATCGACAACGGCAAGGGCTGTGCAAGAGATATTACATAGCCCCTGGCCAGCAGCAAGAAGCTTTTTAACGTGATGCAGGCAGAGATCAGCAAGCATCGAGCGAGTGCTGTCGGAAGGAGCCACTTTGTGTTTGCAAAACAGCAACGTCTCGAATACGCAGACCGCTCTGATATCCGAAAACGATTCTTTTGCCTTCGACAACAGTTCAATTGACCAAGAATGCGTGTCGGGATACTCGGATCCGTTTCTTGAGCGAGCAATTGGCTCGAGTGTTCCGTTGCCGAAAGACACCTTGAAGGCATCGCACAGCAGCGATTCTTGCCATGTCTGAAACTGCCTTCCCTCAGCGTTCTTGAAAGAAAGGAAGTTTTCATCAAACAAGCTGTTCAGCAGTTCAGAAACCCAGCTCTCATCTACATGTTTTGCCGTTAAGGTAAAGTTTGCGGACAGTGTATCGATGGCATTCTCGAATCCAGGAATGTCTATCGATTTTGCGAGATTAACAAATCCATCGCGCTCGGATTCGAGAGGGCCGAAGTCGAAAAGCTCAAAGAGATTTGACATGAACAGCAATTGGCTATTGTAGAGATAACGAGTTTCGCTCACTCGATTTATAAGGCGGGTTGCATAGGACATGAACGCAAGCACATCGTAAAACGAGCTGCCCTTGATTGCTTCTTCGGCATCCATGTGTTCGCTTCTAACAAGGACGCACTCGTACACCCGTTGCAACCAGTTTTGGGTGATGTTTACCTTCAGAGGCCCGACTGCATCCACCAACCTGGCAAGGTGCACAAATACCGACTGTATCGAATGGTAGCATTTTCCGAAGTCGCTAATAGACTCCATATCAGCATCGGGCTCGATGCTGCCCTCTGTGTAATCAATGAACCATTGCCACTCTCTGGATGAGTTCAGGAGACCCTCGGCGAATTTCACTTCAATTTCATGCTCGTAATAACCCAATCCCATAGCCTCTTTCGCTTTCTCTTTGCTGTCGTTTGCATTTTAATTGACTACTCGGATCGTTGTCATCAATGAGTACACGAGACAACACGCAAATTGATGAAATAAATGTGTCCAACCATTGAATTATTGTCCTGAGAGGGCAAAGGAGGCATCCAGCACTTGTAGTCTTGGAGCGTGATCTCTGCCGTATTCAGGGCGTCGACCCAACCAGCGGCTCTGCTGGCAGACCTGGACCCGCGGGCGTCGGCAACCGACTACCTCCTCTTCTTTAGGCTCAGCAGTTTCTATTGCGCTTCTGGGCTAATCCACGACCTGCGCCACAGCCACGCCTCGCTGCTCATAGAGAAGGGCTTTTCCGCCGTGGCCATAGCTGAGCGTCTGGGCCACGAAAGCTCGAACGTGACCTTCCACTACGCGCACCACTTCCCAGACAAGCAAGGAGAGATGGCGCGCTCTCGATGCGACCAGGGCGGGCATCTGATGTCGTGCCCGAACGACCGCAGGAGGCGAAGCGCCACGGTGGCCTTCCGGATGATGCTGGAGCAGAAGCTCTGGCTCGACCGGGTGGCAGCCGAGGGCGGCATGAGCAAGAGGACTTCATCATGGCGAGGCTGCACGACGAGACAATCGCCGTGGCGCCGAACATCCGGGTGTACCGCGCCCTGCGCGAGAACATGCTGGAGCTGCTTAGGGAGCTGTCGCGGATACAGGCCGACGGCACCGTCGACGAGCGGCTTCACGACGAGGTGGAGCGCCTGACCAAGGAGTTCATCGACCTGCGCGGGGAGGTGGACGCCGCCACCGTCAACACTGAGCGACATGACATACTCGAGATAAGCCGTCGATGGCCCTGTATGCCTGGCAGATAGCAGAACCGCAGTCCCTCGTGGCGATGAGGGCAACGTTGCCAGCGCACGCATCCTCCAGAGCCCGAGATGCCCCTGCGACGTACCCTGACGCTTCTCCAAGCCTCGTGTGGGCATCCAATGCCCTTGCACCTTGCCCACCTCCAGGGCTCTCCTTGAACTCTTGCAGGCTCGCCGGGAACCGCCTACGGCCGCAAGGGCCGCAAAAACTTTTCGCCGGGCACGGGGCGCCCTTTCGAAAACACGGGCCCTCCGGATTTTGCTTTCCCCCTTGCACCCGCGCGAACCCCGTCGGCATGCGAGCCACAAGGCGCGCCACCGGGGCGGGCCGGGAGCTAAGGAGGACGTTATGGAGGCCATCGACACCAGGGCCAAGAAGGGCATCAGGGTCTATCTCAAGCGCAGAGGCTTCGAGATCTTGGAGGAGGGCTGGGCGCACGGCGGGGACGTCGCCGACTTCATCGCCTGCGACGAGGACGACCTGGTCTTCGTCCACTGCCAGATCACGCAGAACGGCGGCGAGGGATTTCCCGAGGAGGACGCGAATCGCGTGGCGCTCGAACGGCTTGCGGCTGCCTACCTCGCCGAGCACCTGGACTCCGAGGACATCCGGATCAGGTTCGACGTCGTGAGTATGCTCATCGTCGGCGAGAGCCGGGCGCTTCTTTGCCACCACCTCAACGTACTCGGCACGCTCTAAGCGCAGGGCGCCCCTGGGAGCTTCGGCTCCCGGGGGCGCTGTCCATGCAGAATCATGCGCTGACTGAACTACCTCCTTTCGGCGACATCCGGATACGTGTGATAGATGTACTTGTTCGTCCAGACCTCGTCTTCGTAGTCGCCGAATTCAGTCATCTGACAGTCGTTGTAGAGATCGTCAGCGACCTCTTGAATCACGTCCTTTAGTTCCAGATTCTCGATGAATTTGTTCGGTATTCCCGAGATGCCGAGGCTCGCTCCCATGATGTTCCCGGTCACAGCACCGGTAGAGTCGCTGTCACCGTTGTGGTTTACGGCAGCTACTAGGGCCGCTTCGAAGTCGTCGGGGTGCTTTATGGCGCAGTAGGTCGCTATCGCGAGCGTCTCCTCAGCCACCCATCCCTCGCCGAGGGAGTGAATCGCATCAAGGTCGTCGATGTTCTCATGAGCGAGTTCAACCACCCTCTCCATGAGGTTCACGAAGGCGTTCAGGTGCCTTGCATTGGGAAACAAGCCTTTGACGGTGTCTATTGCGGAAATGACGGCTTCTTCGATGCTTGAATCCTCGTGGATAAGGATGTTAATCATGTGCGTAAGCGCAGCTGCCGGTATGTATCCCAGCTCATGCCCGTGAGTGATGGCGGCGACCTCCGCCCCGACCAGGTCCGGGTTCTCAACCTGCCGGCCTTCCAGCGCGAAGTACAGGCCGACCGGGGCGACCCTCATGACGCCGCCGCAACCTTTGCTGTCATTTATCGGCTCATCGATGGTCCCTGTCTTCCCGCTGCGCAGCGCAAAAAGACACGTGTTGCCGGGAGCCCGCCTGTCGAACAGCTCGGGGATGTTTACCAGCCAGGAATAGGAGTCTTCCGTGTTGAGCGGATATTGCCTGGTCTGTGTTCGCAGCCAGTCCCCATAGCAAAGCGCCACATAGGAGGGGTAGCTTCCCATGATGCCTCGCATCATGCCGCGCGTCGTTCCAAGCAGGAGCCCTGTCGCCGTGAAGAGTGCCATCTGCGTGTCGTCGGAAATCTGTGCGACACCGTCTACGAGCTCGTAGCTGGTAATACCGGAGGGTCCGTAGTGCCTGGATATCTCGCGCTCATCGAGAAACTCAACTGGATAGCCGAGCGCATCCCCGGCAGCACCTCCTATGAGGCAGCCTCTGTACTTGTCCAAGTTCTTCATGAGGTCTCCCGATTGCTTTCCTATAGCTGTGAAAGTGCCGAGCCAAGGCGCGCCTGCTTTGCTAACGTCCAAACCCTTCTTCAAAACCGCGCTTGGGACGGAACTTATGTCCCGCCTTGAGCTGCCTTATCATCGAGCTGATTCTCTTGGAATCTTCTGCGGACATCCCTAGCTCCGCGCACCGGAGGAGCACCGTCTCTGAGTCAACCTGCCTCCAGTCGGCTTGATGGTTCATGAGATCCGCCTTGAAACGTTCCTCTTCTCGCCACTGCAGTCTGTTGTTGTAACCAGCAGCACATTGCGCGAGAAAGCCAAGTATATGATCGAGCGCCTCCGGTATCTCATCCTTCATGCTCGCATACACGGGCTGCATGTCAGCCCTCATCAGCTCGTCGTTTGCGTTGACGACGACAAGGGTGGGCTTAAATGCAGCCTTGAACCAGCTGCAGTCCTTCTCGGCCCAGGGAACAATGAAGACACGTTCGAGGCCGCTGCGTCTAATCTCGCCATCAATTGTCGGATTTGTGTATACAGCCATGAGATTGCCCGCAGCATTGGAAACGCCTCTGCCCGACCAATTCAGCGAGATGCCGTAACTAGCAAGCTTGTCCTCCACCTTTTTGAGCTCAGTATCCGTATTTACATCCAGAGCATTCCGCATAGTTCTTTTATCCTGCGTAAGGATGCAACCACCGCCGTTGTCATCGAGCCAAGCTGCACCAGCAGCTATTGCAGCGCTATTGGGGCCAACGGTATCAATGAGAAAATACTCGGTGTCTATATTATTTTTGTTCATAGGCTGTCTCTCAATTTCCATCTGACTCACTTGAGCAAATCAAGTTCGCCCAGATAGTCAACAAACGAGTCAATTATCTCGTCGGTGCGCTTCGTGATATCGCCTTCGGTGAAGTCCTTGCGCGTACGGGCAAGCTCCAGCAGCTCCTCGTTGTCGGTGCCCACTTTCTCAATACCCTTGTCGTTCACAAAGCCCTCGTAGTACTTTTTCTTGTCGCTGAAGCGATAGTCAGACGCCCTGATGTTCACGCGCTTCTCGAGCATCGCCTTGTTGCCCAACGCCTCGATGTTCGACGGGTCGCTCAGGGGTGCCGTCTCGGTTCGCTTCTTCGCGTAGATATGCTCAATTTCGAGCGTTGTATCGAGACTCATGAACTTCTGCTTAGGATTTTGGAACGCCCACCATACGAGCATCGAGCGCGTGAAGCGCCTCTGGTTCGTGAATGCGTACGCCTTGAATCGCGATGTGATGTCTTCGCGGCCGAAGCGGTATGCAGAAAACTCCACAGGCTTTTGGTCGATGATGTTCTCCATCTGCGGGAAGACGGGCACGCGCAGGGCGTTCACGCCCGGACGCTCCATCGAGTAGGCGTATATGAACCCTGTGATGAGCTGCAGGAAATCGTAGAGCGCCGCCTCGTCGCAGGAACCATCCTCGTCGTGGTTGGCGAGGAACCAGACAGACAGCAGGTATGTCCACATGCCGTTCGGGGCGTAGTTGAGCACGAACAGCTCGCGCAGCACCCTCTCCGAGAACCCCTCCTGGCGGTCTACCTTCTTCCAGAAATCCAGCAGGACCTCTAGATCGGACAGGGATTCTTCGCTCTTGAGCATCTTGTAGGAGTCCTGACCGAAGAAATCGCGCAGTGACTGCGTCGTGGTGCTGTGGATATGCTTGCAAGCGCGACGGTAGTACATGTAACGGGTAAAGAGCTCGTCCATCGGGGTACCCACCGCCGGGTGGAAGATGTCCGTTGCGGTCTCCTCAAGCGCCTTCCAGTGTTCTATAAACTCGTCTTTACGGCCTAGAGAGGAAAAATACTTGTAGAACTGGCTCTTGAAGATGTCCGCATCTGCGAGCGGAAGCCCGCGGTCATTGAGCGTAGAGAAGATGCGCAGCGCCGTATCCTGCGATTCCGCCTCGATGGGCAGCAAAATGACGTTATTCAGGATGCGCGTGGCAAGCAGGGCGACGTACGACGGCCACTCGCTGGCCATGTCGGTTATCTTCTGCTGGAAGTAGCGGTAGTTGCAGGCATACGAGCTCTTCCATCCTTGCTCGACCACGCCGCTCTTGAGGATTTCCAGGAACTCGCCCTTGTCGTTGTCAGACGCGACCTCAGAGTCGATTTTGAGGCGGTTCATGTCCGGCTCGTCGAACTCGTCCGTCTTCCAGACACAGCGGGCGATGCTCTCGCGCACCTGCTTCGATTGCTTGTCCTTCATGTTCCCGAACTTGTCATAGAAGGCGCGCAACAATAGCATGATGGTCGTGAGACGCTGCTGGCCATCGATGATTTCAAGCTGGCTGTCGTCGTTGCGGAACGTAACTATAGGACCCAGGAAGTACTCGTCGGATTCGCGTTTGAACTTGTCGCAGTCGTCATCCGGAAACGCGAATGCGAATAGGTCGTCCCAAAGCGTCGCGCATTCATCCTCTCTCCAGGCGTACGGCCTCTGGTAGTCGGGAATGAGGAAGTCCGCGTGTTTCTCTGTCAGTAATTCCCTGATGCTCTTCTGGTCAATGTTTAGCTTTGACATGCAATTGGCCTCGTTCTCTATCTATTTGCCCTTATTTGCACCCTTGATTGGAGTGGCGAGGCCCTTTTCAATAATTTCGTGACGTGCTGACACTAAGTCGCTGTTCAAAAGTGTGATGTATTCGCTGCAAACATTTTGATACATCATGGAACTCTCGATATTGTACACTATGAGTACCCGCTCATTGAGAAAAAGAAACTCAATGGCATATGTGACAAACTGCAATCGGGTGTCCTCGGGCAAGACGAGGGGAAAGAGTCACTAATCGCATCTCTTTATCGGCTTACTGCCATGAACGAGGAGTGCCCCTCTGTAATCATGTTCTATGGACCGTCTGGCGTCGGCAAGACAGAAACAGCGAGATGCTTAAGCGAGGCTGTTGGCGGAGAGCTTACCCGAGTGCAATTCTCGATGATGCAAACGCAGGAGGCCTACGAGTATCTGTTTGGCGCAGAGCACTCGAAAGCAAGCTTCGCGCGTGGCCTTTTGGCAAGAGAGTCTAATGTCGTTCTAATAGACGAGTTCGATAAAGTTGACCCCCGCCTGTACAACATGTTCTATCAGCTCTTTGATGAAGGAAGATACGTTGACACGAATTACGATGTCGACATGCGAAATGCCCTTTTTCTCCTAACCTCAAACTTCAATTCCGAAGTATCAGCTCGTCGGACGATGGGTCCTGCCATGTTCTCGCGCATCGGTGCAAGCGTGCATTTCTGCGATCTCGGAGTAGACGAGAAAGCTACGATAATTAACAAGCATATTGATTTCGTTCTCTCAAAACTTGATGAGGAAGATAGAGCGACGTTCGAGCAAAGCGATATTCGGGCTTGGTTCATCGAGCATGCTGCAAAGTATGACAACATGCGTACGATGAAAAACAAGATTGAGGTGGCCATATTTAAGAAGCTTTCTGCTCCCATTATTTCGTCCGGAAGAAAGAGTATTTAACGCGAAGAAAAAGTCTCCTTCTCAAGATTCAACTCAGAGATGGGTGTTTTGTTTGTGAGGACCGATTTAGTCACCTATCAGGTAGAGATTCGCATTTCCCCAGCTCAAAGCTGTCACTCTTCACTCGGAATTTGTCACTCTTAGGTTGGGGCGCCATTCCTCTTTAGTCCATGTAGTCAGTTGCGCGCAATCGAACTGCGTTTCCGCAGGTCAGATATATCACTCTCCGGTCGGGTGAAAATACTCTCCCCAAGTGACTACAGAGCATATAATCAGTTCTCACTACATGCTGACTACACGGTTTTTGCGATAGGAGAGTAGATGAAGTCCCAGCTCATCCACCCCGCTGACTACATCAAAACGGGGCATGTAACAATTGAGTGGGAATGACAGAGCTTGAACAAGAAATTATCAAGGCATATGATGCTCGCAAGCACGGATATAACAAGAAATAAATAATTACTTTGGCGGTTTTTAACAACCAGCTGTACGACTCAAAACTCAAACATGTTCTTATATTTATTGCCGATATCGGCAATAAATAGCCTCCTTTGCTATAATAATCTCATCAGTTTTTGCCGATAGGGAGGTGAAGCTCGATGGGATTTCTTTCTGCAGC
>CAUUGK010000014.1:0-23924 GCA_963544765.1 uncultured Atopobiaceae bacterium
CGCTTTTCTCGCGAACTGAAGCCAGCTCATTCTCGCAGTTGGTAACTGCAGAGCGAGCAGCCTCCAGATGGCGTTTGAGGGAAGGAAGCGTGCCCTCAAGCTCGCGAATACGACGCTTACGCTCAAGAGAGCCGTCCTCAGCCTGAGACGTGTGTCCCAAGACCAGACGACCATCTGGATAGAGCAACGTGCCGTCAGGGAGCGCATAAAGCCCGCGAGGCTCAACGTTGCGAGCAGCGTAGGCATCGTCAAGACTCTGAGCAACAAAAACGTGGCCAAAAAGCGCTTGCACAAGAGCTTCGGCACCCTTCTGCGCAGATACGTGCTCAAGCAAAGACGTTGTATGTGCAGGCGCAGCAAGAGCTGGAGTTGCGTCAGAAAGAGCAACCAACGTAGCCTTGCCGTCCTCAGAAAGCGTCTGAACGCGCTCAAAGAGCGTCTGAATGTTTTGCTGTTTGTCTACAACAAGTGCGGAAAGATCTTCTCCCAAAAGCTGCTCTACAAGAGCTTCAAACTCTGGCTGAACCTCAAGATAATCAGCAAGTCTGCCAGAAACAAGAGAAGCGATTGCTGCATCCGCAACAAGCTTTTCTGCCAGAGGACTTCCCTTTTGTACCTCTACATCAAGCGCGCGAAGCGCCTCAAGCGTGGCCTCACTGCTTGACAGCTCTTGGCGAGCAGTTCGTTCTGCCTCGCGAGCCGCCTCAAGCGCAGAAGCGCGCTCAGAAATCTCGGCGACAAACGCCTCTGACTCCTGACGAGCCACCTCAAGAGCCGTAGTGAGCTCTGCTTCTTTGGCGCCGCTATCTTCCAGGGCAGCACGAGCAATCTCAAGCGCCTCGGTAATTTGAGTCAACCTCGACTCAAACATCTGGTCCTCTACCTGCGCATGAGCAATCTGCTCTTCAAGCTTTACATACGCAAGCGTTTCTTTATCAGCGGTATTGCGTGCACTGCGCTCAGACGCAGTGCAGTCAGAAATCTTTACATCAAGAGCACGACGCTCGGCAATTGCCTGGTTAGCCGCCTCTTGGAGCGCATTCACGCTCTCTGTCAGATCCGCAACCTTTGCACGAATTGTTGCCAGCTGACCAGAAAGCTCAACATTTTCTTTTGCAGCGTCTGCTTTCTGCTTATCCATTACAGAAAGCTGCATGCGCGTATCAGAAAGGCGAGAAACCATGTTCTTGCCTTTCTCCTCCAAAAGACGCATGTCAGAGCCCATACGACCAAGAATCTCTTGCATGCGACGGCGCTGCTCACCCAAGTCTCCAACAAAGAGACCCTTTTGCTCAAGAAGTGACTGAAGCTTTTCAAGCTCACGGTTTTTCTCGCCCGCACGATATTGAGCAAGCTCAATGGCAGCTTCAGCCTCTTTAGCGCGAGCCTCAAGCTTGCCATGCGTAAACTGCAGTTGACGAAGGTCATCAACCGCAAGCTGAACCGTCAAATCTTTGAGCTGAGCGGACAGATCTTTAGCGCGAGAAGCCTTGTCTACCTGCCTCTCAAGCGGTTTAAGCTGGCGGGTAATCTCGCGAGAAACCACTTTGGCTCGCGTGAGATTCTCATCCATGGAAGAAATCTTGCGCTCCGCACGCTCTTTGCGGCGGCGATGCTTAGAGATATCTGCTGCCTCTTCAATAAGCTCACGACGCTGCTCAGGACGGCTAGACAAGATGGAATCGAGCTTGCCCTGAGAAATAATGGAGTGGGTATCTTTGCCCAGGCCAGAGTCATGCAAAATGTCCTGGATATCCATGAGTCTTGAAGGAGCACCGTTAATCAGGTACTCAGACTCTCCAGAGCGATACATGCGCCTGGTGATGCCAATTTCAGAGAAATCAATAGGAATAGTGTGGTCGGAGTTATCCAGAACCAGCGTTACCTCAGCAACGCCCACCGCTCCCCTTGCTGATGAGCCAGAGAAGATAACGTCTTCCATGGCTTGGCCACGGAGCATCTTAGCGCTCTGCTCGCCCAATACCCAGAGAATTGCGTCAGAGACATTGGACTTACCCGAGCCGTTAGGACCAACGACAACGGTAAGGCCGGGGTCAAAAACCATCTGAGTTTTATCAGCGAATGACTTAAAACCCTTAAGTGTCAGCGATTTTAGATACACGGGTACAGGGTACCTTTCTACCTTAAGTGCATTTCTGCATCAGCATCAAGCGGAGCGTCATCCACACCAAGACGTACCAGTGCGTCTTGAGCGGCTTCTGACTCAGCGGCTTTCTTTGATGGTCCCTGTCCACGACCCACCTTAAGGCCGTCGACAAATACCACAGCGGTAAACGTTGGTGTGTGAGCAGGTCCACTCTCGCCAATAAGCTTATATTCAGGAGTAGCCTTGCCTTTAGCCTGTACCGCTTCTTGCAAACGAGATTTAGGACTTACCGAACGAACTGCCAGCGCTGGAGAAATGTGAGGTCCAAGCGTACGAATAACAAAATCGTGCGTTGGATCAAAACCTGCATCAAGGTAAAGCGCGCCAACAATAGACTCGTAGACGTTCTCCAGAGCAGACTTCATACCACGCTTTCCCGTGCCCTTCTCGGAAATTCCCATAACAATTAAGGGAGAAATTCCTAGAGCATCAGAGACAATGGAAAGCGTGTGGCCGGATACTAGAGAGATTTTCAACCTAGTAAGCTGGCCTTCATCCATATCTGGATAACGCTCAAACAGCTCCGTTGCAATAATGGCACCAAGAATTGAGTCACCCAGAAACTCCAGGCGCTCATACGAAGCAGAAACAGGCTTGCCCTCCACCGCCGAGGGGTGTGTGAGGGCAGCCTCGATAAGTTCTTTATTGGTAAATGTATGACCGCAAATAGCTTCTGCAGCAGCTACTCGTTCGTGCAATTTCACGTATAAAACCTACTTAAGCAGCAAGAATAGCATCTACTGCGTCACCAACGGTAGCAATCTCATCGATGTTTTCTGCATCAAAGGTCATATCAAACTCTTGCTCAAGGTCTGTGACAAGCTGCAAAAGATCAAATGAGTCTGCACCAAGATCTTTAAATGAGGTACCCTCTGTGAGTTCAACGGAATCGTCAAGGTCCAGCGTCTCTCTAACAACGTCAATTACCTTTTCAAGTGTTTCTGTGCGATCCATACATCCTCCTTGCACACAACAATGACGCTAGTAATTTTACCCCGTGATGGGCGTCTGTATGATGACATTACTAAAGCTGAAACAAACAATCTTAAAAAAAGTAAAGCCCACAGAATTGTCCATGGGCTCCACCATAACTTATAAAAAATTTTTATGTTCAGACGCTTTTACTACAGCTGAATTGACGAGGAAATTTTCTGGATAAGGTTGGCACGTACTGCATTTGCTGCAGAAAGTGTTCCTGCGCACACAGCAGAAGAGCTGGTAGCACCATGTCCTTTAAGTACAGGTGCAGAAACACCTAGCAAGAAGGCGCCACCAACAGAATCTCCTGAAAGTTCCGCTGCTGTAGCCTTCAAAGCATCCTTCAAAAGAAGTGCGCCAAACGCAGCCTTCTTGGAGGAATTAATAGCGTCTTTGAGGCTAGACATAATAAACTTGCCTGTACTCTCAATGGATTTTAAGGCCACATTTCCTGTAAAGCCGTCTGTCACAATAACATCAAAGCGGCTTCCTAAAATATCAGTTCCCTCAGCATTTCCACCAAAATTGATAGCCGCTTCTGCAAGAGCCGCATGATATGAAAGAGCAAGCTCAGAACCCTTGGTCTCTTCAGAACCATTGCAGAGAAGTCCTATGGTTGGGTTTTCAATTCCAAGCGACGCATTGGCAAAAGCCTTGCCCATTTGTGCAAATTGCACCAAAACTTCTGGACGCACATCAGCGTTAGCACCAGTATCCAAAAAGACCGTTTTATGGCCACCAAGTCCAGGAAGAATCAGGGTAAGTGCAGGGCGTTTTACGCCCTTGATGCGACCAATACCAAAGGTAGCTGCAGTAAGCACTGCTCCTGTAGAGCCTGCCGAAAAAAGACCGTCAGCCTCTCCAGCCTTGACTGCCTGCGCAGCCCTTACAATACTGGCGTCTTTCTTCTGTCTAACCGCATTGGCAGGATGCTCACTCATTGCAATAACTTCAGTGGTTACCAAAGCCTTTGCGCGCTCATGCTTGCTTGCAAAAGGAGTAACAAACTCATCAGCTCCGGCGAGAAGAACCTCTAGCTCTTTGTCCTTCTCAAGAGCCATACGAACTCCCTCAAGAACAACCTCAGGGCTTTGGTCAGATCCCATAACGTCTACACAAATAACGGGCATGACAACTCCTTAGTGCTATAAAAAAGAAGGCCGGCCCCTAAAGAACCAGCCTTCTTGGCCATACGATGTATGAGTGTTACTCAGTAACAACAACCTCACGGTCCTTGTAGAAGCCACAGTTAGGGCATACGTGGTGAGGAAGCTTTGGAGCGCCGCACTGTGGGCATACAGAGCGAGCTGCTGCGTTAAGCTTGCTGTTTGCCGAACGACGGGTGTGGGTTGCGCCGCGGCCCTTCTTTTGTTTAGGTACTGCCATCTTAAACCTCTTTTGCTCTTGCTAGCGCCCCTAAAACACATGAGGGCGCGACCCATTCACATAATGCGTTGGATACTATACCACGTACTGACACATTTTGTACGTAGATACAGCATTTCTTCACCATTTAGGAGAAGAAATTTTATTTTACTCTTCCGAATCCGGCTCAATCACAAGATTTTTGAGAGCCGCAAACGGGTTTGAAGCAAGCTTTTCTTCTTCTCGCTTCTGCTCAATCTGAGCTGCATGACCGCAATCCTCTTCATTCAGATTGCAACCGCATACTGGGCAAAGTCCCTTGCAGTCGGACTTGCACAGTACAACATAAGGCGTCTCCATAACAAGCGAAGGCAAAAGAGCCTCTGCAAGATCGATGGTTTTATCGGCATTTACTAAAACGTAATCTGCCTCATCTTCATCATCTGCAGAAATTACAGGCTCTTCAAAGAGATAATACTCATCTACCTCTGCGTTTAAAGAGAGATGTGCGTCCTCAAGACAACGGTCACACGTACCAACTGCGTCAGCACGAAGCATTCCGGTAACCAAAATGCCCTCACCCGCGTTGGTAAGCACTAGATCAAAATCAATTCCCATAGGAAGAGAAAATTCATGCTCCCCTAGCTCATACGAATCTTCATTGAGATGACCCGCATAAGAAACGGTATCGCCTGCATTTGCAAGACGATCATCTAGTGCATAAAGAACTGGTTGCATTGGAATTACCAGGCAACGTTATTGCTGGTGTTACGAGGACCAGAGTTCTCATCAAGTGTCTGACGAACACGAGAGACTGAGTTTGTCAGGCTCTTGAGGTTCTCCTCAAGGTGAGCAAGAACGGTATCTGCGTACTCTTCAGCGTTGTAGCGAGTATCGCGCTCATACTGCTCTGCCTGGTCACGAATGCCATCTGCCTGCTGCTGAGCAAGACGGACAACCTCCTGATCACCAGCAAGAATCATAGCCTGCTGCTGTGCGTCAGCAATGATGGACTCTGCCTGAGCACGTGCGCGCTCAAGGGTCTCATCCTCTTCCTTGATGATGCGACGAGCGGTTGCAAACTCTTCTGGGAAAACACGACGAATCTCGTCAAGCAGCTCGTAGAAGTCCTGGGCATCAATAATCTTCTTGTTACCGCCATCCATAAAAGGTGACTTAGCCTCAGTTACCATCTGCTCAATCTCAGATACAAGGCTCTCAATTTCCTCGCCTGGCTGCATCCAGGGCTCCTTTCAGTCCAATACATAAGCTGTGTTATATGCAGTTTTGGCCCTTATGAGCACGACGCATAAAACACCTTTTTAAGAATGTTAGCAGAATATAATGAAAATGCAGGGCAAATATACTTAATTACCGCAATTATGCAGAGCATCAAGCTTTTTAATGACGTTCTTTGGTACCAAAAATGATACATCTGCGCCCATAGCTGAAATTTCTCTCACAATTGAGGAAGAAATATAGCCGTACTCTGGACTGGACATAACAAAGACGCTCTCCAGCTCAGGAGCCATGTGAGCGTTAAGATCTGCCTGCTGCAGCTCATACTCAAAGTCTGTCATAGCCCTCAGGCCTTTAACAACACCACCTGCACCGCGAGCATTGCAGAAATCAACGAGAAGACCTTCCATAGGCTCTACAGAAACGTCCACAAGTCCTTCATCTACCAGAGCGTCTTTGAGCATCTGTACACGCTCTTCAAGAGAAAACGTAGTTCCCGTGCCGTGTTTGCGCTTTGAAGCTGCAACAGCTACCGTAACATTTTCAAAAAGACGAGAAGCTCGTTTGATTACATCAAGGTGTCCATTTGTGACGGGATCAAAAGTACCTGGTACAACTACGTGAGTGATGCTGTTCAACGTATCTCCTATCCCTCACAACAAACAAGTAGATCAACTTGAGCAATACCATAACGCTTACTCTTAGAAAGCTCAAAATTATCAAGAGAAACTGAATCAGATTTATGACTATGCTCATAGACTACTACAGCATCTTTTGTCAGACTTCCCGACTGAACCAAGTCTTTGAGCAGCTTGGATACTACCTCTGCCTCGACGGCATAAGGAGGATCCAAAAATACCACGTCAAAAGGACCTCCAAACAGCTGGGATAACTCAGCTAAGCGAGCTGTATCACCACAGATAACACTCATCTCAGAGGTGCTTATGCCAAGAGATTTAGCCGTACGCTTAATGCGATCACACGTCTTTCTATCTTTATCAACAAAAGCAGCGTATAGCGCTCCTCTAGAAAGAAGCTCAAAACCCATAGCACCTGAACCTGCAAAAGCGTCAAGCACTCGAGACTCGCTGAGGTCAAGACCGCGAGAAGCCAAGATGGAGCTTGCAATAGCCTCACGCGTACGATCAGTGGTTGGTCGCGTAGTCCCCTTGCCATCAGGGGCCTCAATTGCACGACCTTTCCATTTTCCGCCAACAATCCTCATGGGTTTCTCGCCACCAAACCTATCTTGTACTGCAGTTTACCTGCAGGTTATTACTTATAGCCAAGCTCTTCAAAGTAGATACCAAAGCGATCTTTTGCCTCAAGTCCCAGCGTAGCATAGGCGTCGCTGGTAAGATTTGGGTCTTGAGCAGTAATTGCTAGGGCATCTATATGAGCCGCCTCAATCAGGTCCGCATCCGCGTAAAGATCAGAAATCTTGAGTGTGGTGCCGCCTGACTGACGGTATCCCAGGGTCTCTCCCTCATGTCTGAGCTCAAGGTCAAGCTCTGCCAGGCGCGCGCCGTCGGAGGTTTGCTCAAGGGCGGCTAAGCGCTTTCTTGCGGTAGAGCCTCGCTTGGCGTTGCTGGCAAGATACACAGTTCCTGGGAAGTCTCCTCGACCAACACGGCCTCTGAGCTGGTGCAAGGTAGCCAAACCAAAACGATCCGCATTAAAGACAATCATGACCGTAGCGTTAGGAACGTCAATGCCAACTTCAATGACGGTAGTGGAGACCAAAATCTGCGTCTTATTTGCACGGAACTTTTCCATTACCTGATCTTTTTGTACCTCGGGTAATCTACCGGTCAGAAGATCACAGGTAAAGTCCTTGAAAACGGTCTTTGAAAGCTCCTCATATACGCGAGTTGCGCTTGTGAGCTTACCGTTTGTGCGAGCGGCCTCAGGAACATCTTCAAGCTCTTCTTCAGAATCGCTCGGATCAATCAAAGGACAGACCAAATACGCCTGATGACCTGCCTGAACAGCCTTTGTAATGGCAGCGTATGCCTGATCAAGATTTTCTGGAACACACAGCTTAGTGGTAACGCCAGCTCCTGCCTTTGGCCTCTTAGTAATACGAGACGTATCAACATCTCCATACAAAGAGAGAGCCAACGTACGCGGGATTGGTGTTGCACTCATGGCGAGAAGATCTACGCCTTGTCCTTTTTTGCGCAATGCTGTTCTCTGATCAACGCCAAAGCGATGCTGTTCGTCAACAACGGCAAGGGTGAGCTGCTTAAATACTACGCGATCAGAAAGCAGCGCGGTAGTTCCAAAGACAACGGACAAAGATCCGTCAGCTAGGCAGAGCTCAATCTGCTGCCTCTCCTCTTCAGAGGTAGAGCCCGTAATAAGTGCCCAGGTAATTCCCGCAAGTGAAAGCAAAGGTCCAATTTTTTGAGCGTACTGCTGAGCAAGAACTGAGGTAGGAGCCATCACAGCTGCCTGAGTTGAAGAATCTGCTGCTGCAGCCAAGGCAACGGCAGCAACGGCTGTTTTACCAGTACCAACATCTCCCAAAAGCAAGCGATTCATAATACGTGGTGCTGCCATATCAGAAAGAATCTCTTGCGCTGCGTGATTTTGCTCGTCAGTCAGGGAAAAAGGCAAAGCCTCAATCAGAGCTTTAACTTTAGGTCCATCTATAACGTGCTCAAAAGGCCTATGGCCTGCAAGTTCAAGGTTTCTCCTGGCCAGAAGGGCAAGTTGTAAGCTAAGGAGCTCATCAAAGGCAAGACGGCGACGAGCCTGTTCAGCTGCGTTCAAACTGGAGGGAAAATGAACCTCGCGAAGCGCCGATGAGAGCGACATGAGGTGGTGTTTGGTGACAAGTTCTGAGGGCAACCAGTCGCACACACTTCCCGTATCCGCCAGAGCTGCCGACATAATGCGACGCATCCATGCGGGACTTACGCCTTCAGTAGCTGGGTGAACAGGAAGAATTGCCGCTTTTGAAGGTACTTCTTTAGAGCGTGTCTCATCGTTTGTGTCGGTCTTTGCCGTGCTCAGAACTTCGTAGAACGGTGACTTCATCTGGCGGTAACCGTAGGCAAAGAGAACCTTACCGCTTAGCGCCACCTCATCGTCAACGTGGATTTGCTCAGCTATCCAAGGCTGCCTAAAAAACGAAGCCGTGAGCACGCCCGTATCATCCACAACCTCAATCTCAACAATGACCATTTTAGGACGCGGACGCTTAGTCTTTACCGAAGCAACGCGGCCCGTAATGGTAGCGTCCTCACCTATCTGCGCAAAAGCAATCTGCACGCGGTGAGAAAAATCGAGGTAGCGGTGAGGAACATTGAGCAAAAGGTCTCGTACACGCAGAATGCCGAGACGCTCAAGCGCCTCGGCACGATTTGCATTGACATACCTTAACCTGGTCACACTCTCGACAAGTGAGCAGGTATGTGCTACTCGCTCTGATGCGGGAGCGATGCTTACCTTGGACTCAGACATGTCCTACTCAATAGAGAAGATGACTGGATAGAGTGGCTGCTCGCCGCGCTGAGCGTCAACCTCAAGGTCTGGATAGGCATCCTCAATCTTACTGGCGAGAAGATCGAGCTGCTCGTCAGAGAAGTCTTCACCAGCAAGAATGGTGAGGTTGTCGCCCTCTTCCTCCTCTTGCATCTTGGCAATAAGGTCAAGCGTGACCTGCATGACATTAGAGCCGACGACGTCAATAGAGCCGCCCTGGATACCCATGACATCACCATCGTGGATAGGAGTGCCGTTAGCTGCAGAAGAATCGCGGACTGCAGTAGTTACCTCACCGTAGCGAACGCCAGAGATAGCGTCAGTCATCTCTTCTACAAGCTCTTCAAATGGAACGCCATCTGCAACAACAAACATTGCAGCAAATGCCTGAAGAACAGACTTGGTTGGAATGACAGCAACTTTTACATCCTCGCATGCGCTGGCAGCAGCCTCTGCTGCCATACGAATGTTGGAGTTATTTGGCATAACAATAACCTGGTCTGCATTGGCTTCTTCAATTGCAGCGAGAATATCTGCAGTTGAAGGGTTCATAGTCTGACCACCAGAAACAACAACATCCACACCAAGAGACTTCAAGATTGATGCAGCGCCAGAACCAGCGGTTACGGCAACAAAGCCAAGCTCCTTTTTAGGTGCTGCGGCAGCCTTCTTATCTTCAGCGATCTTCTCGGTACGCTCCTTAGCCTCAAGGTCCATGTTATGGATGAAGACCTCAAAAATCTGGCCGTACTGAAGCATGTACTCAAGAACCTTGTTAGGAGTATTTGAGTGAACGTGAATCTTGTAGTCTGGATTTGCACCAACAAGAAGCTCGCAATCACCCATGGTTGCCAGGAAGTTCAGAGCTGCTTCCTCGTCAAAGTCTGAACTATCTGCCTTGAAGAGGAACTCATTACAGTAGCGATACTCAGAACCCTCCCAGTCATCGTTGAGCTCAATCTCAACCTTTGCACTGGTAGCAGCCTTAGCGTCAGAAACAGAAACGGTTGTCTGGAAATCAGTAGTCTCAGTCTTGCCGGTAACAGCATTTACAAAGCCCTCCAGGAAGGTTGCAAAACCAAATGCACCGGAGTCAACAACACCATTCTCCTTAAGAACAGGAAGAAGCTCAGGAGTGCGAGCAACGGACTCATATGCCTCAACAACCAGAGCGTCTAAGACCTCAACTGGGGTGAGCTGAGACTTCTCAAGGGAATCTGCCTTAGCAGAAACGTCTTTAAGGACGGTAAGAATAGTGCCCTCAACAGGCTTTCTAACAGCCTTAAAAGCAACCTCTTTACCGCGGCGGAATGCGTGAGCAATATCCTTTGGAGTTACTGCCTCAGGATTTTTAACGTCACACAGACCCTCGGCAATACCACGAAGAATCTGAGACGTAATAACACCAGAGTTACCACGAGCTCCCATCAAAGAACCGTGAGTGATTGCCTTTGCAATATCCTGCATGCTTGCATCTTGAGGAAGATCTTGAACCTCACGAACAACGGTGCCCAGGGTAAGGGACATGTTAGTGCCGGTGTCTCCATCTGGTACAGGGAAAACGTTGAGCTTGTTGATCTCTTCTGCTTTGTCTGCAACGGCAAGAGCTGCCGCAGGGAAGCATGTACGAATGACATTTGAAATCACGTTAGACCTCAGTTCCTACTCATTTGAAGCAAAAAGCTTAGCGAGAATTACGCATGGCCTCGATATGTACAGTTACATCAACACTTGAAAGCTCTGCAATTTGCTTAAGCAAAAACTTTACTGAGCTCTCAAGATTGTCGACAACAGACGCCATGTTAACGCCCTGCTCAACAACAATGTGAAGGTCAACCTGAACTCCCTTAGGAGTTGGGGTCACATCAATACCCTTACGAAGTCGGTACGTTGGAAGAAGACGCGCAACACCTGCTGCCTCATCAATCTCTGCCATGCCAACAACGCCATAACATTCCATAGCTGCATAGCCCGCCAGGTCAGCAAGGCAATCATTAGAAACTCTTAGTGTTCCAGGAACAGCGGTAGTCATTACATAACTCCTCTCGCAAGAACCAGGGTTAGTCATTGTTATTTAGTATACCGCAGAGCACATTTATTATTAAAGCGGCTTATATATACAAGTTGATAACCTTGCAATTGACAAATCTTTTTCTTGTTATTTAATCTTGGTGTAATAAATGAAAAACATTCAAAAGCTGTCTAAAAGCTATCTAATTGTGAATGTTATATTCATGCTTTGACAACACAATATATTGTGCTATATTTATTCGGCTATTTGGAAATTTTAGGCGCAGAGGGCGCCTATCCTATGGAGGTCTTACTCATGTCGAAGGTCTGTGATTTCTGCGGTAAGCACGCCGTTGCCGGTCGCTCCATCTCCCACTCTCACCGTACTGTGGCCCGCACCTTTAAGCCAAACATCCAGCGTGTTACTGTCGTTGTCGATGGCCAGCGCAAGAAGATGAATGTTTGCTCCCGTTGCCTCAAGTCCGGCAAGATTGCTCGCAACTAAGCAACTTAGCTCGTCTTACCTCAAACTTAAAAGGGTCGCTTCGGCGACCTTTTTTCTTAGCTTACTTATCTGATGCTTATGATTAAATTGCTGCTTGCTGGGACCTTGTTACTTACACGCAAGCCTATTCATGGTCCTCTGAGCGTCCTAATTCCAAAGCTGAACCAAGAGACAGCCCTTATGGCACGTCACGCAAGCATTGCTAGTTTCAACAATATTTGAAATGCCATCGTCTCCAAGCAAGGTGAACTTCTGGTGATCAAGATTCCACTTCATGCCAGTCTCAGAAACCTCGCACTCCTCAGACAAAGCAACAAGAGAAATCTTTTTACCCGCTGCAGATGCATCGAGCTGCCAAAAATCTAATTGTCCTGCTGCTAAGAAGCGCATTTCAAAGTCATTCTCCACAACACGAACCTCTGCCTTGCCTGTCTTTGCCCATGCAGCAAGAAGGCCAAGCACTACAAGCTGATGATCAAGGTGCCCGCCAGACGTGGAGGTAACCGTAAGAGAGAGTTTGCTATTCCTACGGATTGCCTCGTACTCAGCAGACTTTAGCGCCAGTGCCAGGTCAGTATCGTACTTGTCAGCATTAAACCTCATACAGGGCACTTGCTGTTCCTTAAGCCAAGACAAGGTTTCTGCAGAAGCAGAATCAAAGTCTCCAAGCGCAAGTTGTGGAATTACTCCAGCAGCACGACATGCATCAGCACCACGGTCAACCGCTATCAGGTAATCAGCGCTCTTTACGCAGGACGAGAGCGTCGTTGCAGAAATTGCCTTAGGGGACCCGCCCACAACAAGGGCCTCAAGGGGTTTCTCGCCAGAAGGCTCGGAGGTTAGAGGGCGCTCGTAGTCTTGTAGGCGCAAAAGCGACAACTCGCCGTACGTGTGGGCAAAGATGTTAGAGTGCTCCCGCATAAAGACGGGATCGCGGCCATCGTGATCGTTGTAGAGCGCTACCACAGGAAAGCCTGCATTTTGAGCTGTCTGTGCACCAAAAGGAGCATCTTCAAAGACCCAAGTAGTTGCTCTATCGGTACCAAGACGACGTAGAGCTTCAAGATAAACGTCAGGTTCAACCTTATCTACTCCCCCGACATCTTCCGTTGAGACTACCGTCTTAAACAGGTGGTCAATGCCTTGAGCTGCCAGGGCTGCACGAACTTCTCGCACAGGAGTAGAAGATGCAACGGCCATAGGAATGCCCGCATCGTAGAGTTCTTGCAAGAACTCCTTAGCGCCAGGAATGATTGAAACGTGATGTTGATACTGGTCAGTTACGTACGCACAAAACTCTTCGTATAAGGCCTCTGCTGTGACAGGCAAATCAAGTTCATCGACACAAATCTGACATCCACCTATGAGCGAGACCGCCTCCACGCGGTTAAACATATCTGGATCAGGGGTCTTGCCATAGTTAGAAAGTACAGCACCAAACACATTGTGCCAAACACACATTGAATCAACGAGGGTTCCATCGCAATCAAATATTGCACCGGTCACCTGCATAATGCCTCCATGAACGAACTAATTAGTTGCAATCGTGAAATATCTACTCTAAGTAGGGTAAAGTATCTCACGTTTAGAAACAGTTTTCATGGAGGAAGCATGGCACGTTATAGCTATCATTGCACACACTGCGACAACACCTTTGAAATTGAGCGCCCGATGAGCCTAAAAATTGAAGCTCCTCAGTGCCCAAAATGCGGACATACAACTGAGCGCGTGTACGACACCTCAACCATCGTCTTTAAGGGCAGCGGTTTTTACAATACCGATAGCAAAGGAAAGTAATCCCGCACTCTAGACCTTTTGAGACACTTATTAAAGGGCGCTTTTAAATGAACTGTTAAGCTCTTGTTGTAATGCACAGCAAGAGCTTTTATTTGCGCTTAAGGACTGCCATAAAGTGAGCGTCGCAATTTGCAGAAGCAAAAGCAGTCTGCAAAAATCCCTCTGGTGTAATACATGTGTCGAGAAACTCCTGTGCTTCTGACGTTAAAACAAAACGTGCTGGACACTCGTGAAGATTCTGTACCTCAAAATTAGAACCCTCTGAGCTGGCGAGAAAATCATCTATTACCTGCTGATTTTCTGAATTGGAAAGCGAGCAGGTTGCGTAAACTAAATAGCCACCAGTCTCTACCCTGCTGCAGCTGCTTTTTAAGAGTTCTGTTTGTAAAACAGTAAGCTCTCCACCGTCATACAAACTTTCTGCAGACAGATTCCATGCAATCTCTGGATGGCGACGGAGCGTACCCAAACCAGAGCAAGGTGCATCAATAAACACCACATCAAAGCTTTGATTGAGTTCCTCTGGCACCTCTGGCAATTCAAACTGTGTGGCATCAAACGTTAGTGAAGTTACCTGATCAGAAATACCTGCTGTCTTCAATCTTCTTTTTGAAACGTGGGACTTACTTTTTAATAGTTCAACTGCAGTAATCGGAACATCCTTTTTACCAAGTACCTCAAATGCATGAGAGAGCAGCAAAGACTTAGTTCCTCTTCCCTGTCCAATCTCAAGAAGATTATGGTGAGCATAAGAAGCAGTAAGAAGAGCCACAAGCTGAGATGCCAAATCTGCAGGAACAAGCTGCACTTTCTTTACATATGCATCAACGTTAAGTTGCGCAGGATTTTTTACTTCATACACATCTGGCAGAACTGTTTGCTGTAACTCTAAAGAACTGCTCTGCAATTGTTGTTCTGATACGCTTCTTTGTAGAACATACACAGGAGCTGGATTTTTAAGATTAAGAATGAGCCTTTGAGCAGCAGATTCTCCAAGTGACTCAATAATCTCCAAGCAAATCCATTCAGGAATGCCTGACGCCCACGAAAGCTCTGAAGGCGTTTTAGGATTCTTTTTACGAGCTAGCTGAGCCTCTTGTTCAGAAATCTTCCTCAGCACAGCATTTGCAAGACCTGATGAACGCCGTGAGACAGACTTCACCAACTCAACACCTTGGCTGATAGCAGCATCGCGTCTAGTTTCTAGATATAAAACCTCAAAAACAGCAATACGGAGAGCGTCCTGTACCTTTGGCTCTAGGTGAATACCAGACTTAAGATGATTTTTTAAAGCCTCGTCAAGCTTGCCCTTTGTAAGAGTTGTTCCCAGCACAAGACGGGTGGCAAGGGCTTTATCTTGAGCAGAAAGTTCAGAGAAGTCTTCTGATTCTCTTACGTAATCACGAATTCGTAGATTATTGCGTCTGCACTCAAAGAATGCTTGGTAAGCTACTCTTCGAGCAGGAGTTAAGGTGGCCATTATTGAAGCATCTGCCAGGTCATCTGGGACTTCTGAAGTCCTGCGGCAAATGATTTTGCATCCATAGAGCGCTTGCCATCTGGACGCACCTCAAGAAGCTCAAGAGTTCCTTCAGCACAGCCAAGGAACAACCTATGATCTTGAAGAGCAACCTGACCTTGAGCAACAGAAACTTCACTTGGAGCTAACTGGGCGGACAAAACGCGAAGAGACCTGCCTCCAACAGACACGCGAGCAGGAGCGGTATCAGACGAAGCCTGAACCCTCAACGCATTTACCTGGGCTGAATCTTCTGGAGCAAGCTTCATTTCTTGCTTGGTAACTTTAGGAGCAAACGTTACTTCTCGCTCATCTTGTGCGTGCCACTCAAGAGAGCCTTCCTTGAGCTCAGAAAGAGCCTCAGACAGTGCGTCAGCACCCAAATGTGCTAGAGCGTCAGTGAGCTGCTCAGTATTTTTGGAGCCGACCTCACACGATGCTTGCTTGCACCAGTCTCCCGCGTCAAGTTCGTGCGCAATTTTCATGATAGAAACGCCAGCAATAGCATCACCCGCAAGGATGGCACGCTGAATTGGAGCGGCTCCTCGCCAGCGAGGCAGCAGCGACGCGTGTACATTCAGAGCACCATAAGGTGCAAGAGAGATAACTTCATCTGGCAAAATGCAGCCAAAAGCAACCACGCATAATGCTTCTGGCTGTGCCTCACGCATTGCAGAAATTACTTCTGGAGTCATGCGATTTGCCTCAAGAACAGGCAATCCGAGCTCTTGTGCGCACTCTTTTACAGGTGATGGCTCAAGCGTTTTACCACGGCCACGGACAGCATCTGGTCTTGTAATAACCAAAGCAACGTGGTGATCATGAGCAAGTTTTTTGAGCGACGGAACAGCAAAATTTGGAGTTCCCATAAAGACTACGCGCATGCCAACTCCTAATAGTCTGTCTGACCAGGACGAGCGCCAGAAGCCAACGCCTCTTTATACTGCTGCAGTGTCTCCATACGAGCACCTGGTCCCAGGTGATCTGGCATGGTTACGCCGTTGATGTGGTCAATCTCATGCTGCAAACAAACGGCGAGAAGATCTCCTTCTGCCTCATAGCGCATCAGATCGCCCTCAAGATTATATGCGTGAACGACAACATGGCTTGGGCGCGTAACAGGAACAGCAATGCCAGGGAACGAAAGACAGCCCTCTTCATAAACACGAGGCTCGCCATCTGCAACTTTGATCTCTGGGTTAATGAGCACAAAAGGGTTCTCTTGGCCATTTGGATAGTCAACATCAATGACTACCATGCGTTTCATATAGCCAACCTGAGGTCCAGCAAGACCAACGCCATCGGTGGCATACATAACCTTGAGCATATGCTCGGCCATCTTGCGAACATCGTCGTTAATATCGTCAATTTCTTCGCACTCTTGGCTCAGACGAGGGTCTGGCCAAAGTACCATATCATCAGCTTCAGAACTCATACCTATCCTTACATCATGTCGTAAGCATCAACATCTAATGTCATGTTGATACCCACTCTTTTATCAAGTGAAGCAGCACACTCAGAAAGAATTTCTCCCACCTGAGCGTCCACGGGAGCCTTTACTAAAATATGTCTGCGATACTTATCTTTTACCTTGGCTTTTACACAATCAGCAGGACCCAAAATCTCCCATCCTGTTTGCGCGTCTAGCTTTGTATGCAGCGCCTCTGCCATCTGATCTGCTACGCGACGAACTTCTTTTTCTGAAGCTCCCCAGAAAAGCACATTAGACAAGCGCGAGAAAGGTGGATAAGCCCCCTCTCTTCTCTCTTTAAGTTCTGCATCAAGAAACGGGCGTCTGTCATGTGTAACTACAGAAGCAATAGCAGGATGTGTTGACCAGTACGACTGAATAATAACCTTACCTGGCTTTTCTCCCCTACCTGCACGACCAGCAACCTGCTCCAGCAAGTCGAATGTTCTCTCAGCTGCTCTAAAATCTGGCAGCTTAAGCATGGTATCGGCATTGATAACACCAACCAAGGTGACATCAGGAAAATCCAGACCCTTTGCAATCATTTGCGTACCAATGAGCACCGCTCCAGGAGTTGCATCAAAAAGCTCAAGAAGACGCTGATGTTCGCCCTTTTTGGCCGTGGTATCGGCGTCCATACGAATAATTGGTGCATCGCTGCCAAGCAGAAGCTTGAGCTCATCTTCTACACGCTGTGTTCCCACACCATATGCACCCATATAACGGCTGCCGCAGTTTGGACATTTGCTGGAAGGGTTAGGATACGCATGCTGAGACCACTGCCTGCCGCAGCTGTGACAAACCAGAGAATGCGTGCGCTCATGATACGTGAGAGACGTCGAGCAGTGCGGACACTCGGGCACACAGCCACACTCACGGCACATCAAAAAGTTTGCGAATCCTCGACGATTAAGGAGTAGAACGCTTTTCTCGCCACGCTCTGTTGTCTCTTGTAGCGCAAGAGCAAGAGCTGACGAGAAGACCGATCTACCTCCGTTTTTGAACTGGGAAGCCATATCAACTACCTGGACCTGCGGAAGAACCGCCACGCCAGGCCTCTCGGCCATGGCAACGCGTGTCCAGGTAGTGCCACGCCAGCTTCCTTGAGCCGTTCGATATAAGCTCTCAAGCGAAGGTGTTGCAGAACCAAGCACCAGCGCAGCACCGTGTAGACGCGCCATCTGAGCAGCAACTTCTCTTGCGTGATAGCGTGGGAGTGAATCTTGCTTGTACGAGGCTTCATGTTCCTCATCAATGATGTAGAGTCCAGGGTTTTGAATGGGCGCAAACAATGCAGAGCGTGCACCTACTACCACGCGAGCCCTTCCCTGCCTGATCAAATCCCACTGGTCAAAGCGCTCGCCAAGCGAAAGCTTTGAGTGAAGGACGGCTACCTGCTCACCAAAACGTGAACGGAATCGACCAACCGTTTGTGCAGTAAGAGAAATCTCTGGAACAAGCACTACAGCGCTCTTACCCTCCGCTAAAGTCTTCTCAATAGCAGAGAGATACACCTCGGTTTTACCTGAGCCCGTTACGCCATCAATAAGCACAACATCACCTTGAGCGGCAGTTTGTGCAGTCTCGATTGCTGCAAGAGCAGACACCTGGCCTTCAGTAAGCTTCTGTGGACGAGGTGCTACGCCACTTGAAAGCGTGGTTCCCAGACCCTCCTGGCTTCCACGAATTTGTCGCTGTGTGCGAATCTCAACGATGTCTCTTTTCTGCAGTGCAGTTACTGCACTGCGAGCTCCTGGGATTGTGGCCGAGAGCTCGGATAACCTCATGGCACCTTGCGCCAGAGCCTCAAGCACCGATCGCTGCTTGCTTGCATTTGCCGCAGGCGTAAAGTCAGCCGCCTTTTCTGTCAACTCAACCCATCGCTCATCAACAGGACCGGACTTCTCACAAACAAGCTGCCAGGGAGATTCTGTATCTTGTCTGGTGACTTTAACTTTTTGACCAGGCGCTAAGAACGGATGCAAGGCGTCCGCATAACTGCAGGCATACTCTTTGCTCATCCATTCTGCTACCTGCGCAGATTGCTCATCAAAGGCTGAATCTGCTAGGACTTGTGTTATCGGAAGAACACGTGAAACGTCCAAACCTGAAGACACACGGCCTGAGACACCCACAATGTAGCCAACAACCTGCCTGTGAGAAAACGGCACCAAGACCGTTGTTCCCACAACCGCAGTCTCTTCCAAGGCCTCTGGAATAGCGTAGTCAAACGTGCCGGAGAGAGCACGAGTTGGTATGTCTAAAACAACATGTGCAAAAGGCACGTTCTTGCCTCCTTAAAGCCGTGGTTGATGGTTTACATCAAATGTGTAACGAGCAACATGTGGCTGACCAGCTTCTTCAACCTCAACACAGACAAATGCGCACTCAACCTTGGTAAATCCGCGTTGCATCAAGACGTAGGCATAGAAATTTGCCTGCATCTGATGATGCTCGTAAATCTGAGCGGCACTGAGGCCTTTATCGCCCGTTTTATAGTCAACTACCAGCGCATCTTTGCTTCCCTTATTATAGGCGAGAAGATCGATGGCTCCTTCTACATAGTTCCCATATTCAGAATTAACCTGCAGGGTAAAAGGAGACTCCGCAATAACCACATCATGAGCTACTGCTTCTTGTCTTATTGTAGAGTTGCTCCACAGTTCAAGTGCTTGTTTGACTCGTGGTACCGCGCGCTGAGGAACGCTGTTCTTCAAGCACAATCTATCAATAGTTTTTTCATCAACCTTAGACTGAGTCTCAACCATAATCTGAGCAAGCTCGTGGAAGGCTGAACCGAGGTTGGTTGGATCTACTCCATCATCAGCTAATGTACCAGGCAAAATAACGGAAGTCTCAGTTACTGGTTGAAGGTTATCCTCCTCATGTTCCAGGCGTTCTACCTGAGACTGGTCTTCAAGATTCTGGTTATTCTCTCTCTTGAAGTTCTCTGCCATTTGTTGATGAGCTGATGAGTAGCTAAAGAAACCTTTTCGCTGATCATATATAGTTTCTGAGATAACACTTAGTCTTACCTTCTCATAGAGGTCAAACGTTTCAACAGCCTGAGAGTTTTCCTCTTCACTTGGATTGCCATCAGAGGGTTCGGACTTGTCGCCAAAAGGTTCAACCAACTCTAAACCTTCAACCTGAATTGGCTCATCCTTCTTGCCAGAACCCTGAACTACACGCATACAACCAGCAAGATTTCCACCATATTCGAAAGGATGCTCACCAGCAGAAAGTGGCGTCTCATCAAACAAGGCATCTGTAATCTTGCGTGTATAACGAGGACTAATTCCTTCTTTAGTAAGGTCGATGGTTGAAGTAAGAATGACCGCTTCTCGAGCGCGTGTTAAAGCAACATACAGACGGCGGTTCTGCTCCTGCTCTTCAAACTCATTCTCTTGAGTTTCCAGGAACATTCTCCACTCAAGAAGGTTCTTACACTCATCAAGGCTTGTAGGGACCTCATGACAGCCATCATACAATTCATGAAGTTTTTTAGAACTGCTTGAGAATGCAATCTGATACGAATCGTCTTTTCTAACATGTAAAAATGGTTCGCTGCCAGCGCCTGCCTTAGGGCCAGACACAGCTCCTACAACAGCAACAACAGGAAATTCCAATCCTTTAGAAGCATGAATGGTCATAAAAGTTACGGCGTTTTGAGTGCTGCAGTGAAGCACCTTTGGCGACTCTTTAGCCGTGTTGCACCATTGACTAAACGCTTTTGCGACTGAAGCTACGCCAATACTCAGTTCCTTTTGCAGACTATCAATCTGCTCGAGAGCTGCAAAGATATTTGCAATCTTTGACTGCCCCTCATTCCCCATCTTTTGAAGGCGAGAAATCCATCCGGCATCAAGAACTACCTTTTTAATGACGTCTGAAACTCTCTTGTTTGAAAGAGAACTACGAGCGTTACTCAACACCTCTAAAGCATTTTTGAGCTTTGGACTTACCTCAAAAGGCGGCTTAAATGCGTCATTTACCACTGACTCTGCAATATCTCTATTGGTAATCCTCTGACCATTTTCTCCAAAATTAGTACCCAAAAGAAGCAGGTCAGACGCATCAAGACTAAAAATCTCACTCGAGAGTACAGGAAATAGTCCCTCGTATGAATCGTACATATTTGCGAATGCCTGTAAAAGACTACCAATCAGTTCTACCTCAGGCTGCTCACCAAATGTTGAAGCTCCAGAAACCACGCTTTCAATTCCAAAGGTACGAAGCGCCTCAATATAGGGCTGTGCCTTTTTAACTGATTTCATCAAAATTGCAACATCTTTTGCTTGGATATTCTCATCCTGCATAAGCGTGTTGATTCTGTCTGCAAGCTGATACGCAACAAGCTGGCTTCTTGTGACGTCATCGCCTGGCTTAGAATTTCCTGACTTTTCAAATTTTGTGACTTCAAAATATACGCGAGGCGAATGAGCGATGAACGGAGTTGCAGGCTCTTCTCGCCCAGCAGACAAATCCATAAAGTTAGGTATCATGCCGTCAGCACTACAAACCTTTGCAACAAATCGCAAAATTTCGTTGTGACTGCGGAAATTATCTACAAGACGGGGTTGCAGATCTTCTGAAACCTCTGCTTGACGTCTAAAGAACACATCAACATCAGCACCGCGGAATCGATAGATTGACTGCTGCGCATCACCAACTGTGGTGAGATATTGAGCATCTTTACCTGAGAGACTCTTAATCATCTGCACCTGTTGCTGGTCCGTATCTTGGAACTCATCAACCATTACAAGCTTGAATTTATCCGTGTAAACAGCTGCAATCTCTGGATGCTCCTCGAACACCTTTGCCGTTAGATGCAAAAGGTCATCGTTATCAAGGCCACCAACAGCAAGTTTCTTCTGTTTAAAAAGCTTGTAGACCTGCTCTGTAACATCTTTTAGACTCTGACCCTCAAACGTGTCCTGAATAAGTCCAAATAAAGAGCTACAAACTTTAAGCTGGTACGCAGCTTCATCTTTTACAATTTTTATTTCTTTTGAGGAACGACCGATCTTGAGTGCTTTTTGCAACGTATCCCAAAACGCCTGGTCAAAATCAGTGAGCGAGAGAACCAAGTGTTGCTGCAATTTACTTGAAAGCTCAGATTGAACATTTTGTAGCTGTTCTGCTTCATCTGGTTTTGTGGCAGCAATTGCAACCCTTAGCGCTTCAAGCGCACCACAGAGATTCTCAAGCTCCGCTTTTAGAATTTCCAGGTCAGAGCTATCCCCTACAAATGAAATAGCATCCATTCCTACAGGAGATGACTGAGCATATGAAATCAGTGTTTCAATACGAGACTTCAGTGCATCTCTATTCCCTGCATAGGTTGAGAGAAACTCAGCATAGCTTTCATCTTGAGAAAGCTCTCTGAGTACTTCTTCAATAGATATATTGACCAGCTGATTTCTGGTCATGTCGTTAATGATTTCAAACTCAGGATCAAGACCCAAATCAAGTGCATGAATCTTTAAGATTCTGCTACACATACCGTGGATTGTACTAATCCACGCATCATCAACCTGCAATGCCGCGCTATGAAGACCTTCTTTTTCTAGAGCTTCCCTAACGCGCTCCTTAATTTCTGTAGCTGCAGCATTGGTAAACGTAATAATCAATGCCTGGTCAAGGCTATTCAGATACGGCTTTCCGTCAGTTCCTGAGCCTTCCTTTAAAGCCCACACAATTCTCTGTGTAAGCGTAAAAGTTTTTCCTGAACCAGCACCTGCTGCAACAAAAAGAGGCTTATCAAGCGTCTTGATGGTCTTTTCTTGACCTGGCGTATAACGTGTGTCAGCCATAGTAGCTTACCTCCTCTTGTCACACAGTTTTACTGGACAATACTTACATGCATCCTTATCGCAAGGATTGGCTCGGACATCTCCAGAAAGCATGGCTTGAACCTTCTGAGCAATTAAACTCTCCCAAGCGTCCAAGTAGTCTGCAAACTCCGCTGAGTTTTGAGACACAACCATAACCGCCTGGTCCCTGAGCTTTTTATCTTCCGGATGTATATTCCAGATATGTTCTGTTGCCGCTTCTGTTGCCATGCCTGCAAGAGCAAATGAAGGCTTATCTTTTTGTTCTTTGGTGCCCAGATAAATTGCAGCAACTGGCTCAAGCTTATACTTGGTGAGCTGTTTTCTCATAATCTGAGAATATATTGCAGACTGTACATGCCTTGGCAGAATCTCTTTTGAAAGCTCACTATCCAGACTTAACTTTGCTGAATAAGCCTTCAGATCTTTTGTACCCTTATGTTTATAGTCAATAATAAGTGCCTGACCATGAGCGTTTACATCTACGCGGTCAATCGAGCCTGTAAATTGAGCTCCTGCATACTCAACAACATTTTCTTCTCTACCAAAACGAAGCTCAAAGAACCTAGGCTGATAGCCAATAAAGTGCGAAGCTTCAAACTCGAGAAGATCCTTGAGATTTTCTCGAATATTCTCAACCTGTTTTCTTTCTTGAATGCTATGCGGAATAAGCTCATTTGAAGATGCTCGGTTAATATTGTTGAATTGCTCATCCCAGACCTGGGCAAAACAGCTGTCTAACACTTGTTTTGCATGATCTAGGTTATCAGATGTAATCCTAGAGCCAGGAATGTCTTGTAAAAGCGCAGATTCAACCACAGAATCAACTTCAGCCACATCACAACCAAGTGCTTCGGCTAAAAGTGTTGCGTGTGTTAGCTCCAAAACACGATGGATAAAGGTACCTATCTGCATTGGAGCAAACTCAGTGTCTACCTGGGAAATTTTGATGCGACGTTGCGTGAACCATTTGTAGGGACACTCAAGATACGTCTCAATCTGAGAAGCGGAAAGAAGCGGTAGTCCTTCTCGCGAGACCTCTATAAGACCTTGTAATTCCTGCTCAAGGATCTCCCGAGTCAAATGACGTGGGAGTACCACAATATTTTTGAGTTTAGGGTCAATCTCACCAGACTCGATTGTTGGGAGTTCTGCAACACGTTCTGGGTCAGTAGCTTGAGGCAACAGGTTTACCAGCACATCTTCTTCTCCGCGTGCAACCCCTGTCTTCTTTGCATAGTCTTTGGGATAGCATGCTTTAACCTCACTGAGAGCTACTGCATTAAAGACATCTTTTTGCTCAACCTTCTCAAATGCAACGCTGGTAGAAGCAGTTGTAAGCGCCGTATAAAAATCTCTTTGATACCGTGCAAACTCTGATACCTTAGGCATTTTACTCGCATGGCGAACAAACTCTTGAAGCGCGCCGTCTGATGCCTTGACACCAAAATTCAACGTATCCATGCCCTGGAAAATGACGGCATCAAAAGAATGTGGCTCAAAAGAATGAGCTTGGCTCACAGGAGCTATCAGCACCTGAATATCAGACT
>CAUUGK010000015.1:0-23742 GCA_963544765.1 uncultured Atopobiaceae bacterium
ATTGAGCGAGACCCCCACATTCATGCTGAATGTGGGGGTCTTTTGCTGTAGGGGGAGTTAAGCGGGTAAAATGATGCAAATGACCCCGAAGCGACCCCGAAGTGACCTCGAAGCGACTCCGAAATAATCCCAGAGTGACCCCGAAGTGGTAAAAAATGCGTTTAGTTGGAAAATACAAGTTTCTGTATATAGCGTTTGCCCAGATAAAAGTTTTTAAGGCGGTAAAAAATCGTCTTACTTGGAGATAAATTGGCTAATTTTAAGTTTTCATTTCCAACTAAACGGGTTTTTTACCTTTTTCGACACATAATTTTAGGCGTGAATGTTACGTATTCATGGCAATGAATTAATTGGGCGAGTTATTCAAAATTCTGTATCAAATATTGAGAACTGCTTGTTAGCCAGAATTAACGCAGAAAAGTAGAGAAGCATGACATTAAAATGGCGAGCAAAATCGTGGAAAAGTGATTCGCATCGCGGAAAAAGCGTACTGCTCGTATAGTTGGCGCCATCACGCCGCCGCTTCCGACACCGCCAGTCTTCCAGCGTTTCATGGTGAGACTGTGTCAAATTCCTGCAGACTACAAGGTAGAGCGCGTTAGAGTACAATAGACTACACAAAAAGTAACTTCGAAGAGGTAGGTGCCCATACACTCGATGGACATTGCGTTAAGTATTGGAATAACTCTGCTGCTTACCCTGGTAAACGGCTTTTTTTCTGCGGCCGAGATGGCCATTGTTAGCTCTCGCCGCGCGGCACTTGAGGCGGACGTGGACGAAGGCGATCCAAGAGCCCTTGCTGTCATTGACATTGCCACTGATCGCGGATATTTCCTCGCAACAATCCAGGTCGCAATTACCCTGGTAGGTTTTGCTTCCTCGGCATTTGCTGCAACAAGTCTTTCCGAGCCATTCGGCGCTTGGCTGGTCAGTATCGGAGTCCACGCTGACCTGGCACTTCCTTTGGCAGTCGTGGTTATTACGTTGATTGTTTCGTTCTTTTCCGTGGTCATCGGTGAGCTGGTTCCAAAGAGTATCGGCCTAGCAAACTCCGAGGCAGTGGCCAAAGCAGTCGTCGGCCCTATGAAGGCGTTCATGCAGATTGTGCGTCCGCTCGTGTTCATCACGTCTGCCTCGGCAGATGCGGTTACCACGCTGATAGGCATTGACACCACCAACGACCATCAAGAGGTCACCGAGGAAGAGCTCCGCTACATCGTCAAGGATTCCGAGGACCTTTCTGAAGAAGAAAAATCCATGATCCACGAGGTCATCGAGATGGGTGACACCGTTGTCCGTGAGGTAATGGTCCCGCGCGTTGACATGACCGCCATGGAGGACACTGCAACTATCGCCGAGGTCCTGCGCGTCATGCGCCAGACGGGCTTCTCGCGCATCCCTATCTACCACGAGAATATCGATCGCATCGTGGGCATTGCTCATATCAAGGATTTGCTGGAGCCGGCGCTTGACCAGCATGCTAGTGACGAGAAGATCGCGCGCTTCGTGCGCTCTGCTGACTATGTACCTGATACCAAAGACATCATCCCTCTGCTTACTGAAATGCAGACAAGTCGTGACCAGATGGTCATTGTCGTTGATGAGTACGGAGGAACTGCGGGCGTCATTACTGTTGAGGACATCGTCGAGGAAATCGTCGGCGAAATTGAGGATGAGTTTGACCCAGACAACAAGTACCTGACGCAGCTTTCAGATAGAGAATGGCTGGTAGATGGTCGTTTCTCGCTCAATGATGCAGCTGAGTTGGGCTGGCCGGTAGGGGAGTCCGAGGAATATGAGACTATCGCGGGTTTCGTGCTGGATTTAGCTGGTCATCTGCCTCGTCCGGGTGAGGTGTTTGAGAAGGATGGCTACGTGTTCCGCGTGCAGTCGATGCGTCGTCGCCGTCTTTCTTTGTTGCGCGTGATTGCACCAGAACCACAGGTAGACGGTGAATCTGAGCCAGCCGGCAAAAACTCTGACACATCAGAAAATGAATAACTTAAAGAATGATTACAATAGAGTGAACCAATAGAAAGAGGTTGAAATGGCGCAGTTGATTTCTATCAAAAAAGTTGTGGTAGGACCCAAAAACTTGACCGCTACCGTTGAACTTTCGGCCAAGGCGCCACGTTTGACCTCAGAAAATCCTGAGGCAACCAAGCGTTTGCTTGAGCTTCTCCCGGGCCTCTCTGAGCACCTGTGCCTGGGTGACGCCGATGCTCGTTTTGGTCTTGTTGCAGAAGACACCGAGGTTGCACACCTGCTTGAGCACGTAACCGTCGAGCTCCTGGCCCTGACCAACCTTGCGGGAGACGTTGCTTCCGGCAAGACTTCCCTGGTAGATTCCCGTCGCGGCCTCTACGAGATCATCCTCGCATGTCCAGACGACGTGCTGGTTGCAGCCTCGCTTTCCAGCGCAGTATGGCTCCTCAACTGGGCATATGGCAACCAGGAGGACGCCGACCCAGACATCAATGCAATTGTTTCCGGCCTCGTTGCCCTCATCCAGAGCCTTGACGGCGAGAAGACCGATGAGCCCGCAGACTCCGCAGAACCTGAGGCGGACGTTGCACTCCAGGCAGAGGGCGTAGAGGCAGAGGCTTACGTCGCCGACAACTCCTCCGAGGACGTTGCTGATGCAGCGGCTGCCGATGCAGTTGAGGCTGAGGTTGCTGACGCTGAGGAGAATAACGCCGAGGTTGCAGGCATTGATGCGACTGACGAGGACGTCGCCACCAACGTCGCAACCGGCGCTTCCGCCGTGCCCGCTGCCGAGACCACAGCCGAATCCACCGAGGACATTGCCGATGAGCTTGCTGAAGCAACAGCTGCTGAGGACGCTACGGACGACTCTGAGGTCACCGACGTCCCCGATGACTGGAACATGATTAACGTTCCTCGTCCAAAGCCCGTTCGATAAACGCACTTATTGCGGTATGATTACGTACAGCGTTTTGCTGTTTAACAGGAGGTACTTATGAGCAAGAAGTCTGCTGGTTTCTTTCTAGGCGCTATTTTTGGTGCTGCTGCTGGCGCTGTAGCTGGTCTTTTCCTGGCTCCACGTTCCGGTGAGGAGACTCGCGCTTTGGCTGCAGATGCTGTCAATGACGCATGGGATTCCGCACTTGATTCTTACGAGCGCACATCTAAGGTTGTGAGCACTAAGATTGATGAGGTCAAGCCTACTGTTGACGCAAAGACCGATGAGCTCCGCGCAAAGGTTGACCTTGCTCGCGAGCGCATGGATCAGCTTCGCGCATCCCTGTCTGATGCTGTGACCTCTGCTTCTAACACTGTCGCAGACGCTGCTGATGTAGTTGCAGATTCTTTTGTTGTTCCAGAGCCAACCGCCACAACCGCTGAGGCTCAGGCTGTTCGCATCGAGAACGTTGAGTCCCACGAGCAGGAGAACGCTGGCGAGGGCTATCAGGAGGCATAAGCCTCACTTATAAGCAATGTGACGGGACGCCTTATGACGTCCCGTTTTTTATAGAGAGGTTTCACGTGAAAACAACTGAGCTCCTAGGCGCAAAAGTCCTTCTCCCCAAAAAGCCTGCTACAAAAGGCAAACATGCGGGAGAAGAGCGTTTTTCCAAGCTAGGAAGAATCCATAACGTCGTTTTTGCGCCCTTCAAGCAAGGACAACCCTCGCAGGTAGTGGGTGTGATGGTTCAGAAGCCTGATATTGCTGGCATGATTAAACAAGATGACGCTTTTGTCACACTGGAGTCTCTGGAAACCATTGAGCAGGGACTTTGTGTTAAAGATCCCCAGAATAACGTTGATAAAGCGGCGATTAAGCGCCTTAACTTGGATTTTGACAACTGCATTCTATGGCACGGTATGGAAGCTCGTACCAAGAGTGGTAAAACCTTAGGTTACGTGAGTGGCGCTGAGTTTGACCAGGTCACTGGCGTGGTCTCGGCATTTCTTGTAGGTAACGGTGCCGGATCGGAAGCGCTGGTAGGCTCGTTTGCTATCAAGCCAGAGTGGCTGTTAGGTTACTACAATGGCTCAATGATTCTCTCCGATGAGGCAGCAGATGCCCAGCTTACCGGCGGCTTGGCCGCAAAGGCAGGAGAGGGTTACGCAGCCGCTGCCGCAAAGGCTTCTGAGGCCACAGCTAAAGCCGGAAAGGCTGTTGCAGAAGCTACCGAGAAAGGCGCGTTTGCTCTGGGTAAGACGCTGGCCAAGGCAAAGCGTGCCATTGAAAATGCAACTGAGCCCGATGCAGAAGATGATTCCGAGCGCCCAGAGCCGGTTGCTGCAGAGGATGTTCGTCTTGAGAAGCCGTCTCCAGAGGAGCAGGCCACAGCTGACAAGAGCGCTGCAAGCAAGTCCGCTGTCAAATCTGCTGCTAAGCCTGCGAGCAAGCCATCTGCACAGGCAGCCGCAAACAAGGCCGCCAAGGGCTTTGGCATGCAGCTTGGTCGCATGGGCAAGATGTTCTCAGACTTCAAGGACGAGTTTGATAAGGCCAGCAAGTAATAAGTTGCAGCTAAGTGCATAAAACAAAGGGCGAGAAGACCGATCTTCTCGCCCTATTTTTGTTGCAGTGCAGTGACGCTTACTACAAGCCCATGGCCTGCAGAATAAACATTACGATGGTCAGAATAATAACGGTCACGATAGTAAACCAGGTCAGCGCGTTCCAAATGCGGCCGTTGGCGTATTTGCCCATGATGTGTTTGTCGGCTGCGATGATAACCATAAAGATAAGTAGAATTGGCAGCAAAATACCGTTGATGACCTGGGCAGCCATCATGATGCCAAAGAGGCTCATGCCTGGAATCAAAACAACCAGTGCAGAAATAACTAGCACGGTAGTAATAATGCCGTGGTAAACAGGCGCTTCTTGCCAACTGCGGTCGGCTCCGCGTTCCCAACCAAATGCCTCGCAGATGGCGCTTGCGGTAATGCCTGGTAGGACGCATGCTGCCAGGAAGGATGCACCAACCATACCCAGCGCAAAGAGCGTGCTCGCATATTGACCTGCAAGTGGCTCAAGGGCGCGGGCCGCGTCAGCAGCGGAGTCAACAGAGATACCGCGAGGGAAGAGTACTGTTCCTGTAGTCAGCATGATGAACCAGGTAATGATCTCGGCTAGGACTGCACCAGCAACATTGTCGGCACGTTGCGCAGGAATGTCACTGGTATCAAGGTTTTTCTCGACAACATTTGATGCAACCAAGAAGATCATATAAGGGCTGATGGTGGTACCAATGTTTGCCACCAGCAAAGAAATGTAGGACGGATCGGCAGAAGGTTGCGGAATGATGGTGACGCGCAGGGCTTCTCCCCAGTTGGGATGAGCAAGCACGCCAGCCACCACATACGTGACAAAAATGCAGCTAATTGCCAGCAGAATCTTCTCGATGCGACGGTATGATCCGCCAACGGTTAAGAGCCACACCATCAGAGCGCTGATAGGTACCGAGACGTACGTTGGGATGCCAAAGAGCTCCATACTGGAGGCAATACCTGCGAATTCGGAGAAAGTAACAGCAATGTTGGAAAGCAGCAGCGCGCCCATTGCCAGCGTAGACAGGCGAATACCAAAGCGCTCGCGTACCAGCGATGCAATACCTTTACCGGTAACACAGCCCATTCGAGCTGCGGTTTCTTGAACCACAATCAGCAGGAAGCACATAAGTGGCACGGTCCACAGCTGCGAATAGCCAAAGGTTGCGCCTGCGCTAGAGTAGGTTGCAATGCCACCGGCATCGTTACCAGCAAAAGCGGCGAGAAGACCGGGACCCATTGCCATCAAGATGTACTTGAGGCTGTTTTTGTTGACCGGAGCTTTTTGCTTAGACGTGTGTTTGCTCTGATCGACTGCGCTGTTGTCCACAGACAGCTCTTTGACAGTTTCCTGCTCTGTAATTGTGTCCTTTACCTCGGCGCTGTTCTCTTGCGTCATTTACATCACACCCATAAGTGAGAGAGCGTAAGAGAAGACGAAGAATGTCACCACCGAAAGGCTCATAGAAATTAACGTAAGCGTAAGACCTGAGGTTTCCTGGTTATTCTCGTCACGATGACGAAGTACGGCCAAGAAAATTGGGGTTAGCAGGAAGGAGATAAGCGTAGAGCCAGCTGCTGCACCAAAGATTTGGATGATAGTCTGGTCAAAGAGTGCGGCGTAGAACATACCTGCACCTGGATCGTATGGATTGAAGAGCGCCTCGAGCAGGGCATGGGCTGCAGCGCCAAGGATGCAAATGAGTCCGCTGACCAGAAGACCCAGCAGAAGCGAGCGGAAGCCAAAGCCCAAGATTGAAGGAGACTTCTCGCTACCAGGATCATCCGTAAGGAAGAAGTTTGTCACGTAGTTGACGGTATTCTCGCTCAAGTTTAGTGAGATTGGCATGGTAATAGTGCAAAGACCTGCAAAGATGCCCATGGTTGGATCAGATGTTGCAGCTGTTACCGCAAAGGCGGCACCTACAACGGAAGCAATCCAGAACAGAAGCCAAAGGTTGCGATGAAGGAACCAAATAATGTTGCGACCACGGTCGCCAGAATCGGAATCGCCTCTACCGCCACCAACAATCTGGAGGTCCTCGGCGTGCTCCTCTTCTAGAACATCAAGAGCGTCATCGACGGTAACAATACCTAGCAGGCGGTTATCGTCAGAAACAACAGGCATAGCCAGCAGGTTGTACTTTGCAATGTTGCGAGCAACGTCCTCCTGGTCGTCCTCTGGTGAGGCGGTGACCAGGTTCTTATTGGCAATCTCCTCCAGACGAGTCTCTGGCTCAGACACAATCAGGCGGTTTAGGGTGACGGTTCCGGACAGGCGGCCATCCTCGTCAGTAAGATAGAGGTAGCGGACGGTCTCAAAGTCTTCGTCCAGGTTGCGCAGGCGATCAAAGGCGTATGCAACGGTCTGGTCCTCAGGAACAGAAAGCGCTTCAGACGTCATAATACGGCCAGCGGTGTACTCGCGGTATCCGAGCAGCTGCCTAATAGCGCGCTGCTCCTTGACGCCCATCAAACGCAGGAGTTTCTCAGCACGGTCATAGCTCAGCTCGGAGACAAGCTCGGCTGCATCGTCTGGATCCATCTCGGACAGGATGCGAGATGCTTCTTTTTCGTTCAGGCCGCCAATGAGCTCAACTGCCATAGCGTCGTCATTGAACTCTGCCATTGCTCCGGCTCGCTGTTCATCATCAAGCTGGGCAAATACCTGGCTACGCAGGCGAGAGTCCAGGCGCTCGATGATGTCGGCAACGTCAGCAGGGTGCAGCTCGTCCAGGGTTTTGTGGGAAACAGAGAGCTTAACGTTGGAGAGGTCGCGCTCAACCAGGTCCATGTAGCTCCACGCAATAATGCGCTCCTGCATGGGATGACCCATAGCGCGCGCAATACGGGTGACCAGGTGCTCTAGCTGGGGAGAAAGGCTGCGCAGCAGACCGCGTGCGCCTACCTCTGCACCAAGAAGGCGCAGCTGTGTTGAGCTGGTATCGGAAAGCTTAAGGTCATTTACGCGGACAACACGAATACCACGCGTATCAACGATTTGCTTGTTCAGAATATCTCGGGCGAGAAGAACCTCGTTAGGCTGCAGGTACGAGAAGCGAATCTCAGTTGAAGGTACCTTGAGCCTAATGACGTCCTCATCGTAGGTATCAACATACTTGCGCCAAGAAATCATCATTGGCGTGCGGCCAGGACCCATAAAAGCAAGGGAAGTGATGCGAGGAAAAACTTCTCCGGTAGCAATTCCAAGGTCAGAGACAGAACCGATCTTCTCGCCTTCTGAATCTAGAACCGGATTACCCATTAACTGGGAAAGATAAATCATGTGTGCTCCTTACATGCGTCCGAAGACTAAAGCGTGGCTTTGGCGAGAAACTCCGCGTAATTGCCACGGGGACTGCATTGCGATTTCACCCCTCACGGTGCAAATCGGCACACCGCAAGAGGTCAGCGACTGTGAGGTCGAGGTTTCATGCTGACCTTTCTCTTCAACCAATAGAATGTGAATTGTGCTTGCGAGGACAATTCACAGATATAGCTATTTTAACGATTTTCTTGTGAGACTGTAAAGACTCTTCACATAATCTAGCTGCTCGGATTTGGTTGTGGTCGGCGTGCGAGAAGTACGCGAACAACGGTCAAACGGCGTACGAGCAGCTCACAATCAGTTCAATCCGCGAGGTAACGTGGCGCACAAAAAAGCCTGGTACCTGCGGGAATGCAGATACCAGGCTGTACTGGTACAAAGTGTAAACGAAACAGCTCTTAGAACTGTACGTTTGGTGCCTGACGAGCGGACTCGTCGGTAACCTGGAAGCTTGTACGTGGGGAACGTCCACCAGCAAGAAGGTTGTTTGGGAAGACAGCAATGATGTTGTTGTAGTTCATGACAACATCGTTGTAGCTCAAACGAGCGTAGCTGAGGCGGTTCTCGGTGTCAGTAAGCTCTGCCTGGAGCTCCAGGAAGTTCTGGTTAGCCTTGAGCTCTGGGTAGTTCTCAACAACGGCAAACAGGTTGGTCAGAGCGTTGGAAAGAGTACCGGAAGCCTGCATCTTCTCTTCTGGAGTGCGAGCATTTGCGACAGCAGCACGAGCAGAAGTAACTGCCTCAAAAGTCTGAGACTCGTGAGCTGCGTAACCCTTAACGGTGTTGACCAGGTTAGGGATCAGATCGTTACGACGCTGAAGCTGCGTATCGATAGCTGCCCAAGCGTTGTCGCACCTGTTGCTTGCGCGGATGATGTTGTTGTGAATGCTAATAGCCCAAAAAACTAGAAGGACAATAACTACAACTGCGGCAATGATCATGCTAAATCCTTTCAATCACTGACAATCCTGTGTCAGCCATCCATTTGGACAGGTTAATTATACCCAAAAGTAAAAATCTAAGGCGTTTTTGATTAAAGCTTTTAACTTTTTAAGGAGTCTTTCGGTAAATGGAATGCTCGTCCACACACTGGCGAGAAGAACGTTGAGCTAGAAACGACGTGTAATGGAATGGAAGTTCTGAAAACGCCGAAGTAAAACTAAAAATACTTAGAAGCAAAACGTAATGTTGAGAGCCGCCAAAAATGGCGGAGAGGGAGGGATTCGAACCCTCGGAACGGGGACACCGCTCAACGGTTTTCAAGACCGCCGCATTCAACCACTCTGCCACCTCTCCAAAGCGGTAATATCCTACCGCATAATTCAGTTTTTTGCGAGTAGGGGATTTAGCAAGTTCGGTTTTGCTTCATAATTGAGAGCAGACAAATAAGCGTCAGGTTCGTGACGGATTTGCGTCAGAACTGCGTAAGAATTACGACAGCAACTAGACAAGTGAGGAGCAGCTATGAGCGACGAAGCGCAAGAGCCTTTGACCCCACAGGCTGCTCTTGATCAGAAGTACATGAAACTTGCTCTTGAACAGGCAGAACTTGCAGCTCAGATAGGAGAAGTGCCTATCGGCGCAGTTGTAGTGTGCGATGGAGAGGTTATTGCCGTTGCACATAATCGCCGTGAGATCGACAACGACCCTTCCGCGCACGCTGAGTTTCTCGCCATGCAAGAGGCTTCAAAAAAGCTTGGCCGTTGGAGGCTCTCGGGTTGTACGGTGTACGTGACGCTGGAACCTTGCTTGATGTGTGCAGGGCTGATGGTCAATGCTCGTATTGATCGCTGCGTGTTTGGCGCGTTTGATCCCAAGGGCGGCGCAACGGGCACGTTGTTTGACGTGAGCGGTGATCCAAGACTTAATCACGAGTTTGCGGTCTCAGGCGGAGTATTAGCAGACGAGGCATCTGCCCAGCTTAAAGCCTTCTTTAAAGAGCGTCGCAAAAGCAAAAGTTTGGAAAAATAAGAAGTCTGGAAGAATTATTTAAAAGAGATTTTGATTCCGCTGGCGGTTATCAGTAAAGCTCCCAGACCAATGAAGATTATTACAAGAATGAGCTTTATAGCCATTGAGATACTGAATACAAAAGATAGAGACGCGCTTACTAATAGAAATAATGCAAATACAGAGATTGTAATCAAAATCAATTTGTCATTACTTTCAGCGTCCTGAGCCTGAACTGCGTCTCCTTGGATATTTTGAACAGTTATTTTTTTTATCAAAGACTATGGAAAGTGTGATAAAAGAATTTATAAGCACGAGAAGAGCATAGAGATACCAATAGTTGTAAGAAACGAGAAGATAAAGAAAGCAGCCAGATAATGCAGTCCTAAAAAATGAAACCTTACCTGTTTTATAAAATGAATGAAGACCAGCAAAACCGCCAATAAAGGCTAATAACCCATAGGTTAAGTAGGACTGGTATTTGCTCAAGGTTGGTTGTTTAGATAAATCCCTGACATCCGTCTCAGTCATAAGAGCCTCCAAAGTATGCCATAAATACTCTTATAAAATAGTAAAATAATTTATAAGAGTATTATATCACAATATGGAATAAATCTCATAAAATGTTCTTTGAAGAATGGACTGTAGGTTTTTTAAACCACCTGGAAAATGAAGAAATCAAGGTAGTGGCTCTCGGGAACACCCCAAAGAATTGGGTGGTCAGGAGATTGCTGTCGCTCTTCAACTTGTTTGAGCTGCACGTTGGTATGGTGAGCTGCCTCAGCAATTGCCTGGGCGAGAAGATCTCTGGTCATGAAGTGTGAGCAGGAACAAGTTGCCAGGTAGCCACCTCGGGGTAACAGTTTCATGGCTGCAGCGTTGATTTCCTTATAGCCACGCATAGCGCTTCGAACCTTGTCGCGTGTCTTAGTAAATGCGGGTGGATCCAGAATGATGAGGTCAAACGGACCTCCCTCTGCTTTGAGTTGAGCGCGGTCTTGCGCTAACTCTGGTAGATATTCAAGAACATTTGCACAGGTAAAGTCCATGTGCTCTGCCAAGCCGTTGAGCTCTGCATTTTGGTGCGCAAGGTCAATGGCAGTTTGGCTGACGTCTACACAGCGGACAAATTCTGCTCCACCAGCTGCGGCGTTAAGACCAAAGGGGCCAACGTGGCAGAAACAATCCAACACACAGCGACCTTGTGCAAGCTGACGAACTGCTCGACGGTTGTTTTTTTGATCCAAGAAAAAGCCTGTTTTTTGACTATTCTCCAGGTCAAGATTGAACTTGAGTCCGTTTTCGGTTGCAAGAACATGAGTTGAAGGAAGAGTAAGAGAGGGTTTTGTAGCTAGCCCATTCTCGTCCAGGGAAGAGCCTGTCCACCAGCCCTTATATTGTAAAAGCCCTTCTTTAAGGCGCGAAGGAGAATCGTTTCTTTCGTAGATACCATCGATTACCTGACCGTCTGTAGATAAAACCTCAAGCAACAGCGGATAGATAACGTCACGTAGACGCTCCATACCAACGGTTCCTACCTGCGAAACCAATATATTCTCGTAGCGGTCTACGATTAAGCCAGGAAAGCCATCAGCCTCAGAGAATATAACACGGCAGCAATTGGTATCAGGTTCAGTCCCAGGTAGAGCACGGTTTCCCATAGTAGTTTTACGATGTTCCCACGCCCAGCTAATCTTGCGACTCCAAAACGCTTCATTGAGCCTATCGTTGGCGTTTCTTGTCACAATTCTGACGCGAATCTTGCTCATTTCTGACAGAAGACCGGTTCCTTGGTAGGTGCCGTTCTCTTCAAAGACATCAACAATGCAACCATTTTGAGGATGCTCGCCGCTTTCTGGAGATGGCTCTATGCGGATAACCTCGCCCTCAAAGACCCAAGGATGCCCCCCCGCAAGCGCGCGAGCAGCTTTCTTGGTGATAATAATCTGTGGATAAGGGCGGAGTTGCTTCATGATGGTCCTTCTCGCGAGAAGTGCTTACAAAAAAGCTGGGCGTCTGTGAGCACCCAGCATCTATGTTCAAAAGTTACAGAATCAAATTGCAGAGTGCCATAAGAGGGAATATTGCCTGTTTGATGGCTGCGGAGCGTTTGTCGGGAGAAGTCACAAAGAGAAGAATTGCGGCAAATGCCATTGAACATACAGCAAAGATAACAAGCGCTTTACCTGCTGGATTTCTGGTGGCCATCAAGAAGACGCCAACGAATACCTCAATGGCAAGAAAAAGATTGTAGAATCCCTGGTTAAAAGCCATCTTCTCAGTGCTCTCTGCCTCTTCTTTTGTCATGTTAAAGGCCTTGAGAGCACCATCAGAAGTCCAGGCAAATGACTCTAGATAAAAGATAACCACATGAAGAGCTGCTGCTCCAAGAGCAAAAATTACACCAACTCCATTAAAAGGACCCATGTTTTATTCCTTTACTGTATTAGCCAACTGCATCTGAATATAGATTACGTGTGTCGGCCATATCTGCCACCAAAACCAAATCCCTTACCCCTTGACCTTGAACCCGAGAACATCGAACGCGTGGTCTTAGTGGTAGAGCGGGAGTCCTGGAGCATAATGCGACCCGAGTCATAAGAAAAGCCAGGTAGATCCCATGCGGGAATGAGCGCTTTTGTGAAATACTCAATTTCTCTGAGCGGCGTAACTTCATCTGGCCCCATGAACGTATAGGCCTGACCTGCGGCTCCTGCACGGCCTGTTCGGCCAATGCGGTGAACATAATCCTCAGGGTCAAGCGGCACGTCAAAGTTAATGACCGCATCAATACCCTGGATATCAATACCGCGGCTCATGACGTCTGTGGCAACAAGAACCTGAATGGCGCCACTACGGAATCGCTCCAGCGCTCTTGCGCGAGCCTTTTGCGGACGGTCCGCATGCATAACGTCAACCTTGAGACCTGCGGCTTTGAGATTTTTGTAAATGCTGTCAACGCGCGATTTTGTCCTGCAGAACACCAACACACGTTCTGGCGCGGGATCAAACGAGTCAATAAGTGCCTTTAAGAGCTGCGGTTTTTGTCCCTGGGTGACTGAACACAAATGTTGCTCGATTGTTGCTGCAGTTTGTCCAGTTCTTGCAATCTCAATGCGCTCTGGATCTTTGAGCAGCGCATCTATGGTTGAGGTAATTGACGCGGGGAGCGTTGCCGAGAAAAGCAACGTTTGGTGCGCCTTGGGCAGTTGCTCCATAATGCGGCGAACGCTTGGCCAAAATCCCATGTCAAGCATGCGATCTGCCTCGTCGAGTACCAGCACCTGGATGTTCTCAAGGCTTGTATGCTTCTTGTCGAGAAGATCTATCAGGCGGCCAGGTGTTGCCACCAGTACATCGCAACCTTTTTGCAGTGCGGTTGTCTGGTGCTTGTAGCGAGCGCCACCGGTAACAATGACGGCTTGCTGACCAGTGGATGCGCAAACGCTCTTGGCAACAGCATCAATTTGAGCAGCTAGCTCTCGCGTTGGCGTGATGATGAGCGCGCGGGGATATGTATTGCGTTTGGTGTCGCTGCGCTTGGCGTTACGCTTGGCGCCGCGCCCGGCGGCCGCGTTGGTTTTGGCGCTCGCGTTGGGCTCCTTGGAGTCGGGCTTCTCGGCCCCACCGGGTTTCTCGACAGCAATGCGCTGCAGCGTAGGTAACACAAACGCCGCAGTTTTACCCGTTCCCGTTTGCGCTGACGCAACAACATCCTTGCCCGCAAGGACAGCGGGAATTGCCGCGGCCTGCACGGGAGTAGGCGCGCTGAACCCAAGTGTTGCTACGCCTGCCAGAATTTGCTCGTTTAGCCCGAGCTCGGCAAAAGTTATTTCCATACAAACAAGTATACTTATGTGCAACGATTAGCTAAAGGAAGTTACCATGCCTATTAATATTCCAGATGGTTTACCAGCTAAGAAGACACTGCAAGAAGAGCGTATTTTTGCGCTTGAGGAAGAAGTTGCAGAACACCAGGAGATTCGCCCGCTGCGCCTGGCAATTTTGAATTTAATGCCCAAGAAAATTCAGACTGAAACGCAGATTCTCCGTCTAATCTCAAAGTCTCCTATTCAGGTAACGTGTGACTTTATGCGTATCTCTTCGCATGAATCTAAAAACACTGCCGCTGACCACCTGGTAACATTTTATTCAACTTTTGATGACTTCAAAGATAAAAATTACGACGGTCTGATTGTTACCGGCGCTCCTATCGAGGATCTTAAATACGAGGACGTTGACTATTGGGATGAGTTTTGTCGCATTGTTGATTGGTCTCAGGAGCATGTCTTTTCTACCATGTACCTGTGTTGGGGCGCATTAGCTGGCCTGTATTATCTGCACGATATTCCTAAGAAGATGCTGGGTGCTAAGCTCTTTGGTATTTTCCCACAGCGTTTATGCGACGAGTATTGCTTCCTCACCAATGGATTTGACGAGGTACATTACATGCCGCATTCTCGTCATGCTGCGATTGAGACATCAGCTCTGGTAGACCACCCCGAGCTTGCCGTACTTTCTGAGGGCTTTACCAGTGGTCCTGCACTTCTCGCCACCAGAGATTTCCACGAGATTTTTGTAACCGGTCATTTTGAATATGATCGCGATACGCTTGCAGAAGAGTATTGGCGCGACTTCCATAAGGGTCTGCCTATTCGTCTGCCGGAGAATTACTTCCCTGATAACGATCCAGAAAAACAGCCGCTGTTTACTTGGCGCGCACATGCCAACTTGCTGTATCGCAACTGGATTAACTGGGTGTACCAGATGACGCCGTACAACACAGACGAGATACCTGCGGCTATTGCAGATCTTCGTCAACGTGTTTCCGAGGCTGATCCTGACGCAAGGATGACTGGTAGGTTCTAAGCAGGCATTTGCACGGTGACCGAATTGCTGGCGCTTGTAACTGGTTAGACGCCATCGATACCATAAAATAATTTATTGATACACGCGTATGAAGCTACGTGTAGAAACACGTATAGAGAGGATACGTTGATGAAGGTTGTCATTGCTTCAGATATTCACGGCGCTGCCGACTATTGCGAGAAGCTCATGCAGGTCATAGAGGAGGAGCAGCCAAAGTACGTTTTGCTTCTGGGAGATCTGCTCTATCACGGTCCTCGCAATGATCTTCCTGCAGATTACGCACCAAAGCGCGTTATTGAGATGTTGAATAGCATTTCCGATAAGGTTATTGCGGTCCGCGGAAATTGCGAGGCAGAGGTCGATCAGATGGTTCTTGACTTTCCCTGCATGGCTGATTACAACATCTTGTTTGATAAGGATCCAAAGACTGGCAAGCAGTTCACCATCTTCTTTACGCATGGTCATGTGTTTGGACCTGGTGTTCATAACAGCGTTGATAAGTGGCCTCAGATGCCAAGCCTTGACGCATTTGTTTACGGTCACACGCATAGAAAGTATAACGAGAAGGGCCATGATCATCCTGAGGTCACCGTGTTTAACCCAGGTTCCGTGGGTATTCCAAAAGATGGCACCCATAGCTGCGGAATCTATGAGGATGGGGAGTTTAGGCACGTAATCCTTGGCGAGTAAGTCTGTGTTGTCCACACGCAAACAAAAAGGCGAGAAGATCAATTGGTCTTCTCGCCTTATTTGTGTCGCTGTGTCAGAGGTTTAGTGCATAGAAATAGTCATGAGCTCATAGCCATGTGCATGTCGCGAGATGGAATATTCAAATGCACGACCATCGTCGATATAGCCGATTTGTTCAACCTCTAAGAGGGGGTCGCCCGTGCTAATTTCTAGTCGAGAGGCTTCAACCTCAGTAGGCATGACTGCCCTAATAACACGGTGTGCATTAGCAATTCTAAGTCCAATTTCACTTTCAATATAGTTGTAAATCGAGTGCTCTAGATGGGCCATTTTAAGATTGGGAACTAGGCTAATGGGCATGTAGGTGTACTCGATGACCTGCGCAATCCCTTCAACAAGCCTGACGCGCACAATTCTGTAAACAAAATCTTCGGTAGTAATATCCAGTGCTTTTGCAATGTATTCAGAGGGATGCTCAACTTCAAAGGTATAGACCTTTGATTTAACGCGCTCACCTCGGGCAGCGTGTTCAGCCATGAAGCCCTCCATTTGACCGGAGACTTCTTTACTTGGCTTAATTTGTGTTCCTTCTTCCAGCTTTTTGACAAAAGTGCCGGAGCCTTTTCGCCTGAAGATAAGCCCTTGCTGCTCAAGAACTTCTAGTGCCTTATTAATGGTAATTTTGCTCACTTCATATTGCTCGCAGAGTTGAGCAACAGAAGGCAGGCGAGAATAAGCAGGATACGTGCCTATAGCAATATCAGTTTTAAGATCCTGAACAATCAAATCGTACTTATTCATAGCACCTCCTCAGGTAGCAAAATTTTACTTTGCATTCTAGCTGATTTGCATTAGTATACTACTTAGAAAACCTAACATATCTGTTTTATAAAGTTGACATGTCAGGTTTAGATATTTTTGAGAAAGGATAGGCATGTCGTATCAGTTGCCTGAGAATTTCTTCTTTGGTGGGGCAATGTCTGGTCCACAGACCGAGGGTAAATGGCAAGACGGAGGAAAGCTGCCAAACCTTTGGGACACCTGGTCTAACCTGGACATTCATGCATTCCACAACCGCGTTGGTTCCTACGCTGGAAATGACTTTACAGAAAGAATGGAAGACGATCTTCAGCTTCTCAAGTCTCTTGGCTTGGATTCCATTCGCACTTCTATCCAGTGGAGCCGTTTGTTGGATATTAACGGTAACCTTAATCCAGAGGGTGAGAAGTACTATCACCACCTTTTTGCTGTTGCTAAGAAGGTTGGTATTGAGATTTTTGTAAACCTTTACCACTTTGACATGCCTGAATACCTCTTCAACCGCGGTGGCTGGGAGTCTCGTGAGGTTGTTGAGGCATACGCACATTACGCGCGCATTGCTTTTGAAACGTTTGGAAAAGAGATTCGCTACTGGTTCACTTTTAACGAGCCAATTGTTGAGCCAGAGGTCCGTTACACACTTGGTGGCTGGTACCCCTTTGTTAAAAATTATTCGCGTGCTCGTGCTGTTCAGTACAACATTTCACTTGCTCACGCGCTTGGTGTTCGCGAGTATCGCCGTGCAAAAGCAGCAGGTTTTATGCTTGAGGACTCTCGCATTGGCCTCATCAACTGCTTTGCACCGCCATACACCAAAGAGAATCCATCTGAGGCAGATCTTGAGGCGCTACGCATGACCGACGGCGTCAACATTCGCTGGTGGCTTGACCTGGTAACTAAGGGAGAGCTTCCACAGGATGTCATTGATACGCTGCAGGCCCGTGGTGTTGACCTGCCTATCCGCCCTGAGGACAAACTTATTCTTGCCGACGGCGTTGTGGATTGGCTGGGCTGCAATTATTACCATCCAGAGCGCATTCAAGCTCCTGCAAAAGATATTGATGAGAATGGTATTCCAAACTTTGCTGACCCGTATGTTTGGCCAGAAGCGGAGATGAATGTATCCCGCGGTTGGGAGATTTATCCACAGGGACTCTACGACTTTGCTATGAAGGTTCGTGATGAATACCCAGAGCTTGAGTGGTTTGTTTCCGAGAATGGCATGGGCGTAGAGCGAGAAGATCTTAAAAAAGATGAAAACGGCGTAATTCAGGACGACTACCGTGTTGATTTTGTCCGTCGCCATCTTGAGTGGATTGCCCGTGCAATTCAGGACGGCGCTAAATGCCGTGGTTACCACTACTGGGCCATTATTGATAACTGGTCTTGGGCAAATGCTTTCAAGAATCGTTATGGCTTTGTTGAGGTTGACCTGGAAGATAACTACAACCGTCGCCTTAAGAAATCAGCTAAGTGGCTTAAGCAGGTTGCCACTACACATATAGTTGACTAGAAACTCGTGAAAGGAGTTTGCTCATGGCAAAAGATAATGGCCAAGCATCGTTTCTAGATAAATTTGCAGAAGTTTCTGCAAAAGTAGGTAATCAAGTTCACTTGAGGAGCCTGCGCGATGCATTTGCAACTGTCAGTCCAATTTACATTTTGGCTGGTATTGCAGTACTGATCAACAACGTTCTGTTCCCACTCATCTTTGCAAATGATCCAGTTACCTTGGCTAATTTCAAGGTTTGGGGCGCAGCAATTGCTCAGGGCACTCTGAGTTTCTCGGCAGTTATTCTTGCGGGCATTATTGGTTATTGCCTCGCTCGTAACAAGCGTTTTGAAAACGCAATCTCTTGCGTTGTTATTGGTATTGCTGCACTTATCATCATGATGCCTCAGAGCATTGTTGCTACCGCAAGTGCTGTTCTTCACGCAGCTAATGCTGCTGACGCAGCTGCTGCAGCAGTAACACTTCCTGTGGCTGATGTTGCTAAGCTTCTGCCAAGTGGTTATGCAGTTACCGGCGTTGATGTAACAGGCGCTTTCTCTACTTCCTTTACCGGTACTAACGGCCTCTTTGGTGCAATCATCATTGGCCTGCTTTCCACCACAATCTTCATTAAGCTCTCCAGCGTTAAGCAGCTGAAGGTCAACCTTGGTGAGGGCGTTCCACCAGCGGTCGCAGATTCTTTTAACACCATGATTCCTATGATGCTGACCTTGACCGTTTTTGGTATTGCTTCTGCACTTCTTGCAGTTTGCGCAGGCACTGACCTTATGACCATCATTGCAACAAGCATTTCTGCCCCACTGAAGGGCCTTATGAATGCTGGTCCATTTGCGGTCATCATCATCTACACCTTTGCTAACCTGCTCTTCTGCCTTGGCATTCACCAGTCCACCATCTCTGGTGTTCTGATTGAGCCAATCCTGACCATGCTTATCGTTGATAATATGGCAACCTTTGCAGCTGGTCAGCCAATTCCTCAGGACCACTACATGAACATGCAGATCATCAACACCTTTGCGCTGATCGGCGGTTCTGGTTGTACTCTGATGCTGCTTTTTGATACCTTCCTCTTCTCTAAGAACAAAGCTTCTAAAGATGTTGCGGCACTTTCTCTTCTTCCAGGTATCTTTAACATCAATGAGCCAGTTATTTACGGTTATCCAATCGTCTTTAACCTTCCTTTGATGATTCCATTTGTTCTTGTACCAGATTTGTTTATCGGTTTAACGTACCTGCTTACCAACCTTGGTTGGATTAGCCCTTGCGTTGCAATGGTTCCTTGGACCACTCCAGTCTTCCTGAGTGGTTGGCTGGCAACCGGTGGTGACTTCCGTGCTGTTATCTGGCAGGTCGTTCAGGTTCTTCTTGCAATGGCAATTTACCTGCCATTTATGAAGATCTCTGAGCGTGCACAGGCCAAGCAGGCTGAGGCTCTTGCAGAGAGCGCTCAGGATGCAGAGTAGTTTGTAAGCTTATAATCTGAGTATCACTTGAAGCCAGCCATCGTATTCGGTGGCTGGCTCATCAAAAGGAGATCACATGAAAATCTTACTTGCTTGCAACGCCGGAATGTCCACTAGCCTGCTTGTTCAAAAGCTTCAGAAAGAGGCTGCTTCTCGCGGTTTAGACGCAGAGATTATTGCTAATCCTCTTAATAAGGCACTTGAGCTTATCGATGGCGCAGACGTCTTTTTGCTTGGACCTCAGATTGCTTATGCAAAGGCAGATGTTGAGGCTGCAGCAGGATCTATTCCTGTGGCTGTTATTCCTATGGTTGATTACGGCAGGATGAACGCTGCAAAGATCCTTGACGATGCACTTGAGCTTATCAAATAGGCTGTAAAAGATTTTTGTGAGCTCTTAAGCGTCCAAGAAAAGAGTATGAGGTAAAAATGTCTTTAGATGATGGCATGACTGCTACACAAGAAGCAGCCTTTGAGATTATTGCTACCGTTGGAACGGCAAAGTCAATGTATATTGGCGCAATCCAGAAGGCAAAAGCAGGCGATATTGAAGGCGCTCGCGCAGATATTCTTGCTGGTACAGAAATCTTCAATGAGGGCCATGGCACGCACTTGAACATGCTCCAGCAGTCTGCAATTGACAACAGTAACGTTGAGTTCTCACTCATCTTGCTCCACGCTGAAGATCAGCTTATGCAGGCTGAGTCTTTCCGCATTATTGCAGAGGACTTTATTGACGTGTACGAGAAGCTGCTTAACAAGTAACTGGCGAGAAAAACATGTGTGCAGAAACGCTTCTTGGTGGTATTGAGTTTGGCGGAACAAAGATTGTTCTTGCCACGGGTACACCAGACGGAAAAATTTACGAGCGTGAGGTCTTTCCCACAACAGCGCCAGAGTCTGTTTTGCCAAAGATTGTGGACTGGTTCAAAGCTCGCTCTATTCAGGCTCTAGGTGTTGGAGCATTTGGCCCCACGGGAGTCAATCCTGATCTGCCTAGCTACGGAAAGATTCTCTCGACTCCTAAGCAAGGTTGGCGCAACTTCAATCTGTTGCAGGCGTTGAAGGATGGACTGAACGTCCCTGTTGGATACGATACCGACGTTAATGCAGCTTGTTTAGGAGAAGCAGTTTTTGGTGCAGCTCGCGGTCTTGATAACGTTGTCTATCTGACAGTAGGAACCGGAATTGGCGCCGGCGTGCTGCTTGAAGGAAAACTCCAGCACGGCATGCTCCATCCCGAAGCTGGTCATATTCTTGTTGAACGTGAGGCAAACGATTCTTGGCAGCAGACTAAGTGCCCCTATCACCAGAACTGTCTTGAGGGTCTGGCATCAGGTCCTGCTATTCAAGAGCGCTGGGGACTTCCAGCTGTTGAGCTTACCGAGAAAGACGAGGTATGGGAGCTTGAGGCTGCCTACCTTGCAAAAGCTCTCTCCACCTATGTAATGTGCTACTCACCTCAGCGCATTATTTTGGGTGGAGGCGTCATGAAACAGAAGCAACTGTTTCCGCTTATCCAGCAAAAACTTGTTGCGTACCTCAACGGCTACATCAACACTCCAGAGATAGAGGACATCCAGAATTACGTTGTTCCTGGAGGTTGCGAGGGAAACCAGGGCATTCTAGGTGCTTTGGTGCTTGGACAGCGTGCACTTGGTGCGTAATTACTTGGCGATAAGAGCGTCTGTCGTGTAGAACAGCGTTCACTTTGCAAACAAATGGCGAGAAGATCAATTGGTCTTCTCGCCATATTTGTGTCTTGTGACGTGGGGTTTTCTAGTCAGCGTTACTTCCTAGAAAGTGTGTCAGTATTCCAAGTACTGCTCTGAGAGCTGATGGTTACGGTTCTTCCACCGTTGGTGGAAGAGAGGGTGAACGGCTCGCTCCTGCCGCTGACCTGACCGTTGAAGTCAAGCTCAAGCTTGGACTCATCGCCAGTCCAGGTGCCACGAACCTCAGGTTGACCACCAATACGCCAAATGACCGTACCGTTCTTCTGGATGACAACCTCCATGGACTTGCCGTCGGTGCCGGTACCGCTATAGGTGCCAACCCATTTTTGAGCTTTTGTGCGGTCTTCTTCGGACTTCTGGTCCTTCTCCTTTTGTTCCTGCTCTTTCTTGGTTTTCTCAGACACGCTAGATTTGAGGGCTTCGCCCTTCTTTATCTGGTCAGATACGCGCGAGTGATACGAGTCATAGGTTGAATTGTTGCCAGTATCGTCGCCCCAGATAATCTTCTCGTGCTCAATATCTCCGAGAAGAGCCTGTAGCTCAACAAGTTTATTTGCTACAGATTTTTGATCCATAGTATTTGCGGTGTCAGTGTCGCCGAAGCTGTTTGCGGTTAGTCTGCGCTTGTAGTCGGCCTCGAACCAGTTGCGAATACTCTTCTGTCGATCAGAGATTGTGCTGTTCAAAACGTTGAGTCCCGTGTCATCGCTGCCATTAGGAAGGCGGAACTGGCCGTTCTTTTGATCAGTTTGAATCTGCTCTTGGATTTCGTTGAGTTTCTCGTACTGGTTAAGAAGTTCAACACGACTACTGTCACTGCGAGGATCAACGCCAACGCTCTCAATCTGTTCCTGATAGGTTGCAATGCGCTGCTGGACGGCGCTGCGCTTGGCTGCGTCGTCTTGGTGGGACTGAATGACCCAAGCAATGGCCAGTACACCCACAACCAGAACAGCCGCAAGCAGGCCAAATGCAACTTTGCGGAGTGTGTCCGAGCCGTCCTTGGTTTGCTTGCGCTCAACGGAACTAGGTCCACTTGAAACAACGGTGAACTGCGAAGGATCGAAGTGTGAAATAGCAGTTGAATCAAGGTCATCGGCGGTGAAGACGTCGATGCGATCTGGGTCATTAATGAAGGTTGTGGGCTCCTCGGCAGAAACGTTGGAGTTTGCGATTACGGTAGGGTCTGCGTCAGTGTCTGCGTCAGTGTCTGCAACGGCGTCCGAGTCGGTGACGACGGTGGACGCCTCATCTGGGGTGATGTAGGAGTCGTCAGCTGGTACCTCTAGGAGCGAGGTTTCTGCAGCAGTTGTGTCTTCGTCATCGATTGGATACTCTGCCAGGACAGTTGCGTCTGGATCAGTTACGGTTTCAGCTGGCTCATCAGCTTCTGCTGGTGCGATGACCTCGGTGGCTATAGTGGAGTTGTCGGGTGCGGTTTTGGGTGCGGTTTCTGTGGACTCGGCGAGTGCATCGGGTTTCTCGACGTCTGCGGCGTCCGCGACGTCAGAAAGTTTCTGTCCGCAGTTGGAACAGAACTTTGCGTGCTTGCTAATTTCAGCTCCGCAGTTGGGGCAATTCATAGAGTCGCTCCTTAAATCGCCAGTTAGACTCAGTGGCTTTTAATTACACTGGGTTACTATTGTAGCGTTAACAGGAGAAACGCCAAAATGTTTTTAGTTTTGAGGGAGGCTACGCGCGTTTAGTGACACGTGATGTAAATCCGCTTCGCGTGTTCAGGTCCGCTGCTTAGAGCAGAGAAACGCCTGCTTCTGCACAGATTTCCTCGGTCTTCTTGTCCCAAATAGATGCCTGCACTTCTCCGACATGCGCTTTTTCCAGCAGCAGCATGCACAGACGACTCTGTCCAATGCCGCCGCCGATGGTAAAGGGCAGCTCACCATTAACGAGCATCTTGTGGAATGGTAACTCAAGGCGGTCCTCACATCCGGCAATTGCCAGCTGCGATTTAAGCGCCTCGGCGTCAACACGAATGCCCATACTGCTGATTTCAACCGCACAGTCCAAGGTCTCATCCCAGAACAGCAGGTCACCGTTGAGCGACCAGTCGTCGTAGTCGGGAGATCTAAAGTCGTGTGGCTGGCCGGAGTTCAAAGCGCCGCCGATACCCACAATAAACGTGGTTGGATGCTCGCGAACAAACAGATTTTCTCGCTGTTTAGGCGTCTGAGTAGGGTAGAGGTCCTCCAGCTCCTGCGAGGTTACAAAGGTAACTTCACGGCTAAGCTGCGTGTTGAGCTGGGGATAGTGCCACTTGAGCTCGTCGAGCGTGCCGCAGATTGCCTCGACAATGCGGCAGACAGCGTCTTCCAGCGTGTCGGTGTTGCGCTCGTCCTGCGTGATGATGCGCTCCCAGTCCCACTGGTCCACGTAAATGGAGTGCAGGTTATCGGGCTGTTCGTCGCGACGGATAGCGTTCATGTCGCAGACCAGGCCGCGACCGACGGCAAAGTTGTAGCGCCAGAGTGCATAGCGCTTCCATTTTGCGAGCGACTGAACTACCTCGGCGTTTTTGCCGACGTTTGGCAGGTCAAAGGCAACTGGATACTCGACACCATTGAGGTTGTCGTTCATACCGGTAAGCGGGTCAACGATAAGTGGGGCAGTGACGCGCGACAGCTTCAGCGCAGCACACAGCTTGGTTAGAAATACGTTTTTGACCTGCTCAATGGCCTTCTGCGTATCGTAGAGTGAAAGGCTTGAACGGTAGCCCTCAGGAATCTTAGTCATGCGGCTCCTTGCAAAAGAACGCTAAAAAATTTGATTGCGCTGATTTTGCCTTCTTTCCACAACTCTTTAGCGAGAAACCCGTGTGATTTAACCGTTTTG
>CAUUGK010000016.1:0-23483 GCA_963544765.1 uncultured Atopobiaceae bacterium
CCTCACCAGCAAGTGAAATTGTTCCACATGCCACAAAGCCCTTCTCGCGCAAGGCGTCCACTGCCTCAGGGACGCTTTTGTAGACCGCCACCACGTTAGCGCCGCAGGCTTTGTACAGCTCAGCAAGCTCTTCTGCATCCATGGCACGCTCGTTATCCGTCTGGGTTACCGCCACCTCAGGGAACTCTTTGGCGAGAAGTTCTGCGATGCCTTTAACGTCTTTATCTGCAAAAACCGCAGTCAAAAGCATAGGTCGATTAGCAACTTCTGGCTCAATTGAGCGGATAGCAGTTAAGAATGTCTCGATTGACTGGGGATTGTGAGCTGCATCGATAAGCACTAAAGGCTTAGGTTGAAGCAGCTGGAACCTGCCAGGCGTAGGGCACCTAGTTGTGGAGAAAAACGCTTTCTCCCCATCAAGCGGACGGCCCAGAAAATCCTCAGTCAAGCAGGTTGCCAAGGCAATGTTTGCTGCCTGATAGCTTGGTTTAAGTGCGGCAAGATCCTCGTAGGTTGCACGAGGTGTGACAACCGTAAGCTCAAGCGGAAAACCGATGCTCTTAGGCTTTTTGGTGATAAAGAAATGTGCGTGAGGCAACTCTGGATGGTCAGTAGCCTTACCAGCAGAAACCTCTCCCTCAACGTCTTCTGGCTTGTCAGCTACAAGAAGAGTTGGGACAACGCCCGCAGAAGCTGCTTGGGACAAAAATACGTCCTGGACGCTCTGAGGAGTTGTCGTTCCCACACCAAGCACGCAGGTTCGACCAGGCTTGATAATAGCGGCCTTCTCGCCAGCAATAGCCTCGAGAGTATCGCCTAAGATGCGCGTGTGGTCCAGGCCAACACCCGTAATAGCGACGGAGATAATGTTTTGAGCGGCGCTTGTTGCGTCCCACCTGCCGCCCATGCCGCACTCAAGTACACAGGCGTCAATCTCTGCCTCAGCAAAGACAACCAAGGCCGCAACTGTGAGCAGGTCAAACTCGGTGATGTCATAGGGACGCTCGCCCAGGGCAACTCGCTGAGCGTTGACGCGCTCCCCTGCCACCTGTGCTGCAGAGACGCCGTGCGCAAAGGCTTCCTCAGAAACAGGGGCGCCGTTGATCTCCATGCGCTCGGTATAGCTGATGAGCTCAGGAGACGTATAGAGAGCAGTCCTGAGACCTTCTCCCTTGAGCAGGGCCGCCGTATATCTGGAGGTAGACGTTTTGCCGTTAGTGCCTGCAATCTGAACACTCTTGAAGCAAAGGTCAGGGTTGCCCAGCTCTTTGAGCATGTCTTCCACGCTCTCCAGCAAAGGCTGGATGCCAAATTTCTTTGTATCGTGAAGCACCTTTAAAGACTGCTCATAGCTCAGCTCAGGCACAGAAAAAGGAACGGAATAACTCATTGCACAGACCTCTTATAGACCAAGCAGACGCATAGCCTCTGCACGGGTTTTCTCGTTAGTCTTAAAAATGCCTCGAACTGCAGACGTGGTGGTCAAAGCGCCCGACGCCCTAATACCGCGCATGCTCATGCACGTGTGCTCAGCCTCCATAACCACCAAAACGCCCAGAGGATCAAGCTCTTCTACCATAGCGTCTGCAATCTGGCCTGTGAGGCGCTCCTGTACCTGCAGACGGCGAGAATACCCGCTGACGCAGCGAGCAATCTTGGAAAGGCCGGTAATGCGGCCATTTTGCGGGATATAGCAGACGTGTGCCTTGCCCACAAAAGGCAAAATGTGATGCTCACAGGTAGACGAGAAAGGAATGTCGCGGACAATAACCATCTCTTTATTGCCCTCTTCATGGAACTGTTTACGCAGGTGAGCTGCAGGATCTTCCTGCATACCACCAAAGAGCTCCACGCAAGCACGAGCAACACGGTCTGGCGTATCAAGCAGACCTTCTCGCTCTGGATCCTCGCCAATAGCAAGCAAAAACTCCTTGACCGCGGCTTTTACGCGCTCTTGGTCAAGCTCTTTATAGTTATTTTCCGCTGCCATGAGGCAACCTACCTTTCACTCTTATGCAAGCGTTCTTTGAGCTGCGGCAACAACATGGCGAGCAAGAATTGCCGTTGTCACGCTACCTACACCGCCAGGAACAGGAGTGTAAGCGCTCACCAGTGATGCTACCTGCTCTGTATTGACGTCGCCAACAAGTTTTTGAGCTGCTTCATCCCAGTTAATACCTACGTCAATAATGGTTTGCCCAGCACGTACGTAGTCAGCCCCAATAAGGTGCGCACGACCTGCGGCCACAACCACAACGTCTGCCTGCTTAAGCGTAGCAGCAAGGTCTTTGGTCCTGCTGTGGCACACCGTCACCGTAGCGTTTCTTGCACTTAAAAGCGCAGCTACCGGACGACCAATGACGTTTGAGCGACCAACAACTGCAACAGACGCTCCCTCAAGGGGTACTTGGTAAAAATCGAGAAGCGCAAGAACTGCCTCTGCGGTACAGGGTCCCAGTGCACCAGGAGTTCCACAAAGTGTTGCCAGCAGCATGGAATCAGTTGCGCAATCAACATCTTTTTCTGGTGCTAGATGCTGAAGCGCTTCATGCTCGTCAATTCCAGCAGGAAAAGGACGCATGGGCAGACAACCATGCACCAATGCATCAGCGGAAACCTGGTCAAACGTAGCATTTACCTGCTCTTGTGTAGCGTCTTCTGGAAGCTCAATGGTCTCAACTTCAAAGCCTACCTTCTCCGCACGCGTATAAGCTGCACGCTCATAGGTAAGGTCATCGTTTTTCTGCCCTATACGAACAATAACCAGCTTAGGAGTTACCCCTTGTGCGCGAAGTTCCTTGACCTGAGCGGCAAGTTTTTCAGTTATTGCTTTAGCAACAGGAGCGCCACGAAGCTCCTGCGACAGAGTCTCTGAGCTCATGTTATGCCTCCTGTCTAAGCTGTGCGCTCACCGCATCACTTACGGCGTCAGCTCGTGATACATAGGTGTCCAAAAGCTTATCTGCCTCATCAAGCAATGTTTGAGCATAGGCCGTATCATGCATGGAGCGCGTGTTTACAAACAACGTGTGAGAAGCTGCAATCAAAGCACCGCGCGCAAGAGCAGCACCGCAACCTACGTCGGATAAAAGCATACGAGATCCCTTGATAAGCATCTCTTCGAGAAGTTCAATGGACTCGCACACTTTTCTCATAACCTTCAGCGGAGGTTGAGCTGCTTCTTTAAGAGCATCCTCAACAATCTCTACGCGCTTTGGATCATCTTTAGACACACTAAACGCGCTGGAAACCAGCAAAAACTGGCGAGAGTCCTCATCCATAAGCTCCATGAAGTCTTGGCGAAGAGCTCCAGCTCGGGTGATGTATTTTGCAAGATCATCTTCATGCTGAGCATAGGCAGGTTTTCCTTGTGCGTACACACCAGCCATTGAAGCCAAAGACACTGCAAGTGCCCCTACATAAGCGGCAGCACTACCGCCACCAGGAATAGGCTCTTTAGCAGCAAGGTGTTGAGCATAAGAGTCAGCGCTATAGGTTGTAAACGCAACTTCTTCAGGTGAAGAGGGATAAGACATTAGAAAAGACCCACAATTCTTCCATCATCAAGAACATCAATATGCTCTGCAGCAGGAACCTTTGGAAGTCCCGGCATGGTCATAATAGAGCCCGTAAGACAGACTACAAAGCCAGCACCTGCAGAAACACGAACTTCTCGCACAGTAATCTTAAAGTTTTCTGGAGCACCCAATTTAGTCTGATCGTCAGTAAAAGAGTACTGAGTTTTTGCCATACAAATAGGAAGCTCACCAAAGCCAAGCTCTTCAAGCTGCTGAAGTTGCTTGGCAGCACTTGGAGCAAATTCAACACCATCGGCGTGGTAAATCTTAGTGGCAATGTCGGTAATTTTCTGCTTCAAAGACTCTTTGACATCGTAAGCAAAGGTGAGCTTAGACTCAGTCTGGCAAAGGCGCATGACCTCTTCTGCCAGAGCCTGACCTCCCTTACCGCCTTTTGCCCAAACCTCAGACAGCACTACGTTTACACCACGCTTCTTGCATTCTTCCTCCACCAGAGCAAGTTCTTCAGGAGTGTCTGTTGGGAATGCATTGATGGCAACAACTACAGGAAGACCGTAGACCGTCTGGATGTTGTCAACGTGGCGAAGCAGGTTAGGAATGCCCTCTTTAAGCGCCTCGACGTTTTGCTGGTTAAGGTCTGCTTTGGCAACGCCTCCGTTGTACTTAAGTGCACGAACGGTTGCTACCAGAACAACAGCAGATGGAGCAAGGCCAGTAGCTCTACACTTAATGTCCAAGAATTTCTCGGCACCAAGGTCTGCACCAAAGCCTGCCTCGGTAACAACGTAATCAGCAAGACGCAGAGCAGTCTTTGTTGCCTCAACCGTATTGCAACCGTGAGCAATGTTGGCAAAAGGTCCACCGTGAACTAGAGCAGGCGTATGCTCAAGCGTCTGGACCAAGTTAGGCTGAATAGCGTCTTTGAGCAGCGCTGTCATAGCGCCCTCGGCATGGATATCGCTGACGGTAACAGGCTTGCGATCATAGGTGTAGGCAATAACCATTCTGCCCAGGCGCTCTTTAAGGTCTTTGATGCCGGAAGCAAGGCAGAATACAGCCATGACCTCGGAGGCAACGGTAATATCAAAGCCGTCTTGTCTTGGTATGCCGTCTGCAATGCCACCAAGGCCGTCAACAACGTTTCTGAGCTGGCGATCATTCATGTCTACGCAGCGCTTCCACACAACACGGCGTGGATCAATGTTGAGACTGTTGCCCTGCTTGATATGGTTATCCAGCATGGCTGCGCAGAGGTTGTTTGCAGCGCCAATAGCGTGGAAGTCACCGGTAAAGTGAAGGTTAATGTCCTCCATAGGAACTACCTGGGCATATCCGCCGCCCGCAGCGCCACCCTTGACACCAAAGACGGGACCCAAAGAAGGCTCTCTAAGGGCCAACATGGCTGACTGTCCCAAGCTGGTCAAAGCATCTGCCAGACCAACTGAGGTAGTGGTCTTTCCCTCACCTGCTGGGGTTGGATTAATAGCGGTAACCAGCACAAGCTTTCCGTGAAGAGGCTTATCTGCCAGAGCACGTGCATCAAGCTTTGCCTTATAGCGACCATAAGGCTCCAGAAGATCCTCTGGAATACCCGCACGCTTTGCCACCTCAAAGATGGGAAGCATCTCGGATGATTGAGCAATCTCGATATCGGATGTAACCTCAGACATGTTGTTCCTAACCTAAAGTGGACTGCATACACGTACTAAACACAAGATGCGGCTGTTACACCGCATCAAGTTTTACTTATGAGAAGTCAGCAATCTGCTGCTCTAGCTGAGCAACAAGCGTAGTAAGTTCTTCTGCGCGTGCACGTTTCTTCTCGATAACTTCAGGCGCTGCCTTAGCAACAAAGCCCTGGTTAGCAAGGGTGCGCTCCACGCCAGAGAGCTCCTTCTTTGCAGACTCAAGATCTTTCTGAAGACGTTTTGCCTCAGCGGCCAGGTCGACAAGCTCACCAAGAACAACGTACATCTCAAGGCCAGCGTCGGTGACAGAAACAGAACCAGCAGGTTTCTGAGGAGCCTCAGCAACCTCAAATGAGCTTACGCGACCAACATTCTGGATAAAGGCTGCTTGCTCCTTAAGAGCTGCAACATCCTGTGCTGGAGCTTTAACCACAACAGCAAGGTCTGTCTTTGGAGACAGCCTATAACGTGCGCGAGAAGAACGAACAGCAGAAACAACAGTCTTAGCAAGCGAGAAGTTATGCTCAGCTGCCTCGTCAACAAAGGTTGCAAGCTTTTCTGGATCTGGCCACTCAGAGATCATTAGGAACTCTGCATCATGGCTCAAAAGACCAGATGCAGGAAGGGCGTCCCAGACGCTCTCGGTAACAAATGGCATGGCAGGGTGCAAAAGCCTCATGCTGACGTCCAGGACAAAAACAAGATTGCGCTGAACCTGCAGGCGCTGATCAGGAGTTCCGTCCAGAAGGCGACCTTTGCAGAGCTCAATGTACCAGTCGCAGACATCATTCCAGAAGAAGGACTGAATGTTGCGGGCGTACTCACCAAAGCCGTAGGTCTCAAGCTGCTCAGTTGTCTCTGCAACAACCTTTGCAAGGCGCGAGAACATCCATGCATCTTCTGGTGTCTCTGCCTTTGGCATGCCAGCAGTGTAACCGTCAAGGTTCATCTGAACAAAGCGGCTTGCATTCCAAATCTTAGTAACAAAAGAACGTGCCTGATCAGTTCTTGGAGACTCAATAAGCTCACGAGTCTTCTTATCAAGAACAGCATCAAACTTAACATCCTGGTTGTTGGTAATAAGCGTAAGCAGGTTATAACGCATTGCGTCTGCACCGTACTTAGCAATCAGATCCATAGGATCTACGCCGTTACCCTTTGACTTGGACATACGGCTGCCGTCCTTAGCCAAAATAGTTGCGTAGATATAGACATCGTGGAATGGAATCTCTTTAGTGAAATAGAGCGAGCTCATAATCATGCGAGCAACCCAAAGAGCAATGATGTCTCGAGCGGTTACCAAAACCTGTGTAGGATGGTGACCCTCAAGCTGCTCAGGATGGTTTGGCCAACCCTGTGTAGCAAAAGTCCACAGCTGAGAAGAGAACCAGGTGTCCAGAACATCCTCATCCTGATGAACGTGATGACCGCCGCACTTTGGACAGACATCGGTGTCTTCCATAAGTGCATCCTGCCAGCCACAATCATCACAGTAGAACACAGGAATGCGGTGTCCCCACCAAAGCTGCCTGGAGATGTTCCAGTCGCGGAGGTTCTCCATCCAGGTGAGGTAGGTCTGAGTCCAACGCTCTGGGTGGAAGGTAACCTGACCGTCTTTAACTACCTGTGCTGCAGGCTCTTTGAGTTTATCAACGGCAACAAACCACTGCTCAGAGAGCCATGGCTCAAGAGTTGTGCCGCAGCGGTAACAATGCATAACGGAGTGATCAAGGTCTTCAACGTGATCAAGTAGGCCATGCTCTTCAAACCAAGCAACAATAGCCTCACGTGCCTGATCCCTATCAAGACCAGAGAACTCACCATAACCGTCAACAACAACAGCGTGCTCATCAAAAATGTTAATCTGCTCTAGATTATGAGTCTGACCCATAGCAAAGTCATTAGGATCGTGAGCTGGGGTCACCTTAACAAAGCCGGTACCAAAGCCCGCATCAACGTGCCAGTCAGCAAAGATTGGAATCTCTCGATCAACAATAGGCAAAATGACGGTCTTTCCAACAAGATCGGCCTTTTCTGGATCTTGAGGAGATACGGCCACACCGGTATCACCCAGCATAGTCTCTGGACGAGTAGTTGCTACGGTAATGTACTCAACGCCGTTAACGGACTCTTTGAGTGGATAGCGCAGGTACCAAAGATGGCCCTTCTCGTCAGCGTACTCCGCCTCATCGTCAGAGATAGAAGTCTCGCAATGAGGGCACCAGTTTACGATACGCTTACCGCGATAAATGAGCTGGTCATGATACCAGTCAACAAAGACCTTACGAACAGCCTGAGTGTACTCAGGAGACATGGTGAACTTCTCGTCATTAAAATCAATGGAGCAGCCCATGCGCTTAATCTGAGAAACAATGGTTCCGCCGTACTCGCGCGTCCAATCCCAGCAAGCTTCCAGGAACTTCTCGCGACCAATCTCAAGGCGAGAAATACCCTCTGACTTAAGCTTTTTATCAACCTTAGTCTGGGTTGCAATGCCTGCATGGTCAGTTCCAAGAATCCAACGAGTTGAATAACCGCGCATGCGAGAATAACGAATGTAGGTGTCCTGGATGGTGTCATCCATGGCATGACCCATGTGAAGGATGCCAGTAACGTTTGGTGGAGGGATAACTACCGTACGGTCTTCAGTTCCCTTACTACGACCATAGCAATCTGCCTTTATCCACTTTTCAATGAGCTCAGGCTCAGCTGCCTGAGGATCATAATTCTTGGGCATTTCTTCCACAGTAATCTTGCCTTTCATATGCTTTTAGCAGTATTCCTATTAACCATTTGAACAGTATAATGCATTAAAACAGATGTGGTTTAGGGGAATATAGTAATGTTCTTTTAATATTTCATATAAAAAATTACACTTTGTATAAAAAAGTAGTAGTATTGATTTGTCGCGACATTCAATTCAAAATTTTTAGCTGAAGGGAACTACAATGAATGTACCAGTAGCTGAGATTTCTTGGGAAATTGTCGATGTTACAGATCTAGACAGTGACTTGGCTGCGAACATTTCTACAGTCGATGAAAACGGGTGGTGTGGAGTTTTCTGCTCCGGCGCAGATATCAAAAATTAAAATACTTTTACATCTAAATTAGAATAATCTAATGGCATTAGCATTGTTCTCAATGCTAATGCCTAGGATTGACCTTTGGTGGCATACAATGCTTAAAGAAAATGCTTTTATACATATCTCAAATAGTACTCAAAGTGCTATCTTATTTGATACTTTTAACTGTAAGATTTACAAAATTCCGTATGAACTCGCTTTGAAAATTCAATCTGGTGACTATTCTGTAAATGAAGAATCATTAATTAATCATTATCTATCTGATTTAAATTATTCTGATTATCCACTCTCAACACCAAAAACATTAGACTCTCTTCGGTTGATTATTACAAATAAATGTAATTTTACCTGTAAGTATTGTTTTGCTCATGCAGGAAGCTATGATTTACCAATTCATGAAATGACAAATAGTGTTATAGAACAGACTATTGATTATTTTTTTCATAAATACCAAAAAGTCTTACAAGTTAGTTTCTTCGGAGGGGAGCCTCTTTTAGCACTTAATAAAATAGAACATGCATGTTCTTATATTCAAAAAAATTATCCATCAAAAATTCCAAACTACTCTCTTGTTACAAATGCGTCGCTACTATTAAAACCAGCAATAAAACTTATCGAAAGATACGATATTTCAGTAATAGCGAGTATTGATGGTCCAAAGGAAATAAACGACTCATACCGAATTCTTAGAAACGGTTCAGGTACGTATAATATTGTTGATAAGAATATAAAAAAATTTTCCGAAAATCATACTATTGCTATTGAATCGACTTATTCTTCCCTCCATTTAGATAAAGGAATCAGTAAATCTGATTTATTTAGCTATCTATCGTCTCGTTATAATACGCCAAAAGTTATTGTTGCCGATCTTATTAATAATGATCCTTCAAAGCAATTTAATTTTGGTATTCCCTTAAATGAAAATTTAAACTATTTCAAAAGTTTCTTTAATCTAGAAGAAAGACAATATAACGATGAAATAGTTTTTTTAATTCGTACCCTTATATCAGGTAAGAGTTACAGGTTATTTTGTGGTGCAGGATACAATAAATTTGCAGTAGATATGTTTGGAAATGTTTACCCATGTCATTTATTCCTTGATGAGCCAAAAAACATTCTTTTCAATGTAAGCAATTGTTCTAAACAGAATGATATTAGTTTATTTGATAAAAGTAATGAGCGCTGCTCTCAGTGTTCTTTTAGAGCGTTCTGCTCAATTTGTACACATGAGATAGAAAGGCAACCTAAATTATGTACTTATCAACAAAACAAGATTGAATTTTTTCTTCACTCTATGCTTGAGTTGTTTTTATCTGATCACAAAAAATACCGAGAAATTATTCAGGGAGCCTTACTGTACGGTGTAAAAAGCTCAAAATAAATTCTAAGAAGATGAATAAAATCTTAAGAGAGGTTTGACATGAAAAGCAATGTTAAAGAAATTCAAAATGACCTTAAACGGAGTCTTTTTTGGAGTAACAAAAAGTTGTTACTCGGCTCTTTTTTCTTTACAACTTCTCTAGAACTAGTTACGGTATGTTCTCCCTATATAACTTCAATTCTCATGAACTCCGCTGTGTCAGGGTCTTTTAATGACTTTCTACAAGGTTGTCTATTTGCCGCTATATTAACAATCTCTGCAATCACAAATAAATTAGTGGTTCGTTATTTTGTTCCTAATTATCTTTATCATGCTGCAAACTCATATCGCAACACCGCATTTAAATACATGCTAAAAAAAGGTATAAACTCATTTGAAGCAAGTGGTAGTTCTGTTTATGTATCCGCACTTACTAATGATTTAAATACTATAGAGACTACATATCTTGAACAGATGTTTTCTTTGGTAAGCGATAGCATCTCTTTCATTGTGGCTCTCATAATGCTAATGGTTCAAAGCATTCCATTAACTATGGTAGCTATTGCTGCTTCAATTCTTCCTCTGATTATCGGTGTAAAACTTGGCGGCACGCTTGGTAAAATTCAAAAAGAATCTTCTGCGAAAACTAGTCAATTCATTGCCCAAATCACTGATCTGGTAAAAGGCTTTCCTTTGATAAAAGCTTACGGAGCAACAGGGGCAGCCGTAAGACTATTTGAAAAAGATAATGATGCTCTTGAAAAATCAAAAAAAGAGAGTAGAAAGACTACTCGGTTCATTAATACTCTGAGTTGGAGTGCTTTCGGATTATCTCAATGGGCTGTCTTAATTGCTGGTACATATCTTTGTATCTCAAATCAAGGAGTTACCCCTGGTGTAATTCTTATGGCTACGTTACTAATGAATTACATCAGCCTCCCTTTACAAACAATTCCACCGCTACTCGCAGCACGTAAGGCTTCAAATGATTTGATTTTAAAATTTTCTGAGACTCTCGCTGACAGTAAGGAAGAAGAAGGACAACAGGTATTAGATAAAGTTACAAAAGGAATAGTCATCAACAATCTTTCATTTGGCTATGAACAAAATAAAGCTGTGCTGAAAAATTTATCAATCAAACTTCTACCTAATAAAAGTTATGCAATTGTTGGAATATCAGGATCTGGAAAATCTACTTTATTTAATCTACTTATGGGTGGTAATTTAAGTTATCAAGGAGATATATTTTACGATAGCTTAGAGTTAAGAACTATTAATAAAAAGAGTCTCTATCAAAATGTTTCACTCGTAGAACAAGAGAATTTCTTATTCAATGCATCAATTGAAGACAACATTACTATGTTCGAAAGTCACTCAAAAGATGCTATTTCTCAAGCATGTGAAAAAGCTGGTCTTACAGATTTCATTAAACAAAATAAACTAAGTTATCAATGTGGTGAAGCAGGTTCAAACCTTTCTGGTGGCGAACGTCAAAGGATTTGTATTGCTAGGAGTTTGTTAAAGGGTTCTAAAGTTCTATTTTTTGATGAAGCCACATCAGCACTTGACCATTCAACTACTGACCAAATTATAAATTCAATAACAAATCTCTCAGACACACTACGTCTAGTCATTACACACAACTTAGAGGAAGCTCAACTGAAAAAATTTGACGAAATTATTGTAATGAAAGAAGGTAGTATTATCGAAATGGGTTCGTTTGAGGAACTTATGCAGCAAAATCATTACTTTAAGGCCCTCTATACTCTGGAACAATAATACTATCTGCAGATACTTTTTATGAGGAGCTCTATGTCTGCCACAATTCCTGAAGCCACTGCTCGACTTGAACTTGTTCTAGGAAAAGACCACCTTGGACAGATTCAAAATTCCTGCGTCATGGTCTTAGGGCTTGGTGGCGTTGGTTCAAACTGCGTTCAGGCGCTGGCCAGAGGAGGTGTAGGCTCGTTTGTTTTAGTGGATGCCGATGCGGTAGAAGCATCCAACCTTAATAGGCAGGCTATTGCCTATGTGAGCACCATTGGAAAAAGAAAAGTTGACGTTACCAAAGAGATGATTCTGGACATTAATCCAGACGCTCACGTGGTCACACTTGACGCGTTTTTGCTTAAAGACAACATTGACGAGCAGCTCTCTGCTCTTCCAAAACCAGATGTTGTAGTTGATGCCATTGATACCATTTCTGCCAAATTAGCTGTTGTGGCATGGTGCCAGAAAAACGATATCTACCTCATCTCCAGCATGGGCGGCGGCAATAAAATCCACCCAGAACTTCTGGAGATTACTACGCTTTCAAAAACGCATACCGATGCTCTTGCAAGAGTAATGAGAAAAGAGTCTAAAAAGCGTGGCCTTGCCGACTTTCGTGTTCTTTACTCGCCAGAACCAGCGCGACCAGTTTTTGCACCAGAGGGCGCAACGGGAAAATCTGCCAAGCTAGGCACTATGTCCTACTACCCTCCTATTATGGGTCAGATGATTGCCTCAGACGTCATTCTGCATCTTTCAGGGCTTGACCATGAGTAACCTCACGTATTTTGATGCGCACGTCCATGCCAATCTTATGGACTCCCCACTCAATGTAGCGAGAAGTTCCCATGACGCCAGATTAGGTTTCTTTACCTGCGGTGTTACTCCTCAGGACTACCTTGAACTTGCTCCTCAGCTTACGCAAGACAACATCCGTGTGGGACTTGGAGCACATCCCTGGTATATCTCTGATGAGCGCGTTACTCAAAAAGATATAGAGCTCCTGCTAGAGCTTATGGAGCAGACATCTTACATTGGCGAGATTGGACTAGATTTTTCTTCTCGCTATTGTGTTGATGGGTTGCAAGAGCTGCAGGTTAAGACCTTTACAAAGATCTGCGCACGTGCGGCGGAGCTTTCACGCAGCGACCAGCCACGAGTGCTCTCGATGCACACCGTTAGAAGCGTTGATACGGTACTAGATATTCTTGAACAGACAGGAGCTGCTCAAGCATGCATTCCTATCATCCACTGGTTTAGCGGTAGCTCAGAAGAGCTCCAAAGGGCTATTAAGCTTGGCTGTTGGTTCTCTGTTGGCGAGATGAGTCTTAAGACTAAGCGTGGCCGTGAATACGCTAAGGTCTACCCAAAAGATAAACTCCTTACCGAGACTGACCTTCCCTCCAGTGATCACACAGATATTGACGCGCTTGACATTGTAAACAGCCTTAAGCGAGCTCTTCTCGGGCTCAGTGAGGCCCGTGGATACTCTGTGCAAAGTGAAGTAATGGCAAACGCAGCAGGCGTTTTTGGCGTCTAAGTGTTAAAGTCTTACGTATGAGAAGATTACGTAAAATACCCACACAACGCCTTGTTGGAACAGGCAGGGCGCAACTTTCTGGAGCAATGCTTGCAAGCTCATCCGATGAGCTGGGACTTGCTCTTAATGACGTTGTGCTTGTTTTTGCTTGCAGCGATAACTTTGTGCCGTATTTATCTGTAGCTATTCAATCCATCATTGAGAACGTTAATCCAGAGCGTCGCTACGACATCATTGTTTTGACTCGTGACCTCTCTCCCACCAGCATGATTACGCTTACTCGTCAGGCGCAGCTTGTTGATAACGTCCATGTTGGTTTCTTAGATGTTGACGCTGCTCTTGGTGATATTGAGCTTCCTCACCATGGTCACTTTAGACCAGAAACTTACTACAGGCTGCTTGCTCCCTCACTGCTTCCCAATGTCAATAAAGCTATCTACCTTGACTCTGACCTGGTAGTAAATGCCGATATTGCTGAACTCTACGATATTGACGTTACGGGATATTTGGTAGGTGCTACACGCGACGCAGATACTATTGGCCAAATTGATGGCTATGACGCTACGGTTGGCCCTTACCTCAAAAATGAACTGGGCATGGATGATCCTCACGATTACTTCCAGGCAGGCGTCATTTTGATGAACCTAGAAGAGATTAGAAAGCAGATTTCTCCTGAGGAGTTTCTGAAGGTCTCAACCATGCGTGCATGGCGATGGCTTGACCAAGATGTTCTTAACAGGTTTGTAAACGGTCACTATCTCCGCATTAACATGAAATGGAATTACCTGGTAGACTGGCAATTCCTTCGTCGTGATCACATTGTTGCCCAAGCTCCAAAAGACGTGCGAGAAGAATACGAAGAAGCTCGTAAAAACATCTGCATTGCGCATTTTGCAGGACCAGACAACAGACCTTGGCTCTATCCAAATTCAGACCTTGCAGGTTTATTCTGGTTCTATGCTCGCCGCTCCCCTTATCTTGAGGAGCTCCGCTCACAGCTTGAAGAGTCAAGACGTACAGTAAAAGGTCTTTCTCACCGCGTGCAAAGTGGTGTGCTTTTCCGTGGCATTATGCCTTTGTTTGACACCGTTTTTCCACCAGGTACCAAAACACGTACCAAAGTTATTACGTCATACAACAAACTTGGTGGTGGCAACCTATAACGCAAAAGGAGGTCTTTCGACCTCCTTTTTTATTGCTAGATTAGTTATTTCTTTTTGCCCTTGATGATTTCTGGAGCGTTATCTCCGCCAACACTTTCTGGAGTAACCACAACCTTGGTGATATCCAAATCTGACGGCAGGTCAAACATGGTCTCTTGCAACGTAGACTCACAGATTGCACGAAGACCACGAGCACCGGTGCCGCGAGCTAAAGCCTTCTTAGCAATCTCTCTGAGTGAATCCTCAGTAAACTCTAGGTCTACTCCCTCAAGCTCAAACATGCGCTTGTACTGCTTGGTAAGAGCATTCTTTGGATCTGTGAGAATGCTCATCAGATCTTCCTCACCAAGCTCACGGGTAGAAGTGATAACTGGAATACGTCCTAAAAGCTCTGGAATCATGCCAAACCTGTGTAGGTCCTGAGGCATTACCTTGGCGATAAGCTCAGACTCACCTTCTTTGACATTCTGAGCAACATCAGAGTTAAAGCCAATTCCCTTTTTGCCAATGCGGTCGGCAACAATCTTATCCAGGCCAACAAAAGCACCACCACAGATGAACAAGATATTGGTGGTGTCAATGTGAATAAGCTCCTGCTGAGGGTGCTTACGTCCACCTGTTGGCGGAACACTTGCAACGGTACCCTCAAGAATTTTCAGAAGTGCCTGCTGAACACCCTCACCAGAAACGTCACGAGTAATAGAGAGGTTCTCGGCCTTACGAGCAATCTTATCAATCTCGTCGATGTAGACAATGCCTACCTGAGCACGCTCAACATCGCCGTCAGCAGCAGTGATGAGCTTAAGCAGGATATTCTCGACATCTTCACCAACGTAGCCAGCCTCGGTAAGGGTTGTTGCGTCAGCAATGGCAAACGGAACCTCAAGAAAACGAGCAAGCGTCTGAGCAAGCAGCGTTTTACCAGTACCAGTTGGACCCAGTAGCAAGATGTTGGACTTTGCAATCTCGACATCTTCCTGGCCCTCCTGAGGCTCATCGTTGCCTGAAAGAATACGACGATAGTGGTTATACACCGCAACCGACATTGCACGCTTGGCGTCTTCCTGGCCCATTACATACTGAGAAAGCTCATCGTAAATCTCATGTGGGGTTGGCAAGTCTTTGATAACAGGCTCATCAGAGTGAGTCTCAATCTCTGACTCTTCATCAAAGCCAAGGGACTCATCAATCATATCCGAGCAGGTAGAGACACATTCATCGCAAATGCAGACACCGCCTGGACCTTGGATAAGCTTATTTACCTGTGACCTACTCTTTCCGCAGAAAGAACAGTGCATCTCATCTAATCCGCCAAAAGGCGAGAAGTTCTGGTCATTAGCCATAACTTAAACCCTCGATACAAGAACAATTATTGGTCGTTACGAGAAGAAATAACGCGGTCTACCAGACCGTAATCACAGGCCTCCTGTGCACGAAGATAATTATCGCGCTCGGTATCTGCATTGACCTTCTCGATAGGCTGTCCAGTATAATCCGAAAGCAACTCGTTGATGCGCTGGCGAATCCACTTTGTCTCATCTGCAACAATCTGGATATCGGTCTGCTGACCCTGAACGCCACTTGATGGCTGGTGAATCATAACCATAGAGTTAGGAAGCGCAAGACGCTTACCCTTTGCACCAGCTGCAAGAAGAACAGCGCCCATAGAAGCTGCCATACCAACGCAGATGGTAGACACGTCAGGCTTAATGAAGTTCATGGTATCAAGAATGCCCAGACCTGCATAAACGTCTCCACCAGGAGAGTCAATGTAGAGAGAAATATCCTTGTCTGGGTCCTGGCTCTCAAGGTGCAAAAGCTGCGCAATAACAAGATTTGCAGAATCGCGCGTTACCGGCTCACCCAAGAAAACAATACGATCATTAAGCAACCTGGAGTAGATGTCATAGCTACGCTCACCACGAGGAGTCTGCTCAATAACATACGGAATAGTTGGAATGTTTGTTGGATAATGCATAATCCTCCTTCAAATGTCTTTCCTTAGAAACATACCCCGGGAAGCATCTCTCTAACCCGGGGTATGAAAAATTCAAAGTAACTGCAACTTTTAACGCAGTCTTTCTGGCGAGAAACCCAACCAGTTGCGGACTACTCAGCGTCCTTCTCTGCGTCCTCGTCCTTCTTAGCTGCCTTCTTCTTAGCAGGAGCCTTCTTAGCAGGCTTCTTCTCTGCCTTCTGCTCTTCCTTAGCAGCCTCAGCAATCTCGTCGACAATGGTGACGGTTGCGTTATCGCGCAGCCAATCAAGGGCCTTGGAACGACGGATGGACTCGCGGATTGCAGGAAGGCGGCCAGCCTTGCGCCACTCTTCAATTGCAGACTCAACATTAGGAACGGAAGCGCGCTCAAACTCTGCGCGAATGTCTTCCTCAGTTGCCTCAAGCTTGAGCTCTGTAGCAATGGCATCAAGAGCCAGAGACTGACGTGCACGCTCCTCAGCCTGAACGCGAAGATCGGAAATGAAGTCATCGGTCTTGATGCCACGAGCAGCCAGGAACATATCAAGGCTCATGCCCTGCTGCTGAAGACCATTCAAGAACTCCTGAGCAATCTCGTTGAAGACCTCGTTCTTGTACTCCTCTGGGACCTCATCAAGCTGAAGGCGCTTGCCTACAGCCTCAACAACACGGTCCTCCTTAAGAGTTGGAAGAGAATTCTTCTTGTCAGACTCAATCTCAGACTTAACAGCCTCACGGAGTTTCTCGACAGTATCATAACCAAAGGTGTTCTTTGCAAGCTCATCTGTCAGCTCTGGAGTGACGGACTTCTTGTGAGCAACAACCTTAACGTTAATATCGTAGTCATGGGAGTGAACCTCATCACCGTGAGTGTGGCTGTGAGTCCACTTGACCTCTTTCTCCTCACCTGGCTTCATGCCGATGAGTGCCTCCTCAAGCTCCTTTGGAGCCTGGGTACCATTAAGGGTAAGAACGCGGTCCTCGCCCTCCATGTGAGCAGCGCCCTCAATGTTCTTGATGTCTACACCAATGGTATCGCCCTCTTTAACAGCGCGCTTCTCCTTGGTGTTCTCAAACTTAGCCTGGTAAGACAGAAGCTGCTTAATCTGATGATCAACCTCAGCCTCAGTTGCCTCATTTGGAGGCATGTTGATTGAAGGAGCGTCATAAGAATCAAGCTTAGCCTCAGGACGAACGTTGAAGACTACCTCATAGGAGTAATCCTGACCCTCAACAGGAAGGTCTGCGTCCTGGTTGTAATCACCACGGCCAACAGGAACAAGGTCAAGCTCCTCAAGAAGCTGTGGCTCTGCTGCGCCGAGAAGATCATTGGTTGCCTGAGCAAGGACTGCCTCGCGACCAACAATGCCATCAATAACAGGACGAGGTGCACGGCCCTTGCGGAAACCCTGGAAGGAATACTTGTTTGCAATGTCCTTGTAAGCCTGCTTAATTGCAGCGTCTACCTCTGCAGCAGGAACTGTAACCTTGACGGTGAGTTTCTCGTCAACTGGCTTATCTGCGGTAACGGTGATGTTCAACGTTCCTCCAGTGTCTCGTAACAAATGCTGGTGTACCAGCTCTTAACCAAATTTCTGCATGGTGCGGGCGGAGGGAATCGAACCCCCACGGACTTAGTCCACTAGAACCTAAATCTAGCGCGTCTGCCAGTTCCGCCACGCCCGCATATTTATGCAGCCTTGCAATAATAACAAACTTTTGCGCTCTTCACTAGGAGAACTTCGCATTCTAACCACTTCCCTACGAAAAAAGACCAGCCCTATTCAAGGCCGGTCTTTGTTCAAGTAAAAAACTAATTTCCCAGGTGCGCTTTAACCAAGCGCACTTTAAAGATCTTGCAGCGCAAAGGTTTCTGGCTCACTCTTTCTTGCTGCAGAAAGCGCCTGGATAAGAGCAGTTGCTGCAGACATTGCAGTGACACAGGTAATGCCCTGGCTGACAGCCTCTGCGCGCATCTTAGTACCATCACTGTGGGCCTCATGACCGTGAGGAGTATTGATAATGAAGCTGACGGTCTTATCGCGCATCAAGTCAACAACATTTGGATGACCATCGGAAATGCGATTGACAGTGGTGCAGTCAATTCCTGCTGCGCGCAGCGTCTTTGCCGTACCGCCCGTGGTGTAGATGCCATAGCCAAGGTTTTCCAAAGCCATAGCAACTGGAGCAATGGCGCGCTTATCGCGGTCGCACACGCTGATGAAGACAGAGCCCTGCTCAGGAAGCTTATTCTCAACTGCCTCGCGAGTCTTTGCGTACGCTGCTGGGAAGGTGCGAGCAATGCCCATGACCTCGCCAGTTGACTTCATCTCTGGACCTAAGATTGAGTCAGCACCTGGGAACCTAGACCAAGGCATAACCGCCTCTTTGACCGCGTAGTAGTCAACGCTGCGGTTCTCCTCAGGAAGCAGGCCTTGTGCTCTGAGCTCACTGATCTTCTCGCCAGCCATGATACGCGATGCGTATTTTGCCAGGGAGACGCCAGTTGCCTTGGACGAGAAAGGCACGGTTCTAGAAGCACGAGGGTTAAGCTCGATGACAAAGACGTGCTCGTCTCGGACGGCATACTGGATGTTGAGCAGGCCACGGATACCGCAGGCAAGCGCCAGCTTTTTGGTGATGTCTCTAATCTGATCGACAATCTTTTCAGAGAGCGAGAAGGGCGGCCAGCAGCAGGCAGAGTCACCAGAGTGAATACCGCACTCCTCGATGTGCTCCAGGACGGAGCCTACGTAGCACTCCTCGATGTCGCAGAGAGCGTCAACGTCCAACTCAATGGCGTCCTCAAGGAAGGCGTCCAGGTAGACGGGACGGTCTGGCGTGACGTGTGTCGCGGACTCCATGTAGGTGACCAGGTCGGAGTCGTCGTAGACAATGGCCATACCGCGACCACCAAGAACGTAGCTTGGGCGGACAATCAGAGGGTAGCCAATGCGGCGAGCTGCGTCGCGAGCCTCGTCCATAGTAGAAGCAACTGCCGATGGTGGGCAGGCAATGTTGAGGCGGTCAAGAAGGGCTGCGAAGCGGTCGCGGTCCTCTGCCAGGTCAATTGCCTCTGGCTGAGTACCCATGATAGGAACGCCGGCGTCCTTGAGGGCGCGTGCCAGCTTGATTGGCGTCTGGCCGCCAAGGGTAACAATGACGCCTTCTGGCTTCTCAACCTCAATGACATCCATGACGTCTTCGAAGGTCAGAGGCTGGAAATACAGGCGATCAGAGGTGTCATAGTCTGTAGAGACTGTCTCAGGGTTGCAGTTGACCATGACCGTCTCATAGCCCTGCTCGCGAAGAGCGTAGGCAGCATGAACGCAGCAGTAGTCAAACTCAATACCCTGACCAATACGGTTAGGACCAGCGGAGAGAATCATGACGCGTGGCTTTTCTGCCATCACGTACTCCGTGGCATTGCCTTTCTCGTACGTGACATAGTGGTACTGCGTGGTTGCACCAAACTCACCCGCACAGGTATCAACTGTTTTGACCTGCGGGCGAACACCCAGCACCTCCCTCACAGCACGGACAACGTCTGTCTTGGTGCCAGTAAGGTGTGCAAGCTGCTCATCCGAGAAGCCCAGCTGTTTGGCAGCAAGCATGTTATCGGTAGTGAGACCAGAAAGTCCCAGCTCCTTGATGCGTTTCTCAGCGTTGATGATGCCTGCCATACGATGCAAGTACCATGGATCGATGCCAGTCATATTATGGATGCGTTCAACGCTCCAATTTCTGCGCAGTGCCTCAGCAACGTAGAAAATACGCTCTGGTGTTGGCTTGCTGACCAACTCATCAAAGTTCTTCTCGTCAAAGACATCGTGGCCGTCTGCGCCCAGACCAGCGCGATCTTGCTCTAGGGAGCGAAGCGCCTTCTGCAAAGCCTCCTCAAAGGTTCTGCCCATGGCCATAGCCTCACCGACCGACTTCATGCGGGTAGTCAAAACGCGACTGGTACCCTTGAATTTGACGAAGGCAAAGCGAGGAACCTTAACCACGCAGTAGTCGATGGAAGGCTCAAAAGCAGCTGGAGTTGCCTTGGTGATGTCGTTAGTAATCTCATCCAGCGTATAGCCAACAGAAAGCAGCGCGGCCATCTTTGCAATTGGGAAGCCAGTTGCCTTAGAAGCCAGTGCGGAAGAGCGGCTAACACGAGGGTTCATCTCAATAACAATGACGCGGCCGTTAGTTGGATTGACCGCAAACTGAACGTTAGAGCCACCACAGGCAACGCCTACACGCTCGAGAATAGCGATGGAGTAGTCGCGGAGATTCTGGAGCTCTTCATCGGTAAGCGTCTGAGCTGGAGCAACGGTAATGGAGTCTCCGGTGTGAACACCCATTGGATCGAGGTTCTCGATGGAACAAACAACAATACCGTTACCTGCGGTATCGCGCATGACCTCCATCTCAATCTCTTTCCAGCCCTCGATGGACTCCTCTACCAGTACCTCATGCTCTGGAGAAAGCAAGAGTCCCTGCTCCACAATTTCTACGAGCTCTTCTGGGGTGTGAGCAATGCCACCACCCGCGCCACCAAGGGTGAAGCTTGGGCGAATGACCACAGGGTATCCCAGGTCAGCGACAATGCGCTGAGCGTCTTCCATGGAGTGAGCGATGTCTGCGCGAGCAACCTCCAGGCCAATGTCTTGGACTGCCTCACTGAAGAGCTCTCGGTCCTCACCGGTGCGGATGGACTCCAGGTTACAGCCGATGACCTCAATGTTGTACTTGTCAAGAACACCAGCCTCGCCAAGGCCGATGGTGCAGTTCAGAGCAGTTTGGCCGCCCATGTTTGGAAGAAGCGCATCTGGACGCTCGCGCTCAATGACGCGGGTCACGGACTCAACGGTGATTGGCTCAACGTAGGTTCTATCTGCAGTTTCTGGGTCAGTCATGATGGTTGCTGGGTTTGAGTTAACCAGAACAACCTCAAAGCCCTCTTTGCGAAGGGCACGGCATGCCTGAGTGCCGGAATAGTCAAACTCGCAGGCCTGACCAATAACAATTGGACCAGAGCCAATGACCAGGATCTTCTTAATATCAGTACGCTTTGGCATTAGAAGCGCCTCCCCTCACGAACGTCGATGGCAAGATAGTCAGACTGTCCCTCCATCAAACGAGCAAACGCCTTGAACAGGTACGATGAATCGTGAGGTCCTGGGCTTGCCTCAGGGTGATACTGAACGCTAAACGCTGGGATATCTAGGAACTGAATGCCCTCTGGAGTTCCGTCATTAAGGTTTACGTGTGTGAGTCGGACGCGGCCAAACTCCTTTGTCTGGACAACAGGAGCAATGCGTCTTGCAGACCACTCACAGAGGTTGTCAAAGTGCTCAGAGATTCCACCGGACTCCTGAGCAATAAGCTTGCCCAGGCTTGGAAAAACCAGTCCATAGTTGTGGTTCTGAGCAGTAATCTCAACTTTGCCGGTTAAAAGATTCATGACTGGTTCGTTGCCACCGTGGTGTCCAAATTTGAGTTTCTCGATATCTGCACCTGCAACAATGGAGAGCATCTGGTTGCCCAGGCAGATACCAAAGACGGGAACCTTTCCCAGTACGCCGCGAGCGGCCTCTTGCGTAGCGTCGACCTGCTCTGGGTCACCAGGGCCGTTGGAGAAGAAGATACCGTCTGGGTTGTAGGCCAAGACGTCCTTGGCAGGTGTATTCCACGGTACAACCGTGACCTCGCAGCCGTTTGCTGCAAGACCCTGAAGAATGCCGTTTTTCTCGCCACAATCGTATGCGACAACGTTGAAGCGCTTCTTGGACGTAGCGGGAACCACGTGAGGCGCGTCGACGGAGACGTCGGGGACAAAGTTGTGCTCGGAGATGCTGGGTGACGCCTGGACGCGCGCGAGCAGATGGGCGGGATCCAGGTCCTCGGTGGAGATGGCCGCCTTCTGTGCGCCGTGGTCGCGCAGGTGCATGGTCAGCGCGCGGGTATCGATGCCCTCGATGGCAACAACGCCGTTTTCCTGCAGAAACTCCGGCAGGCTCTGCTTGGACGTCCAGTTGCTTGGCTCGTAGCACATGTCGTGGACGACAAAACCACGCAGGTGCAAAACGTCTCGCTGCATGACTGCAGGATCGATGCCGTAGTTGCCTACCTGCGGATAGGTCAGCGTGACAATCTGGCCGGCGTAACTTGGATCGGAGATAATCTCCTGGTAGCCGGTCATAGACGTGTTAAAAACAATCTCGCCGAAGGTCTCTCCACTAGCACCACAGCACCTCCCCTCGAAGGTTGTTCCGTCTTCGAGAACAAGCAGCGCGCGAGGCTGCGAGGTGGCACTTGCCAGTGGATTCATATACTCTCCGATCTGCGTAGGAGCATGCCGAGCCATAAAAAAAGAGCACTCCTTGTGGAGGCTCAACAGCGAACATGCGCACTCAACGCTATGGGCCTTGCCGGTGTCTCGCACCGTCCTTAAAGGTTGGTAGTATTGTAGCGCATAACCAATAAAGGAGATGGCATGTTTCCAGATTTTCTAGAGAATCCCTCAGATGTGGCCGCGCCGCTGCTGCTGGGATGCACTCTGACAAGGACAATTACGCTTAATGGCGAGAAACACAAACTAGTTGCAAGAATTGTGGAGACCGAAGCTTACGACCAAGACGATCCCGCGAGTCATGCGTTTGGCGGTCCTAGCGAGCGCAATGCAGCCATGTTTGGACCTGCGGGTCACCTCTACGTTTACGTTTCGTATGGTATGCATCACTGCTGCAATGTGGTATGCGGTCCTGAGGGCTTTGGCAGCGGTTGCTTGGTGCGCGCGGCTGAGCCTCTTGAGGGTGTAGAGGTGATGCGCGAACTCCGTGAGGCTGGACGCGCGGGTAAAGCGCATACGGGACATGCAGGTAAAGAGCAAGCGGAACGTGCGCGTAAGCACCCGCTCAAGCTGCGCGACCTCACCAACGGGCCAGGTAAGGTGTGCGCTGCACTTGGCATTGACAAGGGACTCTACGGACATGACCTGACAGTTGAGCCGCTTGTGCTGGAATTTGCTCCCCTGCTACCAGGAGAAACAATTGGGAGTTCACCTCGCGTAGGTATCAGCAAAAACATTGATGCTCCAAAGCGCTTTTTCATCGAAGGAAACGAGTTTGTTTCAAGAGCGTAGTTAATTTCAAGAGCGCAAGACGGGACCAAAATACTATCAATGAGCAGCACAAAAAAGGACCTTGGGAGACCAAGGTCCTTTTAAATCTTACGTTAAAGCCAACGATGTAGTTAGCTCAAATACGTGCTGCAACAACGGGTTTCTCGCTATATGTTTTACGAATTAGCAGACGCCCTGCGCCATCATTGCATTTGCAACCTTGAGGAAACCGGCGATGTTTGCGCCAA
>CAUUGK010000017.1:0-23082 GCA_963544765.1 uncultured Atopobiaceae bacterium
CATCCGCTTGGCATCTTCCATCCACATGCCGAGTATCACCACATCAAGAAAGAGAATATCGGCCTCATCGAGGTTATGGGCCTTGCCGTACTTCCTCCTCGCCTTGTGCCAGAACTCAACAAAGTTCAGTCAGTTATGGAGCAGTGCCTGGCAAATGACAAGAAAGCCAATGCCGTCTACGGTCAGTTGACCACGGACTCTACTACAATCTCCCACGCCGACTGGGCGCGCCAGATTTACGCCAAGTTGCTTGAACAGGGTGACGGATCCAGCAAGGGCAACGCTTCCCTCTCGTCCGAACAGCTCAAAAAGTATATCTATGACGAGGTTGGTATTGTCTTCTCGCACGTCCTTGAAGACGCCGGTGTATTCAAATGGGACGAAGAAGGACGAGCCGCGCAACATCGCTTCCTTGAGAGTCTGTAGTTACTGCTATCCGAAGGTTCACACGCAGCTTACAACGAACCGCACGTCACAATCGCATAAATCACCCAGCAAGAGGGCCGAGAAGATCGGTCCTCTTGTTTTTTACCGCCAAACCAGCAGCCTGCGACAGTTAAAAAACGTATAAGCACCGTAGAGACGGATATTCTGTTGGATGTGGAATCTGGTTAACTCTTCTAGCACACCTATGTCGGATAATCTGTCGGAAATAGCTCCGTTCAATGCTCTGACCACACCTATAACTGATAATCTGCATGTATCGAGAAACCCAAGCACACCAAAGTCAAATAATCTGTCGATAGTTAACATATTTTCTGTCATAGGTGTGTTATTTCTCTCTAAATCTGCAGAATATCAGCCTTAGGTGTGCTTTTCTCGCCAATTTTTGCAGATTATCTGTCATAGGTGTGGTGCGAAAATCGTAAAAGGACATATGTCCGAAGAGATACCTTAGTTTACCAGCTGCTTTGTAATTTCCCCGTAAAGCCACTTTTCCTTAACGTGCAGGCACCGTTTTTTGCCGAAAAAAGAGGCGTCTACGTAAGTAGACGCCTCGAAACTTGCACGTAGTAGTGGACTACTTCTTCTGGACGTACTTCAAGCAGTCAAGGGTAACTGCAGTCAGGATAATGACGCCCGAGAAGACAAACTGAAGGTTGGTGTCGATACCAAGAATGGTCAGTGCGTAAGTCAGTGCGGTGAAGATAAGAACACCCACGGTAACGCCGGAGATCTTACCAATACCACCGGTGAACGAAACGCCACCAACAACGCAGGCTGCGATTGCGTCCATGTCCCAACCCTGTCCGTAAGCTGCAGAGCCAGAGCCGACCATACGCATGCACTCAAGCCATGAACCAAATCCATAGAGGATACCAGCCATAACAAAGGCGCCAACCATAACTCTAAAGACTGAAATACCAGAAACAGCTGCTGCCTCAGGGTTTCCACCTACAGCGTAGAGGTTCTTGCCAAAGGTTGTCTTGTTCCAGATGAACCAAACAATGGCGATAGCTGCGATTGCCCACAAAATGATGGATGGGAATTTACCAATTCGTGGAATAACCATGTCTGGAATGGATGGCTCGATAGCGCCAAACGAAACACCCTTTGTTGCATAGGTAACAATACCAAAGATGATCAGCATGTTAGCCATGGTCGAGATGAATGGGTGCATCTTAAACTTAGCGGTAAAGAAGCCAGCGATACTGGTAAAGCAGGTGCACAGGACAATACAGGTAACCAGAGCCATGATGATTCTGACAGGAATTGGAACACCAGTAAAATCAAAAGTGATTCCAAAGACCTGGCCAGTATTGATGCCCTGGTGCATGATGATGGTTGAAGCAGTCATGCCCATACCAACCATACGACCAATAGACAGGTCAGTACCAGTAAGCAGAATCAATCCAGCTACACCAAGAGCCAGGAACATTCGAGGTGATGCCTGCTGAAGAATGTTGATGACATTGGAGTATGTCAGAAGCTGAGTGCCCTTAACTGCTGGGGTAATGATACAAAGGGCAATAAATACCAGGAGAATAACAATGTACAGACCGTTCTGAAGCAAGAATGAACGGGTGTTGAAGGTGTACTTGTAGTTCTCCCACTTCTGAGCCTGAGACTCCAGTGGAGTAAACTTAGACATCCTGAGAAGGTCGATGAGGTGATACTCATGACTGAACGCATTATGAGCGCGGTCTTTGATGCGCTGAAGATCCTTCTGATAGTTGACCTTAGCATCAAACTGACGGTTCTTATAGACGTATTTCTCGTCCTTGATTTCCTGAGCATCAGAAGTCTTGCTGACAGCCTCTTCGTGCTCCTTCTTGAGGCGCTCAAGAGCAGCAGCGTAATTCTGCTTAGCCTGCTCCTTCTCTACGGCACAGCTTGCCTTAACTGGCTCAAGATACTCGCTCTTGTAGTGCTCCTTGAGATAAGCCTCGGCCTCTGCAATAAGCTTGGAGACCTGAGCACTGTTCTCGGACTCAACCTTCTTTGCAAGCTCCAGCTCAGCCTTGTAGCCCTCAATAAGCGTGTTGCGCTCTTCAGCAGAGATAGATTTATCGCGCTTTGTTGATTCAATAGCGCTCAGTGTTGAAATTACTTTGTTGGTACCATTTGCGCGAAGCTCATCAATCTGAGTCTGAATGGAACCAATCTTCTGATCAATAGGCTTTAGCAGCTCTTTTTCCTGCTCGGCCGTCAGAACAGATCCACCTGTTTTTGGCATTTGTATCATCCTCTCCTACAGGTACTTTGCGCTGAGGCGCAGGAGTTCTTCTTGATTTGTCTCGTTGGTATTTACGATGCCCGAGAGTCTGCCGTTGGACATAACGCCAATTCGGTTGGTAATTCCCAGAATCTCTGGCATCTCCGAAGAGACTACGATAATAGTGGTACCGCTCTTAGCCATATCAATAATGAGCTGGTAGATCTCATATTTAGCACCAACATCAATACCACGAGTAGGCTCGTCCATCAGGAAAACCTGAGGATAGCGCTCGAGCCACTTACCAAAAATGACCTTCTGCTGGTTGCCGCCAGAAAGACTTGAAATCAAATCTGATGGACCCTGAGCCTTGGTGTTCATAACCTTGAGCTCGTTGACGGTAGCCTTAGTCATCTTAGGATCAGAAAGGATTGGGCCAGACTTGTACTGGTTCAAGTTTGCAATGGTTGTGTTAAACGTCAAATCGCCCTTAAGGAATAGGCCGTTTGCCTTGCGCTCCTCGGTAATCATGGCAAAGCCGTGATCCATTGCCTCTGCAGCTGTCGAGAAGTTCATAAGGTGCCCGTTGACATAGACACGACCTGCAGCTCTGGTTCTTACACCAAAGATTGTCTCAAGAAGCTCTGTTCTACCAGCGCCGACAAGACCATACAGACCAAAGATCTCGCCCTTCCTTACGTCAAAAGTGACGTCTTGAAGGTATGGCTCGTATTTAGTTGAAAGGTGCTGAATAGAAAGATACGTCTTACCAGGTGTGTTAGTAACATCTGGGAAGCGATTTTCAAGTGAGCGGCCAACCATTGCAGAGATAAGTTCATTCATGTTGGTCTCATCAGAGCGCTTGGTCATAACAAGCTTACCGTCACGAAGAACTGAAATGTCGTCGCAAATCTCAAAGATCTCATCCATCTTGTGAGAGATGTAGACCAGTGAAATTCCCTGCTCTTTGAGCATACGAATCATCTCAAAGAGTTTCTCGACCTCTTGAGTCATAAGCGAAGAAGTAGGCTCATCAAGAACAATAATCTTAGCGTTGTAAGAAATTGCCTTTGCAATCTCGCACATCTGACGCTGAGATACTGACATGTTCTTCATAGGCTGAGTTAGATCAACCGTCATGCCCAGACGCCTAAAGAGCTCGTTTGCTTCTTTTTTCATGCGTCCCTCGTCGACAACACCCATTGCATTAACGGGATAGCGACCAAGGAACAAGTTATCTACAACATTTCTATCAAGGCACTGGTTAAGCTCCTGGTGAACCATTGCGACGCCATTCTCAAGTGCGTCTTTTGGTCCAGAGAAATTAACCTCTTTGCCGTCAAGAAATATCTTGCCTTCATCTTTTTGATACGTACCAAACAGGCACTTCATCATGGTAGATTTGCCTGCGCCGTTCTCTCCCATAAGACCCATAACGGTTCCACGGCGTACGTTCATTGAAATGTGATCCAGAACGCGGTTACGTCCAAAGGACTTGCTCATTCCATCAATTGTTAGAACGATATCGTTTTCTGTATCTGCCATGTAATCACCCCTTATCTCGCTAAGTTATTGCGCTTATTCGCGAGAACACCGGAGGAGAGCAGGTGTCTCCCCTCCGGTATTGTTTCGTGCTATCGACTACTTAATTACTTAAGCAGCTGGGTATAGGAAGAACCGTTGTCGGTCTTAACCATGTTGAATGCAAATGCATCGTACTCGTCAGGGTTGCCAAGACGGTTGGTAATGTTGGACTCAGTCTGGCCATCGCCTGCGATGAACTCAACGTTGAGGTTGAGCAGTGGAGCATACTTCTTGAGCAGTGGTACATAGGTTGAACCAAGGAAGTTGTCGCCAGAGTTGTAGGTGTTGAGCCAAACCTTCTTCTCTGGGTGCTTGTCTGCGCTCAGCTGCTTAGAAGCCTCTGGATAGGTAGTGGTTGCGTCAAGGTTGTCCTTGTAGTTCTCAGCGGTAACTGCAAGGTTGAGAGCGTAGTAAGAACGCTGCTCTGCAACATACTTGTAGTCCTTGGAGTCAATCTTGTTGCCAGCATCGTCTGCGGACTCAATGCCGGTATTGATGTCAGCGCCGTCAAGAGCGTTGCGGAGCAGACGGAGAGTCAGATAAGCCTGAACATCTGGGTGCTGGGAAATGGTGCCTGCATAGCCGTCAGCAATAGCTGCAACAGCGTCAGAGTTAGCGTCGTAACCAAAGGTTGGGACCTTCTGAGCCTTTGACCATGCGTTGAAGATGGACATGCCCATACCGTCGTTGTTGGAAACAACAACATCAATCTGATCGCCGAAGGAAGAAGACCAAGCAGCAATTGCGTTACCAGCGGTTGCAGCATCCCATGTTGCACCAGCGGTGTTCTTCATCTCCTGAGAAGCAAGCTCACGGATGGTGTAGGACTTGCCGCCGACCTCAAGCTTGCCGTCCTGAACAACAGAAGCGGAGCCATCGGTGTTGGTGCCTACTGGATCGGAAATAATCTTGCCGTCCTTCTCGATGCCAGTACCAAGTGCCTTACGGACACCACGAGTACGAGCGATAGAGTCGTTGTGACCAATGTCACCAATTGCAAGAACGTAACCAATAATGCCGTCCTTGTTGCGATCAAGCTCAGCTGCGTGAGCCTTGATGTAATCAAGAACCATCTGGCCCTGGAGCTCTGCACCCTGAACTGCATCAAAGCCAACGTAATAAGTGTCTTTGTTGAAGTTAAGAGTGTTTGTATCAAGCTCACCAGTGGAGCTGTTGGAAGGCTGGCGGTTAAAGAAGACAACAGGCTTATCCTTGTTCTCTACCTTTGCATCTTTAGCGCCTTCCTCTTTTTTCTCGCTAGGTGCGCAAGCTGCAAGAACGCTAGATCCACCAACGCTAAGAACGCCTAGACCACAGAACTTTAGAAAACTGCGACGAGACACATCCATAGTAGTGACCTTTCTCATTTGTTATGCCTTTTGCATAACACTGACCTTAATGAGTACGTTAACAAATCTCATCACAGCTCTTTGTGAGATGTCGCTCAACGGTTGCAGAAATACCGTAAGCGTTATGTTTTGTACCTTTTACGGTGTCAATTTTGAAGTTTTTGAGGATAAATAAAGAAAAATCGGTCAAATGACCAAATTGTCGAGAAAATCGCCCTCTTCAAATCCGTGAATAAAAATCTACTTAATGCGAGAAAAGCAGAACGGTTCTTTAAACAAAAAAGACCAGGCATTGCCTGGTCTTGAAAATTCTGGCTCCCCGAGCAGGATTTGAACCTGCGACACGCTGATTAACAGTCAGCTGCGCTACCGCTGCGCCATCGGGGAATATGTGTGCTTCTCAGCGGTGTTTAAGTATAGAGAGACATTCCAAACCATGCAAGCATTATTTAGAAAAAATTTATTCAAATTCCTCTTGCAAAATTTTACACACCTAAACCAAGAAGCTACTCCTCCATGTAGTCCTTAAGACGACCGGACCTAGAAGGATGACGAAGCTTTGCCAAAGTCTTGGACTCAATCTGACGAATACGCTCACGCGTGACGCCAAACTCCTTGCCTACCTCTTCAAGGGTACGAGGATGACCGTCCTCAAGACCAAAGCGGAACTTAATAACCTTACGCTCACGATCAGCAAGGCCGTCAAGAACCTGCTCAAGCTGCTCACGGAGCATTGAATCAGAAGCTGCATCTGGTGGAGCAACAGCTGAAGAGTCCTCAATAAAGTCTCCAAGCTGGGAATCTTCTTCTTCACCAATAGGCGTCTCAAGAGAAACGGGCTCCTGGCTAATCTTCTGAATCTCGCGGACGCGATCAGGAGACATGCCCATTTCTGCGCCAATCTCTTCTGGAGAAGGATCTCTACCAAGATCTTGCAGAAGCTGACGCTGAACACGGATCAGCTTGTTGATTGTCTCTACCATGTGGACAGGAATACGAATGGTACGCGCCTGGTCTGCAATAGCGCGAGTAATTGCCTGACGGATCCACCATGTAGCATACGTTGAGAACTTAAAGCCCTTGGTGTAATCGAACTTCTCGACAGCGCGAATAAGGCCCAGGTTACCTTCCTGGATAAGGTCAAGGAACAGCATACCGCGGCCAACATAGCGCTTTGCAATTGAGACAACAAGACGAAGGTTTGCAGAAATAAGCTGCTGCTTAGCATCAAGTCCTACAGACTCAATACGCATAAGGCGGCGCTGCTCTGCGCGGTTAAGCTCGATGAGGCCATCCTCAAAATCCTCCAGCTTCTGAGAAGCTGCAGTACCTGCCTCAATCTTCATAGCAAGGTGAACCTCTTCTGATGCAGTAAGCAGGTCAACCTTACCAATCTCTTTAAGATACATGCGGACAGGATCGCCGGTAAGCATAACCGTAGTGGTGTCTGAACGGCGAGCACGAGCGCGAGAAGAACGTTTTGGCTTGGAGACTTTTGCCTTAGAAACAGAGCGGAGAGCCTCTTTGACCTCGCGAGCCTCATTTACGGCATCAAAATCTTCATCATCTTCATCTTCAAAATCAGAAGAGTCATCCAAGTCATCATCGGATGAAAAATCGTCTTCTACGGCGTCATCTTCAATGGCGAAAGAAACGGTTGCTTCAGATGCGGTAGTAATCTCAACACCTTTAACGCGCAGCGAATCATACAGGTCAGAAAGCTCATCATCGTTAACGTCAACGTCACGAATGGCAACCTGAATATCGTCTTCGCTGATACTACCGTTAGACTTTGAAGAACTTACCAGATCATCAACAATTTTAGTAAGCTCATCTGAGAGTTTGACCTCGTCATTTGCCTTTTTTGCAGCCACAAATATCCTTTCGATAGATTAGCGCAAATCTTTATACCCAAAAGTTTCTCTACCTAATCAAACTACTCATTTTAATTTATAAAAAATTAGATGAGTAGCATCCTCATAAAATGAGTATTTTTATTGCCCTGAAGTAAGCCTCTTACCTAACTCCAGCGCTCGTGTCTGAAGTGCTTGTGCGGCGGCAAGCTGCTCTTCTGCTAGAGTTCCGTCAGAAGACTCCCCTGCATAAGAACTGGAGCGTAAATTAGAACGAATTTCTCGCAATTTACGCTGTACCGAGTAGTAGTCAACGGTATCAACAATAAACTCAAGTGAGCGACGCGTATCAGAGTTGCCCTCAGATATCACGCGACCAGACGAAAGAATAGCTGCCGCATTTGGTTCGACAGCCGCAGCTGCAGCAACTACCTGCGCTGGTGTAGCTCCCTCTGGAGTAGCAAGCATTGCCCATGCCATAGTTTGATGACGAGCATCAGCCCACACAAAATCTGCAATACGGTCTTGATACTCTCGGACCAAGGACAGATTTGTTGCCATAGCACTTAAGAGCTCAAGTTCTGAGTTGACTTGTCTGCGGTCTTCCGCGGAAAGCCCCTGCGAACCGTGCGAAACATAAGCATCAGCAGGAACACCATACGATGATGCCTGGTCATATGGCGGAACCTCGTCATATGACCAGGCATCATCGTATGAAGGACCGTCAGCATACATTGAAGTCTTGGAAGTTGAGTTGTACGAAGAGTTGGCCGCACTCTTCTGAGGCTGTTTGCGCGCTGCCTTTGAAGCACGAGAGTCCAACGTATCGTCTTGAATAGGAGCGGCTTTAATTGCGCGCTTTGCTTCCTCGACATCAATATGAAGCAAATCGGACACACGAAGTGCATACTCGCTCAGCAGCACCGATGTCTTGAGCGGGGCCAACAGAGACGCTAAAGCCTCAAGCGCTTTGACTCGACCACCGGGTACAGATAAGTCAAACTGAGCTGTTGTGGCATCAAAGACAAAGTCCATAAGCGGACGAGCTGCATCTAAGATAGGACGTAGCTTATCTGCACCTGATTCGGCGAGAAACTCCATGGGGTCCTGATTATTTGGCAAAACAACACAGAGAAACGCAGCGGTTGTTTTATCGATAAATTTAATGGCACGAGCAGCAGCATGTTGACCTGCAGCATCACCGTCAAACATGCAAATGATTTTGCGTGCACGCTGGCGATCGATGAGTTTGACGTGCTCAGACGTAAATGCAGTACCTAAAGCTGCCACAGTGTTGGTAAAACCAGCCTCATGCATGGCAATAACGTCAGTGTAGCCCTCGCAAATAATGGCCTCGGACTGGGCAGCAATAGTCTCTTTTGCGACATCGTAGGCAAAGAGGTGTTTACCTTTATTAAAGACAGAAGTGTCCCTGGTATTAAGATACTTAGGAGCGTTTTCTACCTTTTTAGTAATTCGACCACCAAAAGCAATGGTTCTGCCCTGCTCGTCGTGGATAGGGAACATCACTCGATCATAGAACCAGTCGCTGATTCGACCATTACGCTCAACAGCAAGGTTGGCAGCAATCATCTCTTGCGTGGTAAAGCCACATTTGCGCAAGTGCGCTACAAGCGCGCCTCTGCCAGGAGCATATCCCAGCTTCCAACGCTTACAGACAGCTGCTCCAAATCCACGACCAGAGAGATAACTACGAGCTGCTTCAGGACCTTCTCCCCTTCCGCGCATAAGCATGGAGTGGAAGTAATTCTCGGCTTCTGTAAGACACTCAATTAAGCGATTCTTGCGAGGGCCTTTAGAAACATGAGCCTCTTCTGAAAGTGTAATGCCTGCTTTATCAGCAAGATATCTAATGGCATCGGGAAAATCCAGGTTTTCTCGCTTCATGACATAGCTGAAGACGTCTCCGCCTTCGGAGCAAGCGCCAAAGCAGTGCCAAAGACCCGTAGAGGGATTTATCTTGAATGAAGGGCTTTTTTCTTGGTGGAAGGGACAACATCCCCAATAGTCCTGACCTCGAGGTTTAAGCTCAACTGTCTCTGACACAAGCGTGACAAAGTCCGTTGCCTGTCTTACACGCTCTTTATCTTCATCAGTTATCATCTTCCACCTCCCCGCTTTCCAAGTTATATGAAGTCGTACCCAGATTCTGGGCTACCCAATCTATATTTCCACGAACGGCTTGCTTGAGGTCTTCCAGCGAATCAAATTTTTTAGATTCCCTCAGTCTCTTCACAAATACCGTCTGAACCTCTGAATCATATAAGTTACCGCTAAAACCTAGAAGATTAGCCTCAAGCAAAGGTCCTGTTTGAGACTCAAATGAAGGCGCTTTTCCCACATTAACCGCAGCAGGCCAAGCTGTTGCGCCATGGACCACATAGCACGCATACACGCCGTCTTGAGGAATGCAATCATGCAGGTCAAGCGCGACGTTTGCCGTAGGAAAACCAAAGCCGGTGCCCTGACCACGACCATGCTTGACCACGCCACTCACAAAGTGCCAGCGGCCCAACAGACTTGTCGCTTCCTCAACTTTACCCTGCTCAAGCAAGTCCCTAATACGAGTTGCAGAAATTTTCTGTCCACCTGAGCAAAAGAGCTCGTGGGCATGAACTTCAAAGCCATGCTTATGCCCAAGCGAGGTGAGCAACGCGCTTCCTTCAGCTCCTTGTGCGCCCAGGCCAAAGTCAGAACCCACATGAACGGACACAGCTGAGACGCTTGGAAGCAGCTTGTCCTCAACGTATTGCGTAGCACTCAATGCCGCAAACTCGCGGGTAAAGTGATGCACCAGAATGCCATCCACTCCCCATGCAGCAAGTGCGCGAAGCCTGTCTTCTCCCGAGAGCAAACGTCGAGGAGAGTCATCAAACAGCACCTCAACAGGATCGGGCAGAAATGTCACGGCAACAAGTGGCACATTGCGAGTCTCAGCATCTTTCTTTGCGCTGGCGAGAAGCCCTTGGTGGCCCTCATGAAGTCCGTCAAAGACACCAAGCACGCACACGCAAGGTTGCTTGTAACAGTCAGAACGCAAGGTATAGAAATCGGCATCACCAAGCTCACGTGGAGCCGGCAACTCACTTCCATACAAAACGGATTGTGCTATGCGATCTACCTTGTTCAACGTGCATCCTTACTTACACAAAATACCTTGAGAGAAGTTAGTCTGGCAGACAAGGCAAGAGCCCTGCCTTGTCCAAATTCCTACGAGAGCTTCATTCCACACAAGGCTGACCAGCGAGTTATGAGCAATCTCAGAGAGATCTTCCGGAATACCAAAACGTTTTCCAACCTCAACACACTTGTATTCTGCTGCAGTCAACCTGTGCACAGGGTATCCCAGAACCTCAGTTGGATTGAGGCGTTTAGCTTCAAGCATCTGAGCTGGACTTTGTTCAAGCTCTTCTAATAAAGCGCAGCTACCAAGCGTGATTGGACCAGAGAACGTCCTTCTCAGGCCACTAATATGAGCCTCTGTTCCAAGAGACTGACCAAGGTCTCGAGCAATACTTCTAATGTAGGTGCCTTTTGAAACGTCAAACGCAACCGTCCATACCAGTAATTCATCCGTAGTAGAAGGTTTGTGCACTGCCAAAAGCGTAGCGTCGTAAATAGAGACTCTACGAGCTGCAAGCTCTGGCGTCTTACCTTCACGAACAAGCTGATAGGCACGTTTGCCATCAACAGAGATTGCAGAAACTGCAGGTGGAAGCTGGTCTACCGTCCCCACTAGCTTTGAGCATGCAGCACGAGCAAACTCTTCATCACGCAACTCCGCTGGGACAGGTGCCGTGGCCACAATCTCACCGTCTGCATCATCGGTTGAGGTACGAGCCCCAAACGAAATGTCGGCTACATATCCCTTACGGTCAAGCGTCAGAAGGCCCAAAAGCTTTGTAGAAAGACCAATGCCCACTACCAGCACGCCGCTTGCATTAGGATCCAAAGTGCCTGCGTGTCCCACGCGTTTTTCGCCAAATGCACGTCGAACACGAGAAACCACGTCATGGCTGGTCAACCCAAGCGGCTTGTCAACAGCAATAAGTGCGTTAATTCCACTAGCTCCTCGCTTCACCTATGACTCCTTGTCAAGGGCGAGAAGATCGATGAGCAGCGGGACTATCTGGGTAAACACATCGTCAATGGTGCCTTCAGCGGTAAAGCCTGCAGCAGCAGTGTGTCCACCGCCACCCATTTGACGAGCTACGCCAGAAATATCTAGTTGAGACTTGGAACGCAGATTGCCACGAACTTTTCCGCCGTCAACCTCTTTGAGGAAGAGGGCAATTTCAGTTCCCTCAACACAGCGCACAACATCTACCAGGCCATCCATCTCTGCTAGAGGAACACCTGATGCAGAAAGATCTGCGGTAGTAACGTAGCTGTAGGCAACACGACCCTCACCAAAGGTGCGAATACGACCCATAACCTTTGCGGCAAGGTGAAGATAGGCCAAGCGATCACTCTGGTAGACATGAAGCGCAATCTGAGATGGAGAAGCACCTGCTTCCACCAGCAAACTTGCTACCTCAAAAGCCTCGCCGTCAGCGTTTTGGTACTGGAAACGACCAGTATCAGTTACCAATGCGCACATAAGGCATTGTGCCTCAGATGGGATAAGTTCTGCGCCTAAATGACAGGCAAACTCGGTGATAATGACGCCAGTTGCCGCTGCATCAGGACGCACAAGTCCTGCATTCCAATACACGTTGTTATAAGGGTGATGGTCAAGCACTGCTACCGTCTTAGAGCGCTCCATCAGCGCTTCTGCATCAGCCAAACGACCTGCAGTAGAAAGATCTACGCAGATAAAAAGATCTGGAGTTCCCTCGTACTTATTTGCAGGGACAAAGCCTTCAGTACCATCAAGAAACTTGTAAATGCGTGGTACTTCCCCATCAGCATCTGCCAAAAGATTGGTGACAGTTTTGCTAGGCCATCTTCTCTGAATAATGGAAGAAAGTGCTAATCCAGAGCCAATCGCATCTCCATCAGGAGAAGTATGTGCGCAAACAACGATTGACGAGGCCTGCTCAATCAGAGCTATAACCTCGTCAAACTCTGGACGACTGACTTTTGTATTCAGTGACGTCACTTACTTACGCCTCCTCGTCAGAATTCTCTTCATCAGAAGCTAGAGGGTATCCAAATTCGTCTTTCTCAACACCAAGCGTTGGTGGAACAACCTCAAGGGCTTGAGCAATACGCTCAGCCTCATCGGTAGTAGTATCAATTTTGAAATCGAGCTCAGGGGTTACACGCCAGTTCAGCGCGTGGCCCAAAAGCGAGCGAATCCTACCCTTAGCACGCTTAAGAGCTGTAAGGACCTTATCGTAGCGATCAGGCTCACAGCTTACATAGGCACGCATAAAGGACTTATCAACCGAGACCTCGCAGCTTGTGACAGTCACAAGCTGGAGATCAGGGTCGGAAATTTCAAACAAAAGGATCCAGCTGAGCTTTTCTCGAGCAATCTCATTAGTACGACGAGAAAACTGATTCTGTTTCATGCTGTCCTTTCTTACTCGGTACGAGCCACCTGCTCAATGCGATAGCCCTCGAGCTGGTCGCCAGGCTTGATGTCCTGGAAGTTCTCAAGGCCAATACCGCATTCGTAGCCGGATTTAACGCTCTTAACGTCATCTTTGAAGCGTCTGAGCGATGCAATCTTTCCATCGTAGACAACAAAGCCGTCACGGATGAGACGGATGTTATCGTCGCGGGAAATCTCACCCTCAGAAATCATGCAGCCGGCAGCAATACCAACCTTAGGAACCTTGAAGGTATCGCGAACCTCAGCAACGCCAGTCTGAACTTCCTGCTCAGTTGGCTTAAGCATACCAATACGAGCAGCATCAATCTCTTCGATTGCCTTGTAGATGACGCTATACGTTCTAATCTCAACGCCTACGCGCTCTGCAGCAAGCTTAGCCTTTGCATCTGGACGGACGCCAAAGCCAATGATGATTGCGTTGGATGCATCGGCGAGAACAACGTCGGTCTCGGTGATTCCACCAACAGCAGAGTGGATGGTGCTGATGCGAACCTCGGACTGGTCCATCTTGTCCAGGGAATCCTGGAGAGCCTCGATGGAGCCCTGAACATCAGCCTTGATGATGAGGTTGAGTTCCTTGACGTCACGGTCAGCCATGGTGTCAAAGAGGTTCTCAAGGGTAACGTGCTTAACACGGTTCTGCTCTTCAATACGAGCCTTAAGAGCGCGCTGGTCAGCAAGCTCTCGAGCGTCGCGCTCCTCCTGGAAGACACGGAACTCATCGCCTGCGCCAGGAACGGTCTGCAGACCAAGAATCTCAACTGCGTCAGAAGGACCAGCAGTAGTAACTGCGTTGCCCTTAGGATCAAGCATTGCACGGACGCGACCAAATGCCATACCAGCAACAAGAGCATCGCCGATGTGGAGCGTACCGCGTGTAACCAAAACAGTAGCAACAGAGCCACGACCACGGTCAAGCTTAGCCTCAAGAACGTTACCAGAAGCAAAGGTGTCTGGGTTTGCCTTCAGCTCAAGGACATCTGCCTGCAAAAGAATGGTCTCGAGAAGATCGTCGATGCCCAAATTCTGCTTAGCGGAGATGTCAACAAACATGTTCTGTCCGCCCCACTCCTCAGGAATAACACCATACTCGGTGAGCTCCTGACGAACGCGGGTAGGATCTGCGCCTGGCTTATCAATCTTGTTGACAGCAACAACAATTGGAACGCCAGCAGCCTTTGCGTGGTTAATAGACTCAATGGTCTGAGGCATAACGCCGTCGTCTGCCGCAACAATCAGAATGACAATATCGGTAACCTTTGCACCACGAGCACGCATAGCGGTAAAGGTCTCGTGACCTGGGGTATCGATGAAGGTAATCTCACGGCCGTTAATGGTGACCTGAGATGCACCGATTGCCTGTGTAATGCCGCCGGCCTCGCCAGCTGCAACGCCAGTGTGACGAATTGCGTCCAGAAGTGATGTCTTACCGTGGTCAACGTGACCCATGACGGTAACTACTGGAGGACGTGGCTTCAAGTCCTTAGGATCATCGTAGAAGGTGAAGGAATTCTCCTCTTCCTTGGACATGATCTTAATCTGACGACCAAGGTCATCAGCAACAATCTCAATAAGCTCATCAGACATGGTCTCGGTGAGCGTCAAAGGGTTGCCAAGCAGGAACAGACGCTTAATGATGTCATTTGCAGGAACACCAAGAAGCTCAGCAAGTTCAGAGACAGTTGAGCCCTGAGGAACCTTTACGGTATCAAGCTGGGAAATATCCTGGTCGTTTGCAAGCGCTTCTTCAATACGCTGCTCCATAGCAGCCTCTGCAGCCTGCTTCTGACGACGCTCTTTACGCTTTTTACGGCGGCCAGTGGACTCACGGCTTGCCTCTTCAATAGCAACACGAGCCTCATCCAAAACGCGGCTTCTGTTGTAAGCTTCAGCCTCACGCGCCATACGGCTATAACGGTCTTCTCCGTCATCTCCGCCACGACGGTTCTTCTTGCGCTTACCATTTGGACGCTCGTCAGACATGGAGGCGTCATCGCGCTCATTCTTGAAGTTATGGCGAGAAGGAGCGCCACTTGCCTCGCTTGCATTAGCGCGAGCGTGGTTTCTAGATCCCTTCTCAGCCTTCTTCTGAGCAGCGGACTCCGCTGCCTGCTGCTTCAATACCTCTTCCTGCTGAGCAATCTGGTCAAGCAGGTTATTGAAGGAAGGAGCTGCCTTAGGAGCGGTATCTTTTATGCGGTTACGCTCGGCCTCTTCAGCCTCAAGACGCTTCTTCTCTTCCTCGGCGCGGCGGCGCTCCTCTTCTTTCTTGCGAGCAGCCTCCTCTTTTGCGCGCTTCTTCTCTTCCTCTGCACGCTCAGCCTCACGCCTTGCCTCTGCAGCAAGTCGCTCAGCCTCTGCTGCCTCTGCAGCAGCCTTTGCCTCCCTGGCAGCAGCCTCTTCCTCAGCAGCCTTCTGAGCTGCGATTTCAGCGGCACGAGCCTCCATAATAGGCTGGAGTTTCTTACGAACAATAGAGATATATGCATCTTCAAGTGTAGAAGAAGCAGACTTTGCAGGAATCTTCATGTCCGCAAGGTGCTCGAGCAATTCCTTGCTCTGCATACCATATTCTTTGGCAAGGTCATGTACACGCATTTTTGCCATATATGAAAACCTTCCGGTTGACGGGATAGTTACAGGTAGTTGACTAGATCAGTGAGTCTGGATCAGAAGAAATCTCTGCATTCTCCATGTCATCATGAATGCCACAGAAATCAGAACCAGGTCTTGCCATATTGCGGCAAGGAGTTCCGTTAGGGCTCACATACTTGCAACGATGAGCAATCTCTTCCTCGTCAACAGTCTCTTCAACAACCTCAGGAAGGTTGTTCAGAATGCTTGCAGCAAGGGATTCGTTCTTGATGTCAATGTGAAGACCAGTTAGGCGAGCAGCAAGGCGAGCATTCTGGCCCTCTTTACCAATTGCCAAAGACAGCTGATCATCAGGAACAATAACAGTTGCGTGTCCCGTAGCGCCATCAACAATAACGCGAGAAACGCGTGCAGGTGAAAGTGCAGACGCAACGCAACGAGCAGCATCGTCAAACCAAGGCACAACGTCAACACGCTCTCCACGGAGCTCAGAAACTACGGTGCGAACACGGCTGCCCTTAGGACCAACGCAAGCACCAACTGGATCAAGGCGCTCGTCAACGGAAGAAACGGCAATCTTGGAACGGACGCCAGCCTCACGAGCAATGGAGCGGATGCTTACAACACCGTCATAAACCTCTGGAACCTCAAGCTCAAAGAGACGACGGATAAGATCTGGGTGGGTACGAGAAACAACAATTGGTGGACGCTGACGCTCACCACGAACTGCTGGCTGAGTTGCATTAGGATCGCGAACGTCTACGATAATTGCCTTAATGCGCTGGTTGTGAAGGTAACGCTCGCCTGCTGGACGCTCATCGCGCTCATCAGGGAAACGGCGCTGATCAAAGTGTGGAAGCTCTGCCTCAACACCCTCACGAATCTTAATGATGGTGAAATCAGGAGTGGACTGAAGAACAGTACCTGTGATGATGTCACCAATGCGGCCACGGAACTCATCATAAATCTGAGCACGGGCGGCATTGCGCACAAGGGTCTTAATCTCTGCCTTAGCATGCTGTGCAGCAATACGGCTGGTATCTGGAGGAGTTACGTCTACCTCGTCAAACTCAGTGTACTCACCAGTCTCCTCATCTGGCTCACCCTTAGGGACAAGCTCATAGACGTAGACACGACCAGTAGCCCTATCAATGGTGACACGGGCGCCAAAATCAAGATGGAGGACGTCAGCATAGCTTTTTGCCAGAGACTGCTCCAAACGGTCCAGAAGATACAACTCATCGATGTGCTTCTCCTGGCAAAGCAACATCAAAGCTTCCATCATTTCAGATGCCATGAATAATCCTCTCTATCTACTTCTTGGCTGAGGCCGAGAAATCAAAAACTGGTTTAATAACGCACTTCTTTAACTCAGACAAATCAACAGTACAGACCTCATCTTCTGTCTGGATTGAGATTGTTGTACCCTCAATGCCCAAGAGTTTGCCGGTAAATTTACGGCGTCCCTCTGTGGCGGTAGTCTGAAGCTGAATCTCTTCCCCTGCAAAGCGCTCAAAGTCTTTTGCACGACGAAGTGGACGAGCCATACCTGGGGAGGAAACCTCCAAGGTAAATGATGCTGGGAATGGGTCAAGCTCATCAATGGTCTCTGAAATCCATGATGTTTCTTGAGCAACTTCATCAAGAGAAATGGTCTCTGCCTTCTCATCATCATGGTCAATTCTAACTCTGACCACGGGATTCTTTGAAGAACCAACAATCTCTACATCAACAATATCAATGTGGTGATCGAGCGCAGCCTGCTCCAGTGCGGATAAGATTTTCTGTGTTGCACCTTCGTTTTGCATATGACCTCCTCATCTACATACAGAAAGGAAGCGGGGTCAAAACTCAACCCCACTTCCAACTAATAACAACTACGTTTAGAGATATCTTACGAGATAAAGGGCTTCTCGTCAAGTGTTTTTGCTGTTAGGCAACGATATTCACAAGTCTGCCCTTAACAACAATGACTTTTCTAATCTCTTTACCCTCAAGCTGATCGGCAATTGCTTCAGTTGCGGCGGCAGTGAGCTCCTCTTCAGAAGCATCAGCAGAGACCTCAATACGTGCGCGGACCTTGCCCTTAAGCTGAACGGCAATTTCAACGGTATTGCTCTTTGCCTGCTCTGGGTCAAACTCTGGCCAAGGCTGGTGATAGACAGGGGTGTCTTTACCCAGAGCCTCGTGGCTGAGCTCCTCAGCCCAGTGAGGAATGATTGGAGCCAGCATGGCAACAACATCATTTGCAACCTTGTAGCAAAGTGCAGCATCTCTAGACTCTGCAGGGACCTCGTTGATATAGGCGCTTGCTGCATTAACCAGCTCCATAACTGCAGAAATAGCAGTGTTGAACTGGCCTTTGTCAAACTCGGTCGTGCAGCGGATTCCCATAGCGTTGAGGACCCGGTTGAGCTCAAGCGACTTTGCATCCAAAGCTGTGTGGTCGAGTACGGCAGAAGCATCAGCGGTGCGAGAGAGTTCCCAAACCACACGCCACGCACGCTTGATAAAGCGGTTTGCGCCTGCAACGACCTTCTCGTCCCAGTCAAAATCCTTCTCTGGTGGAGCAACAAAGAGAATGGCAAGGCGCATGGTATCTGCACCGTAAGGCTCAATGACAGAGCTTGGAGGAACAACGTTACCCTTTGACTTTGACATGGTGTCGCCGTGCTCATCCTTGACCATGCCCTGGGTCATCAGGTTCTTAAATGGCTCATCAATATCAATCATGCCCAGGTCACGAAGGACCTTAGTAAAGAAACGAGAATACAAAAGGTGCAGAATTGCGTGCTCAATGCCACCAATGTAGTTATCTACCGGCATCCAGCGGTCCACTGACTCCTTAGAGAAAGGAAGCTCGGTGTTGTGTGGATCGCAATAGCGCAGATAATACCAACTAGAGCAAGTGAAAGTGTCCATGGTATCAGTGATACGCTTGGCGGGCTTGCCGCACTTAGGACAGGTGGTCTCTACAAACTCCTTGCACTCAGCAAGAGTATCTCCTGCCGCCAAATCAAGATTATCTGGAAGCATAACAGGGAGCTGGTCATAAGGAACAGGAACGTCGCCACAGCAATCGCAATGAATCATAGGAATTGGATTGCCCCAATAACGCTGCCTTGAGATGAGCCAGTCACGAAGGCGGAACTGAACAGTTCGGCGGCCAACGTTGTGCTCGGTCAGATAAGCAACAACAGCCTCTTCTGCCTCGGAATGTTTACCACCGCGAAGTCCGGTGAAGGGACCAGACTGGACAAGAATACCAACGGTATCCATTGGTCCGTCCCAGTCAACGGAGGTTACCTTGTAATCAGAAACTCCCTTGAGCTCCTCGTAAATATCAGTTCCCTCTTCGCAAATGATAGGAACAATAGGCAGGTCATACTTCTTAGCAAAGTCAAAGTCGCGCTTATCGCCTGAGGGAACACCCATAACGGCGCCAGTACCATAGTCGAGAAGGACGTAGTCAGCAACCCAAATTGGTACGGTCTGACCGGTGACTGGGTTAATTGCGTAACGGCCGGTGAACACACCGTGTTTCTCGCGGTCTGTACCCTGACGATCAATGGAAGAAACCTTGACGGTCTCCTCGTGAAGAGCGTCAAAGGCAGCCTTGTACTCTGAATCCTCTACCAGCTCAGCAGCAAGCTTAGACTCTGGTGGAAGCAGCATGAAGGTGCAGCCATAGATGGTATCTGCACGAGTAGTAAAGACAGTCATCTTGGTATCGGTTGGCGTGACACCATCGGTATCTGCCAGGGTAAAGTCAATTTCTGCACCCTCGGAGCGGCCAATCCAATTTGCCTGCATAGCGCGAACGCGCTCTGGCCAACCCTCAAGCTGGTCAAGATCGTCAAGAAGCTCCTGAGCGTAATCAGTGATACGCAAATACCACTGTGAGAGCTCGCGCTTCTCTGGGACTGCGCCACAGCGCCAGCATTTACCGTTAACTACCTGCTCATTTGCAAGAACAGTTTTGTCATTAGGACACCAGTTAACAGGGCTTGTTGCACGATATACCAGACCCTTCTCAAGCATCTTGAGGAAGATCCACTGACCCCATTTGTAGTACTCAGGGTCACATGTGTTAAACATACGGTCTTTGTCGTAAGCAAAGCCCATGCGAAACATAGTCTTTACAGCCTGATCAATATTCTTATGAGTCCAAATGGAAGGCTGCGTATTGTGCTTAATAGCAGCATTTTCTGCAGGAAGGCCAAAGGCATCAAAGCCCATTGGATGCAAAACATCAAAGCCACGCATGCGAGCCTGACGAGCCATAGCATCACCAATGGTGTAGTTACGAGCGTGACCCATATGAAGATCGCCCGAAGGATAAGGGAACATCTCTAGAACGTATTTTTTTGGCCTTGAGCTGTCCTCTTCCGTCTTGTAAAGATTCTGCTCTTCCCAGACACGCTGCCACTTAGTTTCAATGGCCTCAGCATCGTAAACAGGAAAATCACCTGTGTCTGAGACGTTCTGTACTTCCTCGTTTTTCACGAGTTCCCCTTTCTTATAGCGATGCGTCACCAAGCAATATACTTGGTGACGCCAGTAGTCCATAAATCCTGTAAGTTATGAACGGAAATTGTAGCTGACCTGCTGGTTTGAATCTTTCAGCAAGACGTCGTGTGCGCCGCCCTCAACAATTGAAGTTGAAGAGACAAGTGTAATCTTTGCCTTATCGCGAAGCTCAGGAATATCAAGAGCACCGCAGTTGCACATGGTGGACTTGACCTTCAGAAGTGATGCCTCAACGCCATCCTTCAAAGGACCCGCGTATGGAACGTAGGAATCAACGCCCTCAACAAAGGAAAGACCGCGCTTGTTTCCGCCAAGGTCATAGCGCTGCCAGTTACGAGCGCGCGCAGAACCCTCGCCCCAGTATTCCTTCATGTAAGAGCCGTTAACGATAACGCGGTCAGAAGGACTCTCATCAAAGCGTGCAAAGTAGCGACCAAGCATCATGAAGTCAGAACCCATAGCAAGGGCCAAAGTCATGTGATAGTCGTAGACAATTCCACCGTCAGAGCAGATTGGAATATAGATGCCAGTCTCCTCAAAATACTCATCACGAGCGCGAGCAACATCAATGACAGAGGTTGCCTGACCACGACCAATGCCCTTCTGCTCGCGAGTGATGCAGATAGAACCGCCACCGATACCAATCTTGATAAAGTCAGCGCCAGCCTCTGCCAAGAAGCGGAAGCCCTCAGCATCTACAACGTTACCCGCACCAATCTTGACGGAATCGCCGTAAGTTGCACGAACCCACTCAAGCGTGCGCTTCTGCCACTCGGAATAACCCTCAGAAGAGTCAATGCAGAGAACATCAGCGCCTGCCTCAACAAGCAGAGGAACGCGGGTTTCATAGTCACGCGTATTAATACCAGCGCCAACCATATAGCGCTTAGAGTCATCAAGCAGCTCATCTGGAGCAGACTTGTGCGAATCATAATCTTTGCGGAATACAAAGCTGACCAAGTGGCCGCTCTTATCAACAATAGGAAGGGCGTTAAGCTTGTTATCCCAGATAATATCATTTGCCACTTTGAGGGAAGTATCTTCAGGAGCAGTAATAAGCTTTTCAGCTGGAGTCATGAACTCTGAAACAAGCTTAGAGCGATCATCGCGAGAAGGACGATAGTCACGAGAAGTGACAATTCCTACAAGCTTGCCATAAGCAGTACCGTCATCAGTGACGGGCATAGTAGAGTGACCAGTCTTCTCTTTAAGATCAAGTACCTCACCAAGGGTCATCTCTGGAGTGAGCGTGGAGTCAGAGACAACAAAGCCTGCCTTATAGCTCTTAACCTCGCGAACCATCTGAGCTTCATCTTCAGCGGACTGAGAACCATAAATAAAGGCAATGCCACCCTGCTGGGCCAAAGCAATTGCCAAACGAGGACCAGATACTGACTGCATTACTGCAGATACCATAGGAATGTTGAGCTCAATAGCGCTTTTCTCGCCACGCTTAAACTTTACAAGAGGAGTCTTCAAAGAAACATTTGCAGGGATGTTCTCAGCTGATGAATAGCCAGGAACCAAAAGATACTCAGAAAATGTGTGTGATTCGCCTTCGAAGAACTTTGCCATTGTTTTTGGCTCCCTCCTGACCTACTGGTCATGCTCAACGTGTTTTGGCATTGTACCACCAGTGGAGCTAATTATTTAATTTGAACTCCCACTTGAAGCAATAACATCCTCAAAGTTAACAGCAATGTCATGTTTTGTAGGAACCCACTCAACTTTTTTAAACAAAGCTGCAACCGTAATGGGGATATACGTCATCATAAAAATGGGGAATGTAAAGAGATTGGTAAAAATGCGCCATTTCTTTTTTACGTGGATATGTTTGTACTCAGAAATAGTAGTAATAAGAGCCAAGATGAAGAAGACTATATACATCGAGAAGATCGTCATGAACAAAGATCCAACGCTCATAGCAATCTCGGCATCTGTTGCGATAAAACCGTGGCTTAAATAGCCAACCAGCAAATAGGTGCCATTAATAAAGGCTGAAAGCAGGGTCAAGATCATGCCCGGAGCAATAGTCATTAGCATATCGTATGAGGCAAACTGACCCTTAAAAATACCCTTAACAAGATCAAAACCATACGAGAAGAAAACCTGATAGAAGCCTTTTGTCCAACGCATACGCTGTGTCCACGATGCCTTAAAAGTTAAAGGTTGCTCGTCAAAAAATTCTGCAGGAGCATAGCCAATTTGAATATTGTGAGCATTACAAAAAGTAGAGAACTGAATATCCTCAGTAAGAGTATGGAAATCCCATCCATGCATACCTTTAATAATGCGAGAAGAAACCATCCAGCCGGAACCAGAAACTGCACAGCTGGTACCCATCATCATACGGGCGTTATTCAAGAACTTTGCCTCACGCATAAACCAGGTAGCATAGGCAGAACTTACCCAGCTAGAATCAAAATTCTTTGAGTTTCTGTAGCTGGTGCAGACAAGATATCCTGCGTCAAAAGCCTGGTTCATAATCTTTAAGTAACTTGGAGAAACCAGGTTATCGGCGTCCATAATAATGAAAGCCTCGTATTTGTCACCGTACTCATTAAGAATACGATCAAAACCGTAATCCATAACCCAGCTCTTACCTTTACGAGCAAGGTCATTTCTCTCCCAAGTAATTGCTCCAGCTTTTCTTGCCTCTTCAGCTGTTTTATCAGTACAAGCATCTGCAACAACAAAAACATCCATCAGCTCTCGAGGATAATCTTGAGAAAGAATAGACCTGACAAGATTGCCAATAACTGGCTCTTCGTTGTGGGCAGCAATAAAGAAGGCGTAGCGGTGCTGCTTTTTTGCCTCTGGGAGCTTTACCTCACCCTTAACTAAAACGCGAAGGATATACACAATCTGATAGAAGTATGCGAGTGTAAAGAAAAGCCAGATAATAAAGTTAAAAACAACGATTGGAGTGATACC
>CAUUGK010000018.1:0-22881 GCA_963544765.1 uncultured Atopobiaceae bacterium
TGGCAGCAATTCTCTTCCAGCTCTTCCGTCCTGCTCCAAAGTGGGATAAGAAGGACGATAAGATTCTTACCAACCTTACTGAGGTTGCAAAGGCATAAGCTACTACTAGCTGAGTACGCTGACCTGATCCCCCGCACCAATTCGGCGCGGGGGATTTTGTTTATGTTTATCTCGGACTTTTTTGATGTAAGATAAAAATCCATAGACATGTAAACTTAGTCTAACTTTTTGTAGAGTTTACGAAATCAGATAAAAAAACTAAAAAAATTCTTGTAAGTTTCCCTCGGTTAACTTACTATGTTTTTAAGCAATTTATTTGCTTGCTTTATTCAGGTTCCCGTAGCTCGGAGAAAGACCCTCTCCCTTTCTTGCGAGCGTAGAACACGAGCCGCTGACTCTGGGTGTCAGCGGCTCGCCCCTTTTTAGGATGTATTTACTTGCTTTTAGTGCAAGTCTCTGTCTTCTTCATGTTCAGAAAGATCGCTTGTATCGCGATCCAAAAGAACCGAGACGTTCATGTCAGGGTAGGCTACTTCTACTTCGTGAATAATATCGTGAACGATTTGCTTGCCGTCATAACCAAACTCGATAACAGTGTCAAAGGCCATAAATTGGTTTTCAATGTCAGCAATAAAGCCATGAACTTGAAGAACACCTTCATGTGCTAAAGCTATCTTGGTGACTTCGGTACGCATCTTTACAATGCGATTATCAGTAGTGTTTCTCGCATAAATACCAATAGCTGAAATGATTATTTTGCCTGATGTCTGCTTGTAAATCTCTGTACTCAGACGCCTAGTCATCGTATCAATCTCAAGAGCTGAAGTGGTATCAAGAACCTCAGTGTGGAATGAGCCAACAAATTTATCTGGGCCATAGCTGTGGATAATAAGGTCGTAGACGCCTTCTGCGTCTGGATCCTCTTTCACAATGTTGTAAATAAGTGTTGAAAGAGCTGTATCAGGACGCATGCCAATAATCTCTTTAATAGAGCCTTGTAGCAGCTCAATTGAAGCTTTAATGATAAATACAGAGATAACAATGCCTACGTATGCCTCAATGCTAATCCCTGTAAAGATAAAGATCAGAGCAGCTACTAAAACAGAAGTGGAAAGTATGGCATCAAAGAGCGCGTCAGAGCCTGATGCAATAAGGGTGTCGGAGTTTACACGATTACCAACAGAGCGGACGTAGTGACCTAAAACAATCTTTACCACTACAGCTACAGCAATGATAAGTAAGGACAGGAAGCTATAGTCTGGCGTTGCGGGGTCCATGATGTCTTGGATGGATTTGATGAGTGAAGAAATGCCTGCATACATAATGATTGCAGCAATTACTGTCGTAGTGATGTATTCAATGCGCCCATGACCAAAAGGATGTTCGCGATCAGCTTTTTTGTTAGAGAGTTTGGTTCCAACAATCGTGATAATCGATGAGATTGCATCGGAGAGATTGTTCACCGCATCAAGAGTTACGGCAATCGAGTTAGATAGAATGCCCACAACAGCCTTAAACGCCGCAAGTGCAACATTGGCTGCAATGCCAAGAGCGCTGGTACGTACTATGGCGGTTTCGCGCTCAGAAGAGGTTATAGCTACCTGTGATTGGGTCATAGTAAATCTAGCTTTCTGTAACGTTAGAGAGAACTTTTAAAAGCAATCGTTTAAGTTCAACACCTTCTTCGGGCGAGAGATTAACGCATGAGCCAATTTGATGTGGGACTACTTTCATTTCTCGCCTAAGGTCTTGGCCTTTTTGTGTGAGAGAAACAATCAACTGACGTCCGTCTTTATTTGTTTTTTGACGAAGCACAAGGCCTTTCTCCTCAAGCTTTTTAAGAAGTGGGGTTAAGGTACCTGAATCAAGAAATAACAGCTCACCTAAAGTTTTGACATCCAAGGACTTGTGTTCCCAGAGCGCCATCATGGCAATGTATTGTGTATATGTTAGATTAAAGGGCTTAAGCAGCGGCGTATACCTTCTCACCACTTCTTTTGAGGCACTGTAGAGCGGGAAGCAGAGCTGGTTTTTGAGGAGAAGCTCGGGAATATCGGGGGAGTTATCGAGTGTAGAAGAGCCGCTAGCAAAAGTGCTAGCGGCTATAACGGACTGTATTTCTTTTTGAGAAGAACTCATGAGTAAATCGGTCCTCTCGCCTTACGCAAGTAGGTTTTTAATAGCAGACTCAACTTCTGCCATATCGGTGGTTGGCTCAAAGCGTGCAACAACGTTTCCCTGGCGGTCTACAAGGAATTTAGTGAAGTTCCACATGATATAGGCCTTGTCACCAAACTTTTTGTTATTTGCCTTTGCAAATTTGTCCAGTGCAAGAGCTTTGATACCCTTACCAAAGCCTTGGAAGGGGAAAGCTGTTGCAAGACGCTCGAAGAGAGGATTTGCGGTCTCTCCGTTGACGTCGCCCTTCTTGAACTGTGGGAAATTGGTACCAAATTTCATAGTACAGAACTGGTGAATCTCTTCATCGGACTCTGGGGCCTGGTCTGCAAACTGATTGCAAGGGAAGTCTAAAATCTCAAAACCCTGATCCTTATAAGCAGCATAAATACGCTCAAGATCTTCATATTGTGGTGTAAAACCGCAGCCAGTTGCAGTGTTAACAATCAGAAGAACCTTTCCGTCAAATGAGGAGAGGGAAGTTACGGAGCCGTCACGCTCTTCTACGGAGAGGTCATAGATATTGGTGTTTGCCATGATTGTTCCTTTCAACTAGCCGCGGATTGTCCGAAGCATTGGATGGCTTTGTGTATTGGGTAGTGTACCCCAGCAGCTGTAACCTAACACAAATAAATTGTACACAATTTAAATTTCACAATAACGACATAGAAAGAATGTTATTTTTTCATTTAATTGATAGCCTATATGAGCAAATATCAATAATTTAAGTAACGCCTCAGAGCGGCTTCTTCACAAAATTTATATGTACACCATGGCTAACCATAGAAAACGTTTTCGCAGGTAAGAAATTACTTGTGTGCAATTGTTTTATTAGGATAACTAATTAGTAATGATTTTCACTTGTTTTTTTCGTATAATAATTTTATCTTCAATAGGTCATTAACCGATTAATTTGCAAAAAGCAGATGGGGGATTTTTATGAAACTGAACAATTGGTGTCTCGCAGCCGGTGGCGCTGCACTTGCTGGCGTTGTTGCTGGTCTTGCTTCTAACGGCACTCTTCACAAGGCAGCTGTCAAGGCAACTGCATGTGGCCTTCGCGTCACTGACCGCGTTTCCGCAGAGACTCAGAATGTTGTTGACGAGGCTAACGACGTTGTCGCTGAGGCTCGCCGTGAGTCCAAGATCGACGCTGCAGTTCGCGCTCGCCTTGCTGAGCTCGAGGAGGGTATCCGCGCTGAGGTTACCAAGCAGGTCGACGCAGAGGGCGCACAGGCATAATTCATGCGCTTCACAATTACTAATGAAATCTCAGGTCGCATTCGTGCAAAATGCGACCTGGGTCATATTGATGAGGCTGAAGCCCGTGGTATTTCCTATGAGCTGATGCGTGTTGACGGAGTCCGTCATGCTGAAGTTCACATGGCAAACGGTTCTCTCTTGCTAAGGTTTGATCCTCTCAAGAGAGATCAGGTACTTGCGGCTGTTGGCGCCTTTGATGTCTTGAACTTGCCTCGAGAAGAAGAGGCAGGACTTGAAGACTTCTGCAGCTCAATTGAGATGGCTCTTGAGAACAATCGTTTCCAGATGGAGGTTGTGACCACATTCGCACGCCGCTGGATTATGCGTTCTTTGCCACTGCCTGCAGTTGCTAACTACGCATACGTTATTCTCCGCGCCATTCCATTTGTTGTGGAAGGCGTCAAGCGCCTGTTTAAGAAAGAGCTGACTGTTGAGGTTTTGGACGCAACTGCTATCACCACTTCAATTCTAAGAAATGAGTGGGCAGATGCATCTACGGTCATGTTCTTGCTTGAGCTGTCTGCTGCTATGGAGAACCACGTGGCAAGCCGAGCACGTCTTGCACTTCGTGATGGCCTAATCACTCGTTCTGAGAACGTTTGGGCTCGTATTGACGGCAAGGACGTTATGATTGCCCTCTCTGAGGTTGAGAAGGGCATGATTTTGCACCAGCGCGCTGGTGGCGTTCTTCCTGTTGACGGCAAAGTTGTTGAAGGCATTGGCCAGATGAACGAGGCTGCCATGACAGGTGAGTCCCGCCTTGTAACCAAAGAGCCTGGCTCAACCGTTTACGCAGGCACCGCCCTTGAAGACGGTGACCTCATGGTAAGCGTCACTGCTCCTCCAGGAATGTCTCGTATCGACAACATTGTTGATATGGTTGAACAGTCTGCTGAGCTTAAGGCCGGCGCACAGTCTAAGGCAGAGCGCCTTTCTGATGCATTGGTTCCTTACAGCTTCCTTGCCTTCTTTGGTATTTGGGGCATCACTAGAAACATCACTAAGGCTATGACCGTTCTTATGGTTGACTATTCCTGCGCTATTAAGCTTTCCACTCCTGTTGCAGTGGGTAGCGCAATGGATGAGGCGGCCAAGTTTGGCATGACGGTTAAGGGCGGCAAATACCTCGAGAAGATCGCTGCAGCAGATCTAATCGTCTTTGATAAGACAGGCACGCTAACAAAGGCAGTTCCACACGTTGAGTGTATTGTCAGCTTCTGCGATCGCACCGAGGACCAGCTCCTGCGCCTTGCAGCATGTATTGAGGAGCACTTCCCACACAGTATGGCTCGCGCAATTGTGAACGAGGCAAAGGTACGTGGCCTTAAGCACAAAGATGAGTTCCACGCAGAGGTCAAATATGTTGTTGCTCACGGTATTCGTACCAAGGTTAACGACAAAGAGGTCTGCATTGGTTCTGCTCACTTCATTTTTGATGACGAGAAGACCCCAATGCCTGAGGGAATTCAGGACGACCTTGCACAGATTGCTCCAACTTCGTCCATTATCTTTATGTCCGAGGATTCAAAACTTATTGCAGCAATCTGTATTACCGATCCTGTAAGGGAAGATGCAGCAGCAACTATTACGCAGCTCCGTGCTCTTGGTGTTAAGCGTATGGTTATGCTGACCGGCGACTCAGAAAACGTTGCAGCAAGTGTTGCTAACAAGCTTGGTCTTGATGACTATGTAGCACAGATTCTCCCAGAGGATAAGTGCGAGTATGTTAAGAAGTTCCAGCAGGAGGGCTACACCGTTGCAATGGTTGGCGACGGCATTAATGATTCACCTGCACTAGCTGTTTCTGATGTTTCACTGGCGCTCTCGGATGCAACTGATATTGCTCGTGCCGTTGCTGATATTTCAATCAGAAATGATTCTCTTGAATCTCTGGTAATCATGCGTCTTTTGGGCCAGCAGGTAATGAAGAGAATTCATGCTGACTATCGCACGATTGTCGCGCTGAATAGCTCTTTCATCGCTGCGGGTGTTGCAGGTCTTATTACCGTAAGCACTGCTGCATATATGCACAATCTTCTGACACTTATGGTAACGCTTGCAAACACAAGGTCACTGCTTACCACTGCAGCTCATAACCCTAATGTTCCTTCTGAGGTAAAAATGCTTTTAACTGAAGGACAAGCTGCCTAGAACGCACTTGTGCGTCAACAAAGTGTTTTTAGATTGCGTTAGAGCTCTCGTTTCTTATTCGTAAGAGGCGGGAGCTTTTTTCTGTCTTGAATTGTCAAAAAGTGAAAATATTTTGAGTTTTCTCTTGCATTTAGTTAGCTAAGGCTTACACTTTAAATAGTTAGAAGAGGTTAACTTGTTAAGGTTTTTATATAACAGGAGCTAGTTCTAACAAAATTGCTTTATCAGCCCGGAACCTTTCCCCTCTCCAAGGGTCCGGAATCCAGGCGCCGTCGGCTCCCTTTTAGTCGACGGCGCATTTTTAAGAAGGGAGCAAGTACGGTATGGATTGTCTTACTTCTTTTGAGAATTTATCGCTCCTAGACGTTCCTTCTCCCTATACCTATTCTGCTGATAAAAAGCCTGTTTTTAATGAGGGTGAGAGAGCGTATGCTCCCGAGCTCTGTCACGATTTTGCAACAACATTTGTTCGCTGTGCTGCTGGTGTTATTGCTTACGTTAAGCCGGCTGCGCTCTTTTCATTTGCTTCTCATAAGTCTTGTAGCTCTTGTGCAAGCCTTGTCTGCACTGATCCAACGTTGAGGTCATTTCTATGCAATGCTACTCACGAGCTTTCACTGTTTGGGGTAACGCTCCTTGCTACCTCTGCTATTTCTGGCGGAAAGGTGACGTTTGTTACCTATAGACCTGAGCTTGTTGAGGATATTCTCGCCAAATCAGAGCACTGTGAGTTTCTGGCTGCCTTTGGCCATTCCACTGAGTCAGTGCAGGCGTTGATGAAGAGCATGCGTTCAAGAATTTTTGCTTTTCATGCTCGAAAAGCCGCGTTTCCGCACGAGATTGGACTGGTACTGGGCTATCCACTTGCTGATGTTCAGGGCTTTATGAATGGACAGTCTGAGCTTTTTACTGGTGCTTGGAAAGTCTATGACAACACGGAAGAAACGCGCCTTCGTCTCGAGAGACTTAAAGATGCAGAAGACCAGTGCAAGCATCGTTTTTATCAAGGGGAATCTTTAGCACAGATTCTCTCATCGTACGGCAATACCAAGAAATGTCAGGTTGCATAAGGGGTGTGCTTGGATTTCTTGTTGAGGTATTGAAAGTAATGTGTAGTTTTCCAGGGGGAACCTGGACACAGAAGGAGGAAATGTATGAGTAAAGTAGCAGTTGTGTATTGGTCTATGACGGGCAATACTGAGGCAATGGCAAAAGAGCTTGCAAGTGCAGCAGATACCGAGGCTATTGAGTCTTCTGAGTTCTCTGCTGATATGTGCGATCAGTACGATGCATTTGCTTTTGGTTGCCCTGCTATGGGTGACGAGGAGCTTGATCCTGATTTTGAGGAGCTCTTCAACGATTGCGCTGGCAAGCTTGGTCAGAAGCCAACCGCTCTCTTTGGTTCTTACGACTGGGGAACCGGCGACTGGATGGAGACTTGGAAGCAAAATGCTGAAGCAGAGGGTGTCAACGTTGTTGAGACTTTTATCTGCAACCTTGAGCCAGATGACGATGCTCTTGAGGCTCTTCGCGGCCTTGGTGCAAAGCTTTCTGCTTAAGCTGCATTACGATTTTTGCTGTTACTGTTAAATTTGGCGAGAAAAACATCATTTTTTTGAATAATCTAGAAAATGGTGGGTAGTAAAACAGCAACAGAAGGGAAGTTTGTATGTCACCAATCAATATTATTGTTATTCTTGCTGTTGTAGCGCTTTGCGGTTTTGCGGTTTATCGTGTTTACGGAATTGCTGCAGGTAAAAAAGGCTGCTGCTCTGATGAGGGAACAGGCGTTACCACCTGTAACACAGAGAAGGTTTCTGCTGCAGATGGTCCAGAAGACAAAGATGAATCTCACTACCCTTATGTTCAAACATTTGAGATTGGTGGTATGACTTGCCAGAACTGCGTCAATCATGTGACTCGAGCCCTCGATAGTATTGAGGGAACATGGGCGCAGGTTACTCTAGCTGGTGGTCAAGCGCGTATCCTCAGCAAAAATCCAATTGATGTTGATGCGTACCGAGCTGCTGTAGAGAAAGAGGGCTACCGTCTTCTTGCGTAAGCACAACAAGATCCTCTCGCAAGAAACAAACTTTGAAGAAATTTTGTAAAACTTGCGTAATAGCTGTGCAAAGTAGCGCTCTTTGGCTTGTTTAATCAGCCGAAGAGCGCTATCCTATTGCCCGTATGGCGTCAAGCTATGCACTGTATCTGTTGGCCCCCGAGAGCATGTAAGTTTCCGAGTAGAGAAGCCCACGTATTGGCACTCTAGCAGCAACCATGTTGACCGGGGCCCCGTTTTGGAAGGGGTCCACCTTTGAGTGAGATTCAGAACTCGTCCATCTTCTCTTTGGATGAAATTTCCGATGAGGAAATGAACAGCCTGATCGACGGCACTGTCACTGATTTTGATGAGGGAGATCTTGTCAACGGCACCGTCGTCAAGATTGAGCGCGATGAGGTCCTCGTAGACATTGGCTACAAGTCTGAGGGCGTTATTCCTGCTCGTGAGCTTTCTATTCGTAAAGACGTTAACCCTGCAGAGGTCATCTCCCTGGGTGAGGACGTTGAGGCTCTCGTTCTTCAGAAAGAGGACAAAGAGGGTCGTCTGGTTCTCTCCAAGAAGCGCGCTGAGTACGAGCGTGCTTGGAAGGCAGTTGAGGATAAGTTCAACGCCGGTGAGACTGTTGAGGGCGAGGTTATCGAGGTTGTTAAGGGCGGCCTGATTCTTGACATTGGCCTCCGTGGCTTCCTGCCTGCATCCCTTGTTGACCTCCGTCGTGTCAAGGATCTTGGTGCATTCATGGGCACTCGTATTGAGGCTCGTGTTATCGAGATGGATCGCAACCGCAACAACGTTGTTCTTTCTCGCCGTATTGTTCTTGAGGAGGCTCGTAAGGCAGAGCGTCAGGACATCCTGGGCAAGCTCCAGGTTGGCATGAAGCTCAAGGGTACTGTTTCCTCCATTGTTGAGTTTGGTGCCTTTGTTGACCTTGGTGGCATTGACGGCCTGGTTCACATCTCCGAGCTTTCTTGGAACCACGTTAACCACCCATCTGAGGTTGTTAAGGTTGGCCAGGAGGTTGAGGTTCAGGTTCTCGACGTTGACCTTAACCGTGAGCGTATCTCCCTTGGTCTTAAGCAGACTTCCGAGGATCCATGGCGTGTACTTGTTTCCAAGTACCCAGTTGACGCTATCATCGAAGGCACTGTCACCAAGCTTGTTACCTTCGGTGCATTTGTTGACCTTGGCAACGGCGTTGAAGGCCTCGTCCACATCTCCGAGATGGCTAAGCAGCACGTCACCGCTCCATCTCAGGTCTGCAAGGTTGGCGACGTTGTACAGGTAAAGGTCATGGAGATTGATCTTGACCGCCGTCGCATCTCCCTGTCTATGAAGGCAGCTGCAGAGACCCTTGGCATTGACATTGAGGTCACTCCACTTCCAGAGGAGGAGCGTGCAGCAGCAGAGGCAGCAGCAGCTGAGGCTGAGGCAGATCTTGAGGCTCACATGATTGAGTCTGAGGCTAACGCACAGGCAACTGAAGAGGCTGCAGAGTAGAGTACTTTGCGCATCTAGAGATTTGTCAAGAGACGTCATCGTAAGATGGCGTCTCTTTTTTTATGTGAGCAACAAATATCTCTATTCCTTCAGCAGGATGATAATGCGAAAATATAACGCTAAGTTTTTATTCTGAGGAGGAATACGCCTATGACATCAAAGATGCAGGGCCGCAGTTTTCTTGCTGTTATGTTTGCATTTTTGGCAGCTTTAATCTTTATGCCAAATATTACATACGCTGCAAGTAATAATTCGTTTTATAACGGCACTACTACTAACGTGTCTCCTTCTGTGAGTGCAGATGGTCTTATCGAGCGTTCTATTTACTTTACAGATGCTTCTGGCCAGACATCTAACTACGCTTATAAGGATAATGACACCACTCAGATGAACCGCTCCATTGTAGATATTGATAAGTATCAGAATCTGCAGGCAGTGGTAAAGATTACCAATATCTCTTCATCTCCAGTCTCTGTAAACGAGATTATGCAGCTGCCACTTACTTACTATGCCAGCTCAAGCTCTAATCCCGATTTGCGTGCAACAGGATTTAACTTCTCGTCAACTAATGCAGCAACTGCAATTAACCTGAACATTAATGGACTGAACGGTGGTTCTGGTTCTCAGCCTGCAGCTAATGCTTATGCTGCATACCAGGCAGCTGGTCAGGACAATGCTGAGATGCGTTCCATTTCTATTTCTGGCACCCTTGCTGCTGGTGAAACCATTACACTTACCGTTCCTTTGACGCTTACCAATGGTGCTTCTCTTAATCTGTATGGCACCAATTATGTAGGTCTTACTCAATACCTGCTTGATCACAGAACCTCTTACGGAAACCCTCGTGTTTCAGTCAGGTTTGCAAGGCAGGTCTTGGAAGAGGGAACAAACAATTCCATTCTTAGCAGCAATAAGAAATATCTTGGCGTAATTATTAGGCCTGACGGTAGCTATTACGCTATCCCACAGGACGAGTGGAATTACATGCCAACTATTTCTGCAAGTGATATTCACGTTGACAATATCCTGTATGAAGATCGCCACAGCGCAACGGAGAACGATGCTCTGTATACCGGCGGTGCGTACTACATTGATTTGACCAACATTAAGAATGCCATGAGGGATTATGGCTATTCAGTTCATACTGGAAATTCCAATAGGGGACTGTACCTCAATCTTCCTGGTTGGCAGCTTGCTGTTGATAATGACCTTACTGATGATGTGTATCAGGAATATTCGTACACTTCTCTTTCCGGCAGCAACCTTGTCATCAATGCTTCTGAGAATTCAACTGACGAGCTTGATCTTAACGACGGCGTCATTTCTCCTCTTTATACAGAGCTTAGACAGGTAATCACCGCGCACGATGTCACTATTACCGCTAACCAAGGCGCCTGGAGTATTCTCGACAATCTTGATTCCATGGTTGATCACAACGCTGCCCAGGTCACTCTTGCTGCTGGTTCTGCTGATGCTCGCGTTAAGGTTATTAATCAGAGCGGAACGGTTGTACTTGATACAGCAACTATGGATGCCGCAACTGTTACTCAGAAGGAAGAAGAGATTTCTAAGACTTCAGGCACATATTCCGTTACCTATTACTATTACTTCAATGGTAATGCTGCAGCTGCAGGTAATGATTATGAGGCTTCAAAGACGGTTGCACTTACCGTTGAGCCTGATACTTCAACTCCAACGCCAGCCCCAGAAGAGCCTTCCAATCCTGCTTCTCCAGTAAAAGAGAAGAAGACAAAGAAGAAGAAAGCACAGCTTCCAAATACGGGTGAAGAGCTTCTGGTAATGCCTCTTATGGTTATGGGTGCATCTGCTTTGACAGCTGCAGGACTTATGAAGCGTAAGCACTAAGACAGAGAGTGCTCTCGTTACAGGTTTTTGTTTTGGCAGGTATCGCTTTGATACCTGCCAATATTTTTATGAACATAATGGACAACTGTCCAAAAATGCTTAGTCATTATTTATCTTTGTATATAGGTAAATCCTATATGAGTTGACAAAAAGTGCAGGTAAATAGATTTTGCTGTTATCGTCGCAATTTAATGTTTCATGTCTATTTCATCCTAGGTATATATAGGTAAATGCTGATAATTGTTATGTATAGTTATCTAACCCCAGCAGGGTTGTCTTATAAATCGTTTTAATAAGAAAGAAGGGTTAACATGCTGGAGAACTCACTCAGCCGTCGTAATTTTTTGAAGGCATCAGGTATGGTAGCGGCTGGTGGTGGCGCATCTATGATGCTGGCTGGCTGCAACTCTTCCTCCACTGATACTCCTCAGGCATCTGATAAGAAGAAGATTCTTCGCTATGGTTCTGCAAACTCTAAACAGGGCCTTGATATGCAGCGTGCAAACAACTCACAGTCTGCTTGTGTTGCAGATTCTGTTTGTGAGTCTTTGCTTCGTTGGACTGAGGATAATGAGCTTGTCACATGTCTGCTTAAAGAGATTCCAACCTTTGAGTCTGACGGTCTTACTCTTAAGTGCGAGCTCAAAGAGGGCATTAAGTTCCACGACGGTACTACTTTGACCGCAAAGGATGTTAAGTACACCTTTGAGCGTATGTTTAAGCCAGAAACTAAGGCTCTCTCCACCAGCTTCTTTGACAAGATTAAGGGTGCTCCAGAGATGCTTGCCGGCAATGCTACTGAGCTTGAGGGTCTGACTGTTCAGGATGATACTCACTTCACCTTTACGCTTTCTGAGCCTTACATTGTTTTTGTAAGCGTTCTTGGTATCTCTTACGCTTGTATCTTCCCAGAGAAGGCTTGTGAGGCTGCTGGCGCTGATTGGGGTACTGGTACTAATCTTATTGGTACTGGTAAGTACAAGATTAAGAGCAATGATGACACCACTGAGGTAGTTCTCGAGCGTTTTGATGACTATCACGACGGCAAGCCTGCACTGGATGAGATTCGTATTCACTACTATGACGATTCCAATACTCAGCTGCTTGCGTTTAAGAACAATGACATTGATTACTGCGATCTTCCATCTTCTCTGTATCAGCAGTATTCAAGCGATGCTGACGTCAAGGATCTTATCACTGCATATCAGACCCTTGGTGTTAACTTCATCAACCTTAACCTCAAAGAGGGTCTGGGTCTGACTGATCCTAAGGTTCGTCAGGCACTTTCTCTGGCAATCAACCGTCAGGAGCTTGTAGATAACATTGCTTCTGGCAACGGTACCGTTGCAAGTGGTTGGCTTGCTCCTGCAACACCTGGTTACGACAAGAGCGCACCTGCATTTGAATACGATCCTGAGAAGGCTAAGTCTCTGCTTGCTGAGGCTGGTGCATCTGACCTTAAGCTTTCTGCAAAGGTTAGAAAGTCTTACGAAAAACTCCTTGTTGCTGTTCAGGAGTACTGGAGCAAGGTTGGCGTTACCCTTGATGTTCAGGTAGAGGACAACGCAGTCTGGAATACTGACTGGGCTGCTGGTAACCTCCAGATTACTACCCTTGCTTGGTATCCACTGTTTGCTGACGGCGATCAGCATATGTATACCTACTTCTACAGCACTAACGCCGCAAAGAAGTCATCTTTCTACAACAACCCAGAGTTCGACAAGCTTCTTGTTGAGGCTCGCTCTGAGTCTAACAAGGATAAGAGGGCTGAAGACTACAAGGACGCAGATAACCTGCTGACTCGTACAGACTTTGCTACACTTCCTCTGTATTGGCCAAAGAACTCCTTTGTCGCTAAGAAGTACGTCAAGAACGCTAAGGTTGGAAATTTGATTTATCACTTCTATGATATTGATATTGATACATCTAATCCCGATTACACCGTTCCAGAGGACTAAGTAGCAAACTTGCTATAAACTTTAAAGCGGCATCTAAGATTCTTGGATGCCGCTTCATTTTCTTGAGGGGAGAGGAGCTCAGGAGTGAGATCGTTTCTAATCAAACGAATCCTTCAAGCAGTGAGCGTTGTAGTTTGTATTTCTGCTTTAACGTTTTTTGTCTTGAACATTGTCCCAGGTGACCCAGTACGAGTCATGATGGGCGATATGGCTGATGAGGCCACTGTTCAACAGGTCCGTCACACCATGGGTCTTGATAAGCCAATTCCAGAGCAGTACGCAAACTGGTTTGTAAAAATGCTTGGTGGAGATTTTGGAACTTCTTACACTCAGAAGCGACCTGTCATTGCACTTCTGACTAAGGCTTTGGGAGTTACGCTACGCTTAGCAGTGTTTGCGTATCTTTTTGCCATAGTACTTGGTCTTTTGATGGGTATTCTCGCCGCAGTAAACCATGGAAAATGGCTTGATAGAACACTTATGTCAGTTGCAATCTTTGGTATTTCTGCCCCTTCATTCTGGGTGGCATTAGTACTGCAGATTATTTTTGCCTTGACGCTTAAATGGTTCCCGCTATCAGGCGTTAAAACACCATCCGCCTACGTTCTTCCTGTCATTGCGCTGGGTTCTCGTTATGCAGCAAGTATTGCTCGTGTTACCAGGACTAGCATGCTGGATGTATTAAATCAGGACTACATTAGAACTGCTGAAGCTAAGGGCCTTAAGCGCTCCGCTATTGTTTTGAAACATGCGCTCAGAAATGCTCTTATCCCAATTATTACCATTGCTGGATCTCAGCTGGGAGACATCCTTACTGGTTCCATCATCATTGAGCAGATCTTCAACATGAACGGTATGGGTAAGCTGCTTATCGATGCAATTAATGCTCGTGACCTGCCGTTGATTCAGGGTAGTGTCATGTACGTGGCAATTATCTGCGTTGTTATCTATCTGCTTGTTGATATCTTGTACGCGGTAGTTGATCCACGCATTCGTCTTGGAGAGGAGGCATCAGAGTAATGGCTTTGTTTACAAGTGATAAAAATAGCGAGAAGGTCCAAAAGACTGAAGCTGTACTTGAGGATGCCGCCAAGGCTCAAGAAGCGGAACAGGCTGCCACTGGAAAGGTCCGTGCGCAGAGCTATTGGCAGGTTAGCTGGAACATTTTTAAGAGGAACAAACTGGGCATGATCTGCTTAGGCATTGTTTTGGCCCTTGCGATTATTGCAATTCTTGCTCCTGTGATTGCTCCTTACAGCTACAAGGATCAAAACCTGGCAATTATGAATCAAAACCCTACAGTAGAGCACCTTTTAGGTACCGATGAATATGGACGAGATATCCTTTCTCGTATCATCTATGGCTGCCAGATTTCTCTGTCTGTTGGTATTATTTCGCAGGCTATTGCCCTCTTTATTGGCTTTGTTGCGGGAGTTGCAGCCGGATATTATGGCCGTTGGGTTGATGCAGTTGTTTCCTTTATCATTCAGGTTTTCTCCAGCTTCCCATTCTTGCTTTTTGCAATTTTGATTATGTTTGTTATGGGCCCAGGTCTTATTAACCTCTATATTGCACTGGGTCTTCTGATGTGGACAACCACAGCAAGGCTGATTCGAGGCGACGTCATGCGCCTGAAGAATTCTGAATACATTCAGTCTTGTATTTTGTCTGGTGGTAACAGCTTCCGCATCATCATGAAGCATTTGCTTCCTAACTGCATTTCTACGCTGATCGTTGTTTCTACCCTGGGTATTCCAAGTGCAATTCTTTCTGAGGCAACGCTTTCGTTCTTGGGATTGGGCGTTCAGCCACCTGATGCAAGCTGGGGTCAAATGATTGCAGCTTCTCAGCCATTCCTTGCATCACAGCCTATCTACAGTATTGCTCCAGGTATTGTCATCATCATTACGGTTATGTCTTTCAACTTGCTTGGCGACGCCCTTCGCGACGCCCTTGATCCAAAGATGCGTTCTTAGAAAGGAGGTTACGTTTATGGCAGAAAATACAGATGCAACATTTGAGCATGCCATTGAAGGTCCAAATGGACAGGCTGTGAAGTTTTGTAGTCTTGAGGAGCGCAAGCTTGCACAAGAAACCGCTCAAAAAGAGCGAGAAGAGCAGTGCAAGAAGAACGTCCTTCTCGACGTTAATCATCTTGATGTTACGCTTTTCACCGAAGATGGCGCACTTCCTGCAGTAAGTGACCTCTCGTTTATTATGCGTAAAGGCGAGACTCTTGCGGTAGTAGGAGAGTCTGGCTGCGGTAAGTCCATGACGGCTTTGTCAGTCATGGGATTGCTGCCTACACCTCCTGCACAGATTACCGGCGGAGAAATTATTTTTGAGGGAACTGATTTAACGCAGCTTCCTCGTGGTGGCATGCGTGACTTCCGCGGTAATCGCATTGGTATGATTTTCCAGGAGCCCATGACCTCTTTGAATCCTGTTATGAAATCTGGTCTTCAGATTCGTGAGGGCATCCTTGTTCATAATCCCAACATGAGCAAACAGGAGGCAGATCAGAAGGCCCTTGATATGATCAAGCTGGTGGGCATTCCTGCACCAGAGAAGATCTTCTCGTCATATCCACATGAGCTTTCTGGCGGTATGCGTCAGCGTGTCATGATTGCTATGGCACTTGCCTGCCAGCCATCACTGCTTATCTGCGACGAGCCAACAACCGCTCTTGACGTAACGGTCCAGGCACAGATTCTGCAGATTATCGATCGCATGAAGCAAGATTTGGGCACCGCTGTCATGTTGATTACACATGACATGGGTGTTGTTTCCGAGATGGCTGACTGGGTTCTTGTCATGTACGCTGGTCATCGCGTTGAGTATGCGCAGTCTGCAGAGCTCTTTACTAACCCTCTGCACCCTTATGCTCAGGGCTTGATTGCGTCCATTCCATCGTTTGACGAGCGCACCAAGGAACTCTATGCAATTCCTGGTAGCGTTCCTATGCTTTCTCATATGCCTTCTGGCTGCCCGTTCCATCCACGTTGTCCGTTTGCTAAGGACATTTGTAAGAATCGTCGTCCTGGCTTGACTGCTGTTGGTGAAGACAATTGCCATACTGTCAGCTGTTGGAAATACACTGATGAGTGGGGTGAGTAGTCATGGCAGAAGAGAAGAATACAGAGGTCAAAGACCTTTCTGGCGAGAAAACCATCTTGTCTGTAAAGAACTTGGTTAAGCGATTCCCCATCAAAAACGGTGTATTTGGTCGTTCTAACGCTTCCGTTCATGCTGTTGAGGACGTTTCGTTTGAGCTCAGGCGCAAAGAGACCTTGGCCATTGTTGGTGAGTCTGGCTGCGGAAAGTCTACAACAGGCAAGTGCGTACTGCGCCTTACCGAGCCAACCTCTGGTACGGTTGAGCTTGATGGAGAGGACTTTACCTCACTTAAGGGAGAAGATCTTAAGCGTGCTCGTCAGAAGATGAAGCTTATCTTCCAGGATCCTTACAGCTCACTGAACCCTCGTATGACGGTCATGGATATCATTGGTGAGCCTATTGATATTGCAGGCACCTATAAGACAAAGGCAGAGCGTGATGCTCGCATTGAAGAGGTTATGGAGGAAGTTGGCCTTAACCTTGAGTTCAAGTACCGCTACCCTCACGAGTTCTCGGGCGGTCAGCGCCAGCGTATTGGTATTGCTCGCGCTATTGTGCTTGAGCCAGAAATTGTTGTCTGCGATGAGCCTGTTTCTGCTTTGGACGTTTCTGTTCAGGCAAAGGTAATCAATCTGCTTGAAGAGCTTCAGAAGGACCACGGTCTGGCCTATATCTTTATCAGCCATGATCTTTCCGTTGTTCGCCACATTGCAGATACTGTTATGGTCATGTACCTGGGCCACCAGATGGAGTTTGCTACTAAAGACGCCCTCTTTGAGCGTCCTTTGCACCCATACACTCAGGCACTTTTGGACGTTATTCCTCGTATTCGCCACGAGCGTATCCAGGAAAAGCGCATTCTTCAAGGCGATGTTCCAAGCCCTGCAAATCCACCTTCAGGTTGCGTATTCCACACGCGTTGCCCTAAGGCAATGAAGGTTTGCTCCGAGCGCATTCCTAATCGCATCGAGGCTGAGCCAGGTCATTTCTGCGCCTGCCACCTGTACGACACATCGCTCTCTGATGCCGACCGTACGCCTCAGGTTGCACACGCTATTGAGGCGGCTCAGAAGGCCGTAGAAGAAGCGCGCCTTGAGGAGAAGATTTTCGAGTAGTGCATTTTGTTGTCGTGTCTTAAAACGGCTTACAAACACAAAAGGGCGAGAAGACCAATTGATCTTCTCGCCCTTGTTTTTGGGTGTAGGAAACCTTACTTCTTCTTAACCTTATCGAAGTGAGGGTTAACCAGAACGCTGAGGCCAGTAAACTCTGGCTTCAAGACGTAAGGCATCTGTGGCCAGTCGATAGGCAGGCAAGCGTAGTCAGTGTGAGTCATGAGGCTATCTGCCTGACGGGTGAGCTCAAGTACCTTGTCGTTGTTGTTAACGGTAAGGCGAGCCTGGTCAACCAGGTTGTCAAACTCGGTGCTGTTGTAGAAGGAAGACTTCTTTGCGGCGCGGTCAGAGCGGAAGTAGGAGCCCATGTGCTCAACACCCTGGAAGGAGAGGGTAGACCAGGTAACAAGAGTAACTTCAAGGTCACCGTTAGTACGTGCGTCGCTCCAAACACCAGAGTCAATAACGCTTACGTTACAGGTAACGCCAATCTTTGACCAAGCATCCTGAAGGGCAACCATGAGGTTCTGATCCTGGCTTCTGACCTGTGCGTTAAGAGTGAGGTTAGAAACACCAGCCTCTGCAAGAAGTTGCTTTGCCTTGTCTACGTTGTACTCAAACTCTGGAGCGGACTCGTTGTAGCCGGTCTCAGAAGATGGGATAAACGACTTAGCAGGCTTTGCAACACCAGAAAGAATGGTGCTACAAATGGTGTCTCTATCAATTGCCATAGAGAGTGCCTGACGAACGCGAACATCTTTGAGGTTCTCGCTCTTAAGGTTCAAGTTTACAAACTGCGTGGATGCAGGTGTGTAGTTGACAATCTCTTTGGAAATAGACTCATCATTTTGGTACTGCTGGATAAGAGACTGAGAAATAAAGACCAGGTCAACATCATTGTTCTTATAGTTAAGAATACGAGTATTGGCATCATCGATGTAAACAAATCTGAGCTCATCTAGGCCAGGCTTGCCCTCATGGTAGTCAGCAAATCCCTCAAGAACAACCTCAGTAGTGCTGTCGTTTGAAACAAGCTTATAAGCGCCAGTACCAATGAAGTTGGTCTCAGTACCCCATGCCTCACCGGCTTCTTTGCAAGCCTTCTCTGGGTAGATAACAGCGTAGAACTGAGCCATAATTGCATTAAAGGTTGAATAAGGCTGAGTCAGTTTGATGTCAAAGTGACGGTCATCCTTAATAACAACACCAGAAAGTTCCTCTGTTGTGCCGGCAATGATGTCTTTAGCACCCTCGATGTATGCGTACGAGTCAATTGAGGTTGCCTTAGTAGCTGGCAAGAACATACGCGTCAAGGTGTATTTAACGTCAGAGGACTTAAGGGTCTCTCCGTTGTGGAACTTGATGCCATCCTTAAGCTCATATGAGTAGGTAAGACCATCATCAGAGACGGTAGGAAGGCCAGTTACCAGGTTTGGCTCAATTTCTTTTGTGTCTGGGTTAAGCACCAGCAAAGATTCTGCAACTGCCTCAGATACGCCAACAGAACCAGAAGTCTTTTGAGTATCAAAGGTTACCTTTGGGTTATTTACGCCAAAGCGCAATACTTTTTTATCAGAGTCTCCGCCAGCTGAACCGCCACAAGCAGAAAGTAGTGAAGCAGAACTAGCGGCAACGGCAGCCGCCAAAGATCCACGTAAGAATGTTTTACGGGAAAGGTTATTAAATACGTGCTCTTTCATAGGGCGCCTTCCGTTTGCATCTTCAAAACATGAAGCTTAAATGTAAAGAACTGGCTTTTTAATACCCAAATTAATTGTACGCAATACAGAAAAATGTTTCATTAATGAAAAAACATTGTGGAGGATGGCTTGCTAGAGTGGCACGAAAAGCGCAAAAGCGATAAAGTCAAAGACTCAATAAGGGTCAACCTTTACTGTTATGTTGTTTGAAGAGCTGAGTGTTAAGAGGATTTTGTGGTTATTCCAGATATTGTCAAAGATGCATTTAGTGATGTTCCTAAGCTTCCTGCTTCTGAGCGCCCTCTAATCTGTGTGACTCCTCGCTGGATGCCTGAAGAAAATTTTTCTGATTCTGCTTCTGTAGCACAAATTCAGCTTGACGCCATTCTTGCAGCTGGTGGCATTCCAATCATGATGCCTCTCACAGAAGACCCAGAGGTTATTGCTCAGTTTGTTGAGATGTGTGATGGCTTCTGCCTTACGGGAGGTCACGATGTTGACCCTCGTAATTGGGGAGAAGAACCACGCGACCTTAATCGTTTGTGCCCTATACGAGATGCGCTTGAGTTTGAGCTGGTAAAGCAGGTACTTGCTGCAGATAAACCTTTACTTGCTATTTGCCGTGGCCTTCAGCTTTTAAATGTTGTGCTGGGCGGTACGCTTGTACAAGATCTGCATACCATGGAGCCAGCAGAAAATCATACTTTCTGGACTCATTCAGCAAATCTGTATCATCCAGCTCATGCTGTTCATGTTCAAAAAGACTCTTTGCTATACAACGCCTTGGGCCAGGTAGAGGACATTCAGGCAAATTCATATCACGATGAGGCACTCCGAAAGGTGTCTTCTGAACTTACGGTAGTTGCCTATGCGTCAGACGGCATTATTGAAGGTGCTGAGGTCAAGGGGAAGACGTTTGCCTTAGGCGTACAGTGGCATCCGGAATATGGATGGAATTACAGTAAGGCTGATTGCGAACTTTGGAAATCCTTTGTTACAGCTTCGCAAGCCTCACGGTCTTCTCGTTAATATATTGATACTCTAAACTGCGTTGACTATATGGTTAGCGCAGTTTTTTGTAAGGGAGTTTTATGAGTGACGTGCTAGATAGATTTATTGCGTATTGCAAGGTTTCTTCTCAGTCTAATCCGTTGACCGCAGATAAGGTTCCTTCAACTGATTCTCAGTACCAGATGGCTGAAGTTGTTGCAGCTGATCTTCGTGAGCTTGGTGCAGAAAATGTAACCGTTGACGAGCACGCTTATGTGGTTGCTCACTGGCCAGCAAGCAAGGGTCTGGAGGACCTTCCAACTCTTGGTTTCTGCTGCCACATTGATACGGCTTGGCAGTCTTGGGGCAATCCCGTTCACCCTCAGGTAGTCATATATGCGGGCGGCAAGCTGGTAGTTGGTTCTGATCGTGAGGGTAGAGAGGTTTATATCAGCCCTGAGACAAATCCTCAGCTTGAGCACATGGTTGGTTGGCAGCTGGTTACCACTGATGGCACGTCGCTACTTGGCGGCGATGACAAAGCTGGCATTGCCATGCTGGTCAGCTTGCTTGCTCGCTACAAAGAGCATCCAGAGCTTAAGCACCCACGTATTGCACTTGCGTTTGTTCCTGATGAGGAGATTGGCCACGGCGCAGCTCTTCTGGATCTTGATGCTTTTGGTGCAGCGTATGGTTACACCATTGACGGGGGTCCGTTTGGTGAGTTCTGTTACGAGACCTTCAATGCTGCTGAGGTGTTTGTACGTGCTCACGGACTTTCGGTTCATACAGGTACCGCAAAAGGCCAGATGATTAATGCATCTGAGGCAATCATGCGCTTCCACGAGCTGCTTCCACCTGCGGAGCGTCCTGAGTTTACTGAGGGCTATGATGGCTTCTTCTATCTGGAGCGCGTCAATGGTGATTGTGAGTCTGCTCGCGCTGATTACATTATTCGAGACCATGATCAGGTAAAGGTTGAGCGCCGTAAGCAGTTGATGGTTGATGCTGCAGCATATGTAAACAAGCAGATTGGCTCTGAGGTACTCTCCGTTGAGATTCACGATCAGTACCACAACTTGGCTGACATCGTATTAAAGCCTGAGTATGCGCACTTAATCGAGAATGCACGCACTGCATACGAGAAGGTCGGCGTAGAGATGACCTGCATTCCAATGCGTGGCGGCACCGACGGATCTCAGCTTTCCTTTAGAGGATTCCCTTGCGCTAATCTTTCTGCCTGCTACTACAATGCTCACGGTGTCAGAGAGTTTGTTCCTGTCCCCGAGCTTGAGGGTATGGTTGACATGCTTGAGCACCTGGTAGAGCTTTACACCCATCCACAAAACTAGGAGATAGTCATGACGCATTTTGAGACTGATACACAGTATTTGATTGATACTACAAAGAAGCTTGTTGAGTGCGACAGCCCCGTTGGCTACTACGAGCGCATCCATGAGCTGCTTCGAGAGCTTGTTGCCGAGGCGGGCTATGAGCTTCAGATTGACAACAAAGCTACGGCGTATGTCCTGGTAGAGGGTAAAGATACCAGCAAGACTGTGGGCGTTAATGCTCACCTTGACACCATTGGCCTGATTGTTCGCGGCTTCAATTCAGACGGCACACTGCGTGTTCGCCAGCTGGGCGGCATCAACTACCACAGCATTGAGGGCGAGACCTGCCATGTTGTCTGCAGAGATGGCTCCGTTGTTGACGGCCAGGTAATCTGCAATCACCACTCCGTTCACGTCTTTGAAGACGCTCGAACCATGGAGCGCAACGAGGACAACATGTCCATCTCGCTTATCGCTGACGTTTCTTCCCCTGAGGAAGCTCGTGCGCTGGGCGTCTCTGAGGGTGCGGTTGTTGCCATTGATCCTCACTTTGAGATGTATGACAACGGCTATATGGTTTCTCGCTTTATCGATGATAAGGCTTGTGTTGCCGCACAGCTTCATACACTCCGCTGGCTGGCACAATCTGGCGAGAAACCCCTCTATAACACCTTGTTCGCATTCCCAATGTACGAGGAGATTGGTCACGGCGGCGCATTCTTGCCTGTTGAGGTGGATGAGTACGTATCGCTGGACATTACCCTTATTGGCCCTGACTACAATTCAAACGAGCACCACGTAGGCATCATTGTTTCTGATATTCGCTCGCCTTACGATTGGGAAGTTTCCAACAAACTTATTGCGTGTGCGCAGGAGGTTGTTGAGCCAGAAAAGTGGAACCAGCAGGTTGCCTTCCACTTCTCAACTGATGCTAACGCTGCATATTTCTCCGGCAACGATCTTAAGAGCGGCGCATTTGGTCCAGCGTGTCTCAACACTCACGGTCGCGAGCGTTGTCACATTGACGCAATCATTGGAACAGAGAACCTGTGCCGTGCGTACGTCCTTGGATATGGCGAGAAGAACTAGTTTTTCTTGCCATGGGTGCGCCTTGTTCTCATAGAGGTATCAAATAGTTTGTAAGATATGCTGTATATCGTGTGAATTTTGCCGTAGACGTGATAAGGTAGCCTCAGTTAACTTTTCGAGTCAGGAGTGATTCATGGATAGACGTTCGTTCCTTAAGCTTGCAGGTCTTATTCCAGCTACAGCATTGTTTGGCTGCAAGGGAACAGACCAAGAGAAGTCTCAGGACACCACAAAAGATGACGCTAAGAAATCTGATCCTGTTGCGGTAAAAGTTGCAACGCTTAAAGGTCCTACTGCCATGGGCTTAGTTAAGTTCATGAGCGAGGTTGAGGCACAAAACATCACCGATAACAACTACTCGTTTGAGATTTTGGATGCTCCTGATCAGGTAGTTGCTAAGGTTGCTCAGGGTGACGTTGACGTTGCATCTATTCCTGCAAACCTTGCAGCTACGCTCTTTAACAAGACCAAAGGTGCCTATAAGGTAGCTTGCCTCAACGTATTGAACGTCCTTTACATTGTTGAGACGGGTAGCGCTATCTCTAAGCTTACTGACCT
>CAUUGK010000019.1:0-20353 GCA_963544765.1 uncultured Atopobiaceae bacterium
TAGCGTAGCAGTTTATATGGCTGCTACGCTATTTTTATGCAGCCAAGAGTCTAAGCCTGTATTGCACTGGACTTAGCCATCCTAGTTTTTCTTTAATTCTTTGTTCGTTGTAATACTTTATGTATCGTTCGATTTCTGACTTTAGCTCATCATAGCTATAGTAAATAACGCCATAGTAGATTTCTTGTTTAAGCAATCCAAAGAAGTTCTCCATAACGGAGTTATCATGACAGTTTCCCTTACGAGACATACTTTGGAAGATTCTTTCTTCCTTAAGACGATGAGAGTATGCTTTCATTTGGTAAGCCCAGCCTTGATCTGAGTGGAAAGTTCTTCTGTATTTGCAATCGGATGTTATTGCAATAGCCTGCTGCAATGCATCCATAACATTTTTTGCTGAAGGGTGTCTGTCAATTCCATAGCTTATAATTTCACCATTACACATATCCATGAATGGATCTAGATAAAGCTTATGCATTGTCATGTGACCTTTAGCAGTAATCTCATAATACTTAAACTCTGTAGTATCTGTTGTAATCTTCTGGTGTGGTATATAGGTATTAAATCGTCTCCTTATGCGATTAGGAGCAACCGTTCCAACTTTACCTTTGTACGAACTGTATTTACGGCTTTTTCGAATGAAAGAAGTAACCTGTAGACTAAGTTTCTGCATTATACGTTGTACTTTCTTTTTGTTTACGCAGTAGCCTTGATTTTGTAATTCTCCAGCCACTCGACGATAGCCATAATCCTTGTGAGTCTCTCTGATTTGAAGAAGCTTCTCCTCAATTTCTTTGTCAGGATTTTCTCTATCGAATCTTTTCTGCCAGTACATATATGTTGCTTTAGGCATACTTATATAAGAGAGAAGGTCTTTTAGTTTGAACTCTCCTCGGAGGCTATTGATGACGAGCGCCTTTCTCTCATTTTTGCCTCGTCCTCTAAACGCAGCCTCCTCAGTTCTTTTAAAAAAGCGTTCTCAATTCTTAACTTAAGCAGTTCATCTTCTAATTCTCTAATATGTTCTGCACTGGTATCAACTATTCTTTCTTCTGCTTCTTGAACTTCACTATCTATCTTAGGTTTATCCAATGTTTTCTTTCGACCTTTCCTGCGAGTTTTCAAGGCGTCAGGACCGGCAGCACGAAAGCGATTAACCCAGTTAGCAATCATACTCGGATTGTTTATACCTTCTTGAATTGCCAAGTCTTGATATGAAATTTCACTTGATAGATATAGTTCTACAACAGAAATCTTCTTTTCGAAAGAGTATTTTGTTTGTTTACGAGAACGCATTAATCCTTCATCACCGAACGCATTGTATGCATTAATCCATGTGCGTAGCTGTGAATCAGAACCAAGTCCATATTTTTTAGAAAGATATTTCACTCCACCTTTGCCATCCAAGTATTCTAAAACGACTTTCTTCTTGAATTCAAAACTATGTTTTGCCATAAAAATACCGACCTCCTAATCGTTAGATTTTGGTCTAACTTTTGGGGGTCGGTACATTTCTGTGAGTGCTTTTTTAGATTTCTTAAGATAAATTCAAAGACATTGTTAAACATTCTCTTATATATGTATTTTTAATAAAATCAATTATCTATAACTTGATTTAGAAATAAAGACATCAACAGGCTTATTAAGATACCGACTACTGATTCTTTTTATATCAGTTACATTCAGATTGCATTTTGGACCAATATAAATTTCTTTAATTGTTGAAGGTTCAAAAGGAAATTTAACAAATTCCGTGATGTAGTTATTTACAGCTCTAAAATGGTGCTCAAGATTCTTAAAAATCAATTTTCGTTGAAATTTACCGTATTTGTTAACAATTTTGTCAAATTTTAAATCATCGCAATATATTAATCTAAGCTCTTTTTCTTCTTGGAATGCGGGGTTTTTATATTTTGCTAGAACGGGCACAAGTTCCTGAATAAGTAGCTGAATTTTATCATTTTTAGAAGTAATTTTATTTTCAGAGACAATTGTGCTGATTTGATCAGCAACTACTTCAACATCGTTTTCTAACGAATCATATACGACTTCATCTGTATAAATGATTTTCTCAAGAAAAAAATTATCATATTCAACTAAGTTTTCCAAAGTAAATCCGATAGCAACACCTCTTCCATCATCAGCATAAGCTCTCCATTGACTTAATAAATCAGGCTCTTCTGAAAAGCAGCTAATATAAATGCTATTTTGACCGTATAATTCTAATGTGTCTTTAAGTTCTTCAAAGCTAAACTTAAGTCCTGATCGTTTCTTCATTGCGTTAAAGATTGAATCGGGGCGAATTTTTTGTTCCTCATTTAATTTATTTAAATACCACTTAATTTCAGATGAATCATTCATCTTTAACGGATCCGATAAATATATCTCTCTATTTTTTATAATGTTCAGAAATGTATTGATTGAGCAATAGTAATACCCAATTTTGATGCCATTCATATTATTATTACCTCCTGAAAATTACATGTTTAAACCGTTTATAATCAGTAGAATATGATTTGATTATATATTCTTTTATCTAATAAAAATGCGCCTGAATTGACAGGCGCAGATTTGAAATGATTTTTTATAAAATGAAATTTCAGTTCAAACTACTTTTTAACCTCATAGTGGCTCTTCACCGTAAATGTAATTACATAAGTTTTACGATATGACTCTGGTGTTGAAGTAAGAATTGCGCAGTCAGTCAGGTTATAGTTGGATGGATGTGCGAGGGCCTGGTCAACAGTGTTGCCAATCTCTTCTGCAGACTCAAGTACCTGAGCCCTCTGAGCCGCATCGATAGTTGCTTTTCTCATCAAATCAAACTGATCTGCTGTACCCTCAATGCGAATAATGATTGGCCAGAGGCTGTCTTTATCAACCTGCGTAGTAATTTGCAAATCTGGATACAGGCTGTTATCAAAGCTGAATCCATCAGGAATATGATAGGTGCCATAGCCGGTTGCGTTTGAATTGTTTGATGAGGAGCTAGAGGAGCTAGAAGAATCTTCTTTTTTCTCGTCTTTCTTCTCTTCTTTTTTGTTCTGACGTGGTGGATGTTGTCTGGTCTTGTTTGTTTTCTGTTTGTGAGCAGCCAGACAAAATGCCCACACTCAAGGCTGACGTTACCAGTAGTACAAAAATTGCAGTAAAGAACTTGCTCATCCTAGAGCTACGCTTCATTTGACCTCCATTAAACGGAACGTGCCAACTACCAGGAACTCACTGCGATTGTACCCAGCAAATAGTGCTTCTTAGCTGGGAGAATATTTCACAACATAAAATAATGTTTCATCTTTTTATGCTTCCCAGAGGAAGTGTCTCATATCTACCTTACCGTTTTCTAGAAACTGCACACCTTCTGCCTCAAGAAGCTCTCTCTGTGCATCTGGTCCACCAAAAGCAAAGCCAGGAGCTAGCGAGCCGTCTTTAAAGACTACTCGGTGACATGACACGCCACCAGCAACTCCCGGACTCTGGTGCATAGCAAATCCCACATAGCGAGCCTTTCTTGGCTCCCCTATCATTCGAGCTATCTGCCCATACGTACTGACTCTGCCCTCGGGAATCTGCTTGACCACTGAAAATGCACGCTGAAAGAAGTTATCCATATCTAGCCCACTCTATCTTCACGGTTACCGGGAATTACTTGCTCATTTTATGTTGGAATGCTATCGTATCAAAAGCAAACGGGTGGTGGCGCAGCTTGGTAGCGCACTTGACTGGGGGTCAAGGGGTCGCTGGTTCAAATCCAGTCCACCCGACCAGAATTTCTCGCCAGGAATATTCCTGGCTTTTTATATATTGAAGTAGTTTTTCAAAAACCGGTGTGATCTAATTTGTAGCATAGACAAAGTGACAAATTGGAAATTTCCTTTATTCAGATATACAAGCTGTCGACAATAAAACTCCTATATAGTATGATTTTATAAACTACTATATAGGAGCTTTTGTATGAAAACAAATGGAGGATTTCTTGTCACCAAAATAAAACAGCTTGGTGACCGGATTTTTGAGAAGATTCTCAGCGAAAAGAATATTGATGCGTTCAATGGAGCCCAGGGGCGCATTCTTTATGTACTGTGGCAGGAGGATGGAATCTCGATCAGGTCGCTCTCGGCCAAATGCGGATTAGCAATAACATCTCTTACGACGATGCTGGAAAGAATGGAACATCAAGGACTGATAAGCCGTGTTCAGTCTGAAACGGACAAAAGGAAAACACTCCTGTTTTTGACTGAGAAAGCACATGCCTTAAAGGACGAGTACGATTCTGTATCTGATGAGATGGGCAGCATTTACTACAAGGGTTTTTCAGAGGAAGAAATTACCCGGTTTGAGGAATGCCTCGACCGCATCAGAAAGAATCTTGAGGAACGGCAGAAGTCATGAGTATTTGTATCAAAGATCAGATTCAGAACATGAATCTCGTCATGCGCTGGGCATTCCGGTGTTTATGAAGGAAGACCTTGTCTCTATCATAGGGGATGAAAATATGATTCAAGAAATGCCAGAAGAATTCAATAAAGTGTTAGAGGTACAGAGATCATGGCAGAAGTAATCGATGGAATCCTCATTTCTGAGGTGGAAACAAAAAACATCATGACCAAGTCCAGTCTGCCGGTAGGCGGTTACTCGGTCAATCCTTATGTGGGCTGTACACATGCCTGCAAGTATTGCTACGCTTCTTTTATGAAGCGCTTTACCGGACATACGGAGGAATGGGGTACTTTCCTTGATGTGAAGCATTGGCCGGAAATTAAAAATCCGAAGAAATATGCTGGACAGCGGGTGGTCATCGGTTCTGTGACGGATGGCTACAGTCCACAGGAGGAGCAATTCGGGAATACCAGAAAACTTCTGGAGCAGTTGATTGGCAGTGACGCAGATATTCTGATCTGCACAAAGTCTGATCTTGTGGTAAGGGATATTGATCTGCTGAAGAAGCTTGGACGAGTGACCGTTTCATGGTCGATCAACACACTGGATGAAAATTTCAAGAACGATATGGACTCTGCTCCGAACATTGAACGGCGTATCGCTGCTATGAAGCAGGTATATGATGCAGGAATCCGTACAACCTGTTTCGTATCCCCGGTATTCCCCGGAATCACGGACTTTGAAGCCATCTTTGAGCGGGTAAAGGATCAGTGCGATCTGTTCTGGCTCGAAAACCTCAATCTTCGGGGCGGCTTCAAAAAGACGATCATGGATTATATCGCCGAAAAATATCCTGATCTTGTACCGCTTTACGATGAGATTTATAACAAGCATAACCGCAGCTACTTTGAAGCGCTTGAAGTAAAAGCTGCGGAAATGGCTAAGAAGTATGATTGTCCCTTTGTGGATAATGAAATGCCTTATGGCAGGGTCACGCAGGGACATCCGGTGATTGTGGATTATTTCTATCATGAGGAAATACGAGGGACAGAAAATACCGGAAAAAGAAATCGTTAAACAGAAATTTATTGCTGCGGTGCATTCGTATTTTGCTTCGCTTCAAACGCACAATTCCAGTTTGTCAATTACAGGTGATATTGAAAGAGCCAGCCCATTCAAGGTGCTGGCTCTTTCAAAAATTCCATTCTAATTTATGCGTCTGTACCTTCAAACTGACTCTCGTACAGATTGGCGTAGAAGCCGCCCTTAGCTAAGAGCTCATCATGAGTTCCGCGCTCAAGAATTGAGCCGTCCTTGAGGACAAGAATGCAATCTGCGCCCTGAATGGTTGAGAGCCTGTGAGCAACAACCAGTGAAGTTCTTCCCTTCATGATGGTGTCAAACGCCTTTTGTACCAGCTGTTCTGTTCGCGTATCAATGCTTGAAGTCGCCTCATCAAGAAGCAGAATAGGTGGATTGGCTAGCATAACGCGGGCAATGCACAGAAGTTGCTGCTGACCCTGGGACAAGGATCCGCCAGACTCTCCCACCATGGTGTCATAACCCTGTGGAAGCTGCTGGATAAACTCGTGAGCCTGAGCCTTCTGGGCTGCAGCAAAAATCTCTTCATCGGTTGCGTCTGGCTTTGCATAGCGGATGTTTTCTTTGATGGTTCCCTTAAAGAGCCACGTATCCTGCAACACCATGCCAAACTGCTCTCTGAGCGATGCTCTTGTGAGCTTTTGCGTGTTATGACCGTCTACATAAATTGCACCAGAATCAATGCTATAGAACCTCAGCAGCAGGTTAATAAGGGTAGTCTTTCCGCAGCCGGTTGGTCCAACAAGAGCAATCTTCTGACCAGGCTCTGCCTTGAATGAAATGTGACTGAGTAGCGGGTGCTTGGGATCGTAGGAAAACGCCACGTCGTCAAATTCAATGGAGCCCTGTGGATCTTGAATAACTTCAGCGTCGGCTGGGTCAGGCTTGATTTCTTTTACGTCGAGAAGATCAAACACGCGGCGAGCACTTGCATAGGCTGTCTGAACCTGTGTAACAACTGCGGAAATGGCGTTAAAAGGTTTCATATACTGGTTGGCATACGAGAGGAAGCTCTGCACCTGACCAATGGTAAGCACAGAAGGAACGCCCGTCAAAACGCAAATGCAGCCAAGTCCAGCTACCAGTGCATAAATGAAGTTGTTTACCAAACGCGTGGAAGGATTAGAAAGCGATGAAGCAAACTGTGCACGCTCTCCTACTACACGGAGTTTCTCGTTAATAGCTTCAAACTGCTCAATAATAGCGTCCTTATGAGCAAAAGCAGTAATAAGCTCCTGGTTAGAGACCATCTCTTCTGCGTATCCGCCTAGCTGACCCTGGTAGCCCTGCTGCTTGCTAAAAGATGAGCTTGCGTATTTGGTAATGGCGGAAGCAACAATAATAGAGAGCGGCGTAGCTAGAGCAACTACAAGGCCCATAGGAAATGACATATAGAACATAAAGCATAAGGTTCCAATAATGGTCACCACGCCTGTGAGGAACTGCGTTAGGCCCTGCTGAAGGCCGTCGCCAAGCTGGTCTACGTCGTTAACTACCCTAGAGAGCAAGTCTCCCTGAGAATGCGTGTCAATGTATGAGAGCGGTAGGTTTGCAACCTTGGCGTGAGATGCGTCTCTGAGATCGCGTGTAACTAGGTAGGTAAGCTTATTGGTAGACCAAGAAGCTAGCCACTGCGTAGCACTTGCAAGCAAAACTACCAGTGAGAGCTGAGCGAGCGTAGGCAAAAGTGCTGCCTCGGCGCCCTGGACCAGTCTGATGAGCTGGTCGATGGCACTACCCACAATGATGGGTACCCAGAGCTGCAGAATAACGGTTGCAATAGATGACACAGACGCCAGAACCAGAAAACCTCTGTGAGGAGAAATCCATGCAGCTAGTCGGCGTGTGACTTCTGCTGCGGACATGGAGATAGCGTCAGCGGAGCCGCCTTTGCCGCGCTCAGGAGCGCTTGATGCAATAGCGGAGGTGCTCCCGCCAGAATACATATCGGCCATTACTCCACCTCCTCAGGACGAAGCTGTGAGAGACAAATCTCTTTATACAGCGGACACGTGGCGAGAAGTTCTTTGTGCGTCCCTAGCCCCACTTGTTTACCATGGTCAAGAACAAGGATCTTGTCTGCCTGCATAACCGCAGCTACACGCTGCGAAATAATGATGCTTGAAGTGGTTGCGCTGAGCTTGCGAAGGGCTGCGCGGAGGTGTGCATCCGTGGCAAAATCAAGAGCGGAAGCAGCGTCGTCCAAGATGACAATGCGCGGGCTTCCCACCAGGGCACGAGCAATGGTCAGGCGCTGGCGCTGACCGCCCGAGAAGTTCTTGCCGCCACGCTCAACAATGCTGTCAAGCTGATCGGGTTTCTCGCGCACAAAGTCTGCTGCCTGAGCAACCTCAAGAGCTGTCCAAAGCTCCTCGTCAGAGGCGTTTGGATTCTTCCAGCAGAGATTGGAGCGAATGGTGCCGCTGACCAGTGAGGTGTGCTGTGGAACGTAGCCAATAAGGGAACGCAGCTGCTCAAACGTATACGTTTTGACGTCGTGGCCAAAGACGCTTACAGAACCGGTCTCCGTATCAAAAAGACGCGGGATGAGGGCAGCAAAACTGGACTTACCAGAGCCCGTACCACCGATGATACCCAGCGTCTGGCCAGCCTGGAGCGAAAGATTGATACTAGAAAGAGCAGGTTCTCCCCCACCACCGTAGACAAGTGAAGCATCCTTAAACGCTACAGCAGTGCCAGCGAAGTCTGATTCTGTGAGGTTGAAATGCTCATTTCCCTTATCAGAGAGCGCTGGCCTAGTGTTCAGAACTTCCATTACGCGTGTAGCAGACGCAGTTCCGCGTGTAATGATAATAACCAGGTTAGCAACGTAGCCAATAGCTAAAAGCGCACTGGTCATATAGCTGACAAGTGCCACCACGGTACCTTGGGATAGCGTACCCGCGGTAATCTGAGGAGCCGCAAGCCAAAGTGTTACGGCAATTCCCAGGTACATGACTAGGAAGGTTGCAGGGTTCAGAAGGGCTGAATAATTTGCTGCATTTGTAGCCGTTTCTGTCTGAGCAAGGACTGCTTCAGAAAATTGTTCCTTCTCTTCTGACTCATGCCTAAAAGCCCTAATAACACGAATACCAGAAAGCATTTGTCGCATATATAAAGAAACGGTATCAAGGCGCTTCTGCAGCTCAGTAAAGAGTGCGGTAGATTTACGTGCAACAAAAAAGAAAATAGCGGCTACTAGCACGGTTGCCAGTAAAAAGACCATACCAAGCTGCGCATCAAGCATAAGGGTGGCAATAATAGATCCAGCCGCTAAGATTGGCCATCTGACCAGCTGACGAATACCCAGAGCAACGGTAACCTGCACCTGGTTAACATCGTTGATAAGGCGGGTTACCAGCGTATCTGTTCCCAGTACAGAAATATCGGCACTTGAGAGCTCTTGAATCTTCTTAAACAGCTCATTGCGCAGGTCAGTTCCCGTGCGCTGAGAAACAATAGAAGCAATTTTCTGACAGACAAGCGTAAAACTAAAACCCACAATTGCGATTACGACTAGCAAAATACCGTAGCGAATAATGTCATACATGTTTGCCCCGTGAATTCCGAGGTCAATCATGCGCGCAATAATCAAAGGTGTAAGAAGGTCACCAATGACCTCAACACCTTTACAAAGCAAGGCAACAAAACTCTTGCGACTATACTTTGGCCATACGAATCTAGAGAGCAACTCTCCCATTTACGCTTCACCAAGTTTCTCTGCTAGCTTCAACCACTCGTCTTCCAGCTCCATCAGCGCCGCTTCTGCGTCATCAAGCTGCTGCTGCAACTCCATCAAACGCTGCGCGTCTGTGGCATCAGCGGAGCTCATCTGCTTCCTAATCTGTCCAGGTAGCTCTTGAGCTTTGCCCATGCGACGCTCAATCGAATCAAAGCGCTTCTTGAGCTCGCGACGCTCAGCGTTACTCAGCACCGAGCTCTCCTGGCGAGAAGACCCGTCTACCTGCGACTCATTTGTACCTGAGTTTCCGCGTGTACCCGACAGCTCCCCCGCTCTTCTCGCCGTTTGCTTTGCAGCATCAACAAGCTTGAGGTACTCGTCTACGCCGCCGGGGACGTGGCGAATATGGCCATCTATGAGGGCATATTGGTCGTCAGTTACGCGCTCAATCAAGAAGCGATCATGGCTGACTACCAGAAGGGTTCCAGGCCACGAGTCCAGAAGGTCTTCCAGGACAGCAAGCATATCCGTGTCCAGATCGTTGCCTGGCTCGTCCAGTACCAGCACGTTTGGTTCTTCCAGAAGGACACAAAGGAGCGCCAAACGCCTACGCTGGCCTCCGGAAAGGTCTTGTAAGCGGTTGGTAAACTCTCGTCGATCAAAACCTAAACTTTCAAGCAGCTGTGTGGGGCTTTGCATCTTGCCGTTTACCAGGTAGTTTGTCTTGTACTGGCTTAACAGTTCAAGAACAGTCCACGTCTCTTTTGTAACAAATGTATCAATCTGCTGAGAAAGCCAACCAAATTTGACGGACTTTCCCACTTTTACCAGACCCGACGTTGGTTGTAACTGCTGCGTCATCAACTCAAGAAGTGTGGACTTACCAGCGCCATTCTCGCCCAGAATGCCATAACGGTCCCCTGGGCCAATGAGCCACTCAACATGTTTGATGACGTCCGTTTGATTCTTTGATGCATCTAACTGCGTTTTAGGATCTACATCCGTAGCCTGTGCAGCATTTTTGTAGGCAAAGGAGACGTCATGCATCTCAATAACCTGCTTGCCTAGCCTAGAGACTGCCATGCGTTTGAGCTCAAGCGTGTTTCTAAGTGGTGGATCTTCGGCCAGAAGCTCCATGGCAGCGTCAATCCTAAACTTAGGCTTTGACGTGCGAGCCTTTGCACCATGAGCAAGCCAGTTAAGCTCTTTTCTGAGCGTATTTTGACGGCGCTCTTCGATCGCCGCTGCCTGTCTATCACGTTCAACTCGAGCTTGAATGTAGGCAGAATAGCCGCCGTCAAATGGGTCAATAACACCATCGTGAACTTCCCACATGTGGTCGCAGACCTCATCCAAGAACCAACGGTCATGTGTGACCAGAATGATGGCACCATTTCCCTCTGACCAGCGGTTTTTAAGGTGATTTGCAAGCCACTGAATAGCGTGAAGATCAAGGTGGTTGGTTGGCTCGTCAATAAGCATTAAATCCCAGGTGCCCACAAGCAGTCGAGCCAAATCGCAGCGTCTACGCTGACCTCCAGAAAGCTCTCCTACCAGGCCATTCCAGTCTAAGTCTCCAATGAGTTCATCAATAATCTTACGGATACGAGCGTCAGATGCCCACTCGTACTCTGGCGTATCTCCCACAACAGCACTGCAAACTGTCTGTGAATCAGAAAGTGAATCACTTTGGCCCATGTAGCCTACTTGAATGCCACTTCTCCAAATTACGTTTCCGGAATCAGGCTCAATTCTATGGGCGATAAGATCTAAGAGGGTTGATTTTCCATCGCCGTTTTTGCCCACAACACCAATACGGTCACCCTCATTAACGCCAATAGTCTGGTTGGTAAGAACCTTCTTACCAGGCCATTCCATAGAAATTTGTTCGCAACCTACCAGAATTCCCACTAGTTATCACCTAAAAAAGAACGAAGTAACGCAATTTCTTCTCCCCAACCAGAAAGCTCAGAATGAGGAGTCTCCAAAATCATAGGAAGCGTGTTGACGCGCGGATTAGTCACCACAGCGCGGAACGTTTCTAATCCAATGAAGCCTTTGCCAATCTGCTCATGTCTATCTTTATGAGCCCCAAGAGGATTCTTGGAGTCATTAAGATGCAAGGCTTTGAGCTTTTTCAAGCCAACTATCTGATCAAATGTATCTAGAACAGCATCAAAATTTTCTACAATTTCATAGCCGACATCGTGAACATGACAGGTATCAAGGCACACGCCCATAAGCTCAGGGTGGTTTACCTTATCTAAAATCGCGGCAATCTCTTCAAACGTTTTACCAACTTCTGTACCCTTGCCCGCCATAGTTTCAAGAAGAACCGTAGTGTGCTGACCCTCAAAAAGGCAGTCATTAAGCGCTTCAGAAATCTGCTCTATGGCCACGTCAGAGCCTTGACCCACATGGCTACCGGGATGAAAGTTGTAATAATTACCAGGCAGATACTCCATACGTTCAAGATCTTCTGTGAGTGCTCGACGAGCAAAATCCCTGGTCTCGTCTTTTGCAGAGCACAGGTTCATGGTGTAAGGAGCATGCGCAACCAGAGGCCCAAAGTGATGAGCCTCAAGAAGCTCCCTAAGCCTTGCAACATCAGCCTCATCTAGAGCCTTAGCGTTGCCACCACGAGGATTTCTGGTGAAGAAAGCAAAGGTAGTTGCCCCAATAGAAAGAGCATCCTTACCCATTGCCTCCCAGCCCTTAGCTGCCGAGAGATGGCATCCAATAAAAAGATCTTCTGGTCGCACGCTATGCACGCTCCTCAAGCATTTTGGCCACACGGTCCAAAAGCTCAGAGGCTACGTCAACAAGTGGTAAAGTCTCAAGCTGTTCTACACCTTGAGGAGTTACAAAAGCCACACGGTCTGTATCTGAGCCAAAGGTTGAATCTAGTCTAGACACATCATTTGCCACAATCATGGAGCAACCTTTACGCTCAAGTTTAGCCTGAGCATGCTCCAAGACGTTATTTGTCTCTGCCGCAAAACCTACTACAACCTGGTCTTTCTTGGTCTTTGACAGGCTAGCGAGAATATCGGTGGTTTCTTTAAGGTCAATAGACTCAAGATGCTCTACTGATTTCTTGAGCTTATGGTCTGCTGGATGAGCAGGCGTGTAGTCGGCAACAGCTGCCGTCAAAATTGCTGCATCAACGCTGTCAAAAACGCTTACGCATGCCTTATACATGTCTTCAGCAGAAACCACTCTTTGAATGTTGACGCCTTGAGGAGCTTCAAGATTCGTAGGTCCAGAGATAAGTGTGACGTCTGCTCCACGACGTGCCGCAACTCTAGCTATGGTATAACCAAGCTTGCCCGTTGAACAGTTGGTAATAAAGCGAACTGGATCGATCTTCTCGTGCGTGGGCCCTGCGGTAATTAGAAGTTTTTTACCTGCAAGATCTAGTTTAGCTGGCGTTGCAGCTGTAGCAGATAGAACCTTCAGTGCAGCGTCCACAATCTGCTGTACTGGAGCCAGCTTTCCGTCTCCGGTATAGCCGCAGGCAAGACGACCTGTCTGAGGCATAACCATCTGGATTCCACGCTGGCGGAGCAGTGCGACATTTGCCTGAGTGGCTGGATTTGTCCACATATGTGTATTCATGGCCGGGGCCACAAGAACTGGCGTATGAGCTGCTAGAAGCGTTGTGCTGGCAGCGTCATCAGCTATACCATGAGCCATTTTTGCCATGATATTGGCAGTAGCTGGTACAACTACCATGCAATCTGCCCAGTCAGCAAGGTCAACGTGAGCAACTGGAGTTTCGGCATTGTTGTAGAGCGACTGCACTACCTCATGATGCGTAAGCGCCTCAAAAGTGGCCTTTCCCACAAACTGAGCTGCATCTTCTGTCATAACAACGCGAACGTCGCAGCCTGCTTTCTGAAGGCCTCTGAGTACTTCGCAGGCTTTATATGCAGCAATACCTCCGCACACCACAAGGCATACAGAGGACTGAGCGGTTTTATCCAACATAGCGATAAATTCCTTTATTCTTCAAACGCTGTAGAAGTAATAAGCATTCTGTGGCAATAAGGACATTCAGCAATCTCAGAGCTGTGCTGAAGATCATGGAATGAACTTGGCTGCAGCTTGACGCGGCAAACACTTGGAACATTACCTACAAGGTGCTCAACTGCCAGGCCCTTAAAACGTTTACGTGCAGCTTCATAACGCTCAAGCGCATTAGCAGAAATCTGAGCTGCAAGTTCTTCTCGAGACTTAGAGAGCTCTACAATCTCTGCTCGAAGTGCTGCCGAATCAATCTCAAGAGACTGAGAAAGGCTCTCACGTTCTTTCATAAGCTTTACCTGCAAGTCTTGAGCTGTCTGATAAGCCTTCTTGCACTTCTCAAGCTCTTCTGTTTTTGCTGCAAGTTTAAAATCGCACTTCTCGATATTCTTTGCCAAAGAAGAAAGCTGCTGGTCAAAGTCTCTAAGAGCGCGATGATTAGTTGCAGTTTCTACGGCAGCAGAAACCTCATCTGTCTTAAGGACATAATGGGCGCGCTGCTCATTGAGGTCAGAAATATCAATTTCTACGTCTTTTTTAACGCCAAGTACTTGCTTAAGCTGAGAAGCAATCTTTTTCTCTGCAAGTTGGGCGTTTTTAATCTTTTGAACCTGGGGCATTGAGGCCAAGTTAGATGCGAGTTTTAGCAGCTGCAAATCAATATCCTGGAGCTGCATCAGATTAACAGACTCACTCATAGGGCCTCCTCATATACGGTTACTCATCTAGTCTACCGTAAATAAGGACGTATCAGGCGCAGAACATACCTAATGTAGAGATTAGTATGTGAAAAATTTATCCAACAATCTGCAGCAAGGTTGCACAGAATGTATCAAGGTCTGCTTCAGAAACGCGCTCGTCAAAGGTAATACGCAAGCTACCCAGAGCCTCGTTTCTAGAGATGCCCATAGCCGAGAGAACGTGGCTTGCGTCAAGAGATCCTGAAGAGCACGCAGAACCAGCTGAAACCTCATAGCCTGCCTGGTCAAGCTTTAAGATAAGCGTCTCAGAATCCATTGAGGGAACCATAATGCTTACCGTACCAGGCATGTGATCTTTGCCCGCATAAGACTCTGTAGTTGGTTTAATTTTGGGAGAAGCACAAAGAGTCTCATATACCTTATTTGCGCGTGCTGAAACGCTCTCTTGCGTTTGAGTAAGGTTATCCTGGCACCACTGAGCTGCAGCCGCAAAAGCTAGAGCACTCCTCACGTCCTGCGTTCCATGACGCCTACCAGCCTCTTGTCCCCCGCCAAAACTTTGCGCCTTAAACGGCGTCTTGGAGCGCATAAGCACGGCAGCAATACCTAGAGGACCGCCAATCTTGTGAGCAGCAATGGTCAAAGCGTCAACGTCAGCTACCTCAAGAGGAATACGGCCAAATGCCTGAACTGCATCAGTATGGAATAGTGCGCCTACCTTATGAGCAGTGTGTGCGAGGTCTACAACTGGCTGGATAACGCCCGTTTCATTATTGGCATACATCACAGAAACAAGAGCTACCGACTGATCCAAAAGACCCTCAAGTGTAGAAGCCTCAATCTTTCCCTGACGGTTAGGCTGAGCAATTCTAACCTCAAAGCCCTTCTCGCGAAGAACAGGCGCAAGATCCAAAACAGAATCATGTTCAATTGCCGAGAAAACTACCGTGTTGCGCTTGTGATCCTTATTACGAATACCTTCTGCCATACCTAGAACAGCCAGGTTATTCCCCTCAGTTCCGCCAGAACAAAAGACCACGTCAGGGGCTCTAAATTTGCCGCCTACCGCACGTGCAATAACACCACGAGCACCATCAAGCTCTCGCGCTGCTTGACGACCAAGCGAGTGCAAGGAGTTTGGGTTCACCCCTGCAATGGGTGAAGCTTCATAGGTTTTCTCGGCATCAAGCGCCTCTTGGCGCATTGGTGCTGAAGCTGCATAGTCTAGGTAAACGTAATCCATAACGTGTTTTCTGCTAGTTCAATCCTGAAAGAATGTGGTTGCTTAAATAATGAATTGAGCTGTAATTTAACCCTGAACGGTAAGAGCAGACTCGCCAGCGTCGCGGATTGCCTGGATAGTTGCAGCTCGGTCTTCCTGGCCAAATACAGCGCTGCCTGCAACAAGCATGTCTGCACCAGCGGCTACAACATCGGCTGCGTTAGCTGCACTAATTCCACCATCAACCTCAATCAGAGGATGAACGTTATGTTTGCGGCAGAGCTCTTTAAGAGCTTTGAGCTTCTCAATTGAGTGAGGAATAAACTTCTGACCACCAAAGCCAGGGTTAACCGTCATGATAAGCACCAGATCAAGGTCTTCGATAAGATCCTCAAGAACACTTACAGGAGTTCCTGGACAAAGTGAAATACCAGCCTTAGCACCAGACTCTTTGATGAGGTGAACAAGGCGATGAGCGTGAACCTCGGCCTCGTAGTGGAAAGTGACAACGTCAGCACCACGGTCTAGGAACAGAGGTGCAATCTCAGCTGGATTGGTGACCATCAGATGGACATCAATAGGCAGCTCAGAAGACTTTTTGCAGTACGAGAAAATATCTGGGCCAAATGAGATATTTGGAACAAAGTGACCATCCATCACGTCGTAATGGATGTAGTCAGCGTTTGCAATTGAATCAAGCTCACTCTTAAGCTTGGAGAAATCTGCAGATAGAACAGATGGTGCTACCAGGACGTTATTCATCAAACTCTCCTATCGAGTCATTCCATAAAACTCTTCATTTGGAAGGCGGTTTGTAAGGCGAGAAGTAATTTCTTCTGGCGTAGCGCCTTCGTAAAGTACAGCGTGAACAGCTGAAGTGATAGGCATCTCAACGCTCATCTGCTGACCAAGCTCATAAAGACCAATGACAGCCTGAGCACCCTCAACAACCATACCGGTCTCTTCCTGATAAGACTGAAGCGTCTTACCCTTGACCAAGGCTTCTCCAAATGTTCTATTTCTAGAATGCTCGGAGGTACAGGTTGCTACCAGGTCTCCCATTCCTGCAAGACCCATGCAGGTGAGTGGGTCTCCGCCAATAGCGCATACTACGCGTCCAAGCTCTGCAAGACCGCGGGTCATAAGTGCAGCAAGAGCGTTATCACCGTTGCCCAGACCAACAGCAATACCACAGGCAATGGCAACAACGTTTTTAGCAGCTGCACAAGCCTCAACACCGCGTACGTCAGAGCTAACGTAGGTTCTGAAGTATGGACGAGAAAGCAGTGCTTGGAAGCGCTTTGCAACCTCGGCATCTTCAGATGCTACAACTGCTGCGGAAATTCCCTGTTTAATGACCTCTTCTGCGTGGTTTGGACCGGAAAGAACGGCAATTCTTGCAGGGTTTCCAAGCTCGTCAGCAGCAACTTCGTGCATAAGCTTGTGAGAGCCTGCTTCCATACCCTTGGAGAGGATTAAAACATCAACCTCTGGATCAAGATATGGTGCGCAAGCAGCACAAACAGAGCGCAAAAACGCGGAAGGAGCAGCCATAACAACAGCATCTACATCGGCGAGAGCCTCAGCCTCACGAGTGGTAGACACAATATTGTGTGGAAGCTCCGAATCAGAAAGATGTCTGCAGTTAACGTGCTCTTTATTGATGGACTCGGTAACATCGGCCTCCCTGGACCAGATGATTACCTCATCAGATGTTGAAGCAAGTAGTGTTGAAAGTGCGGTACCCCATGATCCCGAACCAATAACAGCAACTTTTTTCATGATTAGTTGTCCTTTTTCTTTTCGCCGAAAGAGAATTTAGACTCACTACCAGCATTAAGACGATTGATATTCTCGCGATGAGCCCAAATAACTGCCGCTGCTACAATAAATACGGGAATGGTAGCAACGGGGTCCATGCCAAATAGCAGGCAGAATAGTGGAATGGCAACAGCTGCACCAATGGAGCCAAGCGATACGTACTTAGTTGGTACGGCAAGCGTAATAAACACTGCAAGAGCTACAAGAGCAGCAAGTGGATTAACCGCCAAACCACCGCCAAATCCAACAGCAATTCCCTTACCGCCATGGAAATGAAGCCAAGGCGAGAAAATATGACCAAGAACGCAACAGGCATACACAAAAGAAATGATGAGCTCAGCCTCTGCATGATCATTTCCCGAGATCAGAGGAGTAAATCCCTGGGCTCCCAAGAACCAACGAACCAGCATGACGCTGACAATGCCCTTACCTGCATCGCAAAGAAGCGTAAGAATACCCGCGGCTTTACCAGCATTTCTTGCAACATTGGTGGTGCCAATATTTCCTGATCCAAGTTTGCGAATATCTTCATGAGCCATAACACTTGCAATAATCAGGCCAAATGGAATGCCGCCAAGGCCAAATGCAATAAATCCAAAAATTAGAGCAACAACAATGCCAGACATTAGTTAGACTCAACCTTCTTACGGAACTTCAATCGAATAGGTGTGCCAACTAGAGAGAACTTCTCGCGAAGCCTGTTCTCAATAAAGCGCTCGTAGTTGTCATCAACAAGGTCTGGAGCATTGCACCAGAACGAGATAACAGGAGGCTTAGAGCCCGTCTGAGTAGCGTACTGAATCTTAAGGCGACGGCCTCGGTCAGAAACCGTGTGACCGCCTTCTCTAATCTGGGCGAGAAGCTCGTTGAGCTCGGAAGTCTTAAGCTGAAGTGCGCGGGATTCTGCAGCCGAAAGAGCAGCGGCAAGTACCTTATCAATAGCGCGGCCAGTAAGTGCAGATACGTTGATGGACGCAATCCAAGGTGCAAAGGCCAGGCGCTTTGCTACAGAGACTGCTACCTCATCGCGCTTTGCTTCAGAGTCAATAAGGTCCCACTTGTTCAGCAGAAGAACCAAAGCACACCCACGCTCTACAGCCATGTTTGCAAGTTTCTGGTCCTGCTCGGTTACGCCAACAGAGGCGTCAACAACAAGAAGACAGACGTCTGCGCGGTCCATTGCCTGCAGGCCTCTGACCAGACTGTAATACTCAACATCTTCATGTACCTGGCTTTTCTTACGAATACCAGCGGTATCAACAAGACGAATGGGAGTTCCCTTCCATTCAATCATGGTGTCAATAGCGTCACGCGTAGTACCAGCAACATCAGAAACAATAGAGCGTTTCTTGTTAGCCAGGCGGTTTGCCAGCGAAGATTTACCTACATTTGGTCGGCCGATAATAGCCAAGTTCAGAATGCCGTCGTCTTCTGGCTCTTCATCTACCTCTGGAAATGCGTTGACAATGTCGTCCAGTAAGTCGCCAGTGCCATGACCATGTGAAGCAGAAAGAGGCAGAGGCTCACCACAACCAAGGGCGTAGAAATCCCAAAGACCATCCTGCTCTGTCGCAGGGTTATCCTTCTTGTTAACCACCAAGAAAACGGGCTTAGTAGTCTTGCGAACAATGCGTGCAACCTCTTCGTCTTCATCAGTAACGCCAGTAGATCCATCAACCACAAAAACGATGACATCTGCTTCTTCGCATGCAAGAAGCGCCTGCTCACGAATGTGCGGAGCAAAGCGGTCCTGCGACTTGATAGATTCGATGCCGCCGGTATCAATGAGCTTAAACTCACGACCATTCCAGTCAGCATCGTGATATGAGCGGTCTCGGGTTACTCCCCTTGACTCGTGCACGATTGCATCGCGTTTCTCGGCAATTCTATTTACCAGCGTGGACTTACCAACATTTGGGCGTCCAACAATAGCAACAATGGGCTTAGCCATGTCTCACCTTTCATTCAGTTGGTTTAATAATACCAGCAATACGTGGCTAATCCCACTCTTTGAGCGCTTTAATGCACGACTTGGCAATGTTTGTGGGACCAGGAATTGACATGATGACTTTTGCTCCGCGAGCCTCTAGCTGCGCAGTTAAATCTGCCAGTGACATGCCATCAAGGGTGACCTTATCAAAGTTAAACATGACCTCAGGGAGCACCACCAGAACATTTGTGAGGTCTTCAGGTACCTGAGCGAGAAGATCAACGGCGCAGATAAGTCCTGTGACGTTAACGTCTCCACCAAAGAAATCGTTGCGCACGGCAAAAGTAGAAACGTTGCCGTCAACTGACCAGTCGTCGCAGAAGGTCTGGATGGTTTGCTGAGCAGCTTCTCCTACAATCAGCAAAATCTTGCGAGAACGCGCAGAAAGATAGGTATCTGCTTCATCAAGAGCGGTACGCATAGTGCCACAGACCTCTTCAGCCTCATCGAGGAAGCTTCTGAGCATACCAATGCCGTCATAAAATTGCGGATAACCGTCATAGGTATACGCAGGTGGAATAGGTAGCTGAGCATCTACGTAGAACTCGTCAGAGAGCTGGAAGCGCGTAATACCCAAAGAGGCACGTGCACGCTTCTGGTAGGGCTCAACAATTTTAACTACAGAGCGGGACAGCTCCACGTCATCAGAATAGGAATGCGTAAAGCGTTTGGAGTCTTTGGTATAGCCAAGCGGAACAATGGCCAGAGACGTAATTTGCTGGTGAGCCTCTACCCAATCAAGTGTTTTATCAAGCTCTTCGCCATCGTTGATATTAGGACACAGAACAATCTGGCCATGAATCTCAATCCCTGCGTCCATAAGCTTTTCAAGTACTTCAATGCCTCTGGCAGCACGAGCACCAATTAAATTGCGGCGCACGTCAGGTGAAATTGCATGAAGCGAGACATTCATAGGTTCAAGTTTGTGAGAAATGATGCGCTCAACATCATCATCGGTGAGGTTAGTGAGCGTGACAAAGTTGCCCTGCAAGAAGCTCAGACGATAATCGTCGTCTCTAATAGAAAGCGAGGGGCGCATGTCTTCTGGCAGCATGGCCATAAAGCAGAACTGGCACGCGTTTACGCAGGTCTTGATGCCGTCAAAAAGCACATCAACAAAGTCAACGCCCCAGTCTTCTCCGGATTCACGCTCAAGAACACATTCGTAGAGCTCATCATCACCGGGGACAGAAACCTCAAGCTCACAAAGAGAGCCGTCGGCTTCCCAACGCCAATCAATCAGGTCTTTTGGCACAACACCGTTGACCTTCTCGATACTCATGCCTGGCTCAAGGCCAGCCTTCCACGCAGGACTACCCTCTTCAACGGACTCAATCAGTGCACCAAGTCCACCAGATTTTGTATTTCCGTAGTCTGCGCGCTGTTCCATATTAGGCGCCTACGATTTGTTCAATAGCTGATTTAACTGC
>CAUUGK010000020.1:0-18945 GCA_963544765.1 uncultured Atopobiaceae bacterium
GGAGTTGAAATCTTCAACCTGGGCACTGGCACTGGTAGCTCGGTACTTGACGTTATCAAGGCGTTCTCAAAGGCTTGCGACAAAGAGATTCCTTACGTTATTGAGCCTCGCCGCGCAGGCGACGTTGCAACTAACTACGCCGATTGCCAGAAAGCTGCCGACATGCTTGGCTGGAAAGCTCAGTACGACCTTGCCGACATGTGCCGCGATTCCTGGAAGTGGCAGTCGATGAACCCAGACGGCTATCGCGGCTAGGACTTCCGTGAACTTCGCCGACTACCTCACACAAAAGCTTCCTGCCGTCGAGGCAGAGATCATGCGCGGTCTCCCCGCGGCAACGCCCGCAGCACCCGCGGCGCCCGCGGCACCCGCGGCGCCCGCAGCACCCGCAGCACCCGCGGCGTCCGCGGCGGCAACGTCCACGCCCTCGGAGCGCACCCGCGCGGACCTGAACACCTATCTCTACCAGCCACTCGCTCACTTCAGTGCGGGCGGTGGCAAGCGCGTGCGACCGGTCCTCTGCTGTCTGGGCGCCGAAGCAGTCGGCGGCTCAGCCGAAGCCGCTCTGCCCGTAGCTTGCGCCATCGAGGACTTCCAGTCGGCGGCCCTTATCCACGATGACATCGCAGATAAATCAGAGCTACGCCGTGGCGAGAAGTGCCTCTACAAGACACTCGGGACCGGACTTGCCATCAACGTTGGTGATTCTGCCCTGGTCAATGTTGTCAGACGCGTTACCGTGGCCGACCACCTCTCTGACCAGCTTAAAGTTCGCGTTATCGACGCCCTTCTCGCCATGCAAGAGCACACCCTTGAGGGTCAGGCGCTTGACCTTGGCTGGGCTCAAAACGAGCGCTGGGATGTTACCTCTGACCAGTATCTTTTTATGGCGCTCTCCAAAACCGCCTACTACTCAGCAGCATATCCCCTGGTACTGGGTGCGCTCATTGGTGGTGCCGACCAGAAGACGCTTGATGCGCTCAAAGACTTTGGCCTCAAAGTTGGCCTTGCCTTCCAGCTGCAAGACGATCTTCTCAACCTGGTAGGAAATGCCGAGGTACAGGGTAAAGACTTTAGGTCAGACATCACTGAGGGCAAGCGCACGCTCGCAGTGGTCTACGCGCTTGAACACCTTGGCGCCGCAGAAAAGACGGAGCTTGTCTCCATACTTTCTGCGCATACAAGCGATACTTTGAAGCTTCAGCGAGCTGTGGAGCTTATGGAAAGCGCTAATGCGATAAAATTTGTCCGCGCGCACGCTCTTGCCTTAGTCGATGAGGCAAAGCACGTGCTTGAAAACGTGATACTTACTGAAGACGCTCGCGACACACTTTTGTCTATGGCAGACTTCTTTGTGAACCGAGAAAGGTAATTATGGATCCTATTACTCCTGGTAGCACTGGTGCTGCCGTTGAAGACATTCAGGAACGCCTCGTAAAGCTTGGCTACACCATCGAAGACGATGAGCGCCAGAGCCACACGTTTGGCAAGTCAACTGCTCGCGCCGTTGCGCGCTTTAGGCTTGACCATGACCTTTCTCTTGGAGAAGAAGTAGATGCCTCTACCTGGGCAATCATGGTCGATGAGGGCTATGAGCTAGGAGACAGAACCCTCTACCTGCGGCTTCCTAACTTCCACGGCAATGACGTGCGTCAGTTGCAGGAGCGTCTCAACATCTTGGGTTTCTCGTGCGGAAAAGTTGATGGCCATTACGGTGTTCACACTGAGGCGGCCGTTAAGCTCTTCCAGGAGAGCGTCGGCGAACTTGCTGATGGCATGGCATTCCAAGACACCCTCGACGCTATTGAGCGTCTACGCCACGTTTGGTCCGGTAAGCAGGCAAAAGGCCCTCATCCACAGGGCCCTATGGGCTTTGCGCGTGCTGCCAACGTTCTTGAGACCACCTGCATTGCAATTACGGGAGAAGATCCTATCTCTAGAAACGTAGCTGCTCGCGTCTATAACCTTTCTAAGGCAACTACTGAGGCAAGCGGCATGACCATGATTGATCGCGCCGATTCCCCTACTGATGCTGCCACTATTTTGGTTCTGACCACAGCCTATGCCCCAAGCATGCCCGCCCGCGGACAGGTTGGTATAGGCTCTGTTTCTATGGAAGAAAACGAGACGCTGCCTGCAAGACTGCGCACTGCTATTGAATCTGCTGATGCAACGGGCTCCCCTATCAAGATTGTGCTGCCAGAAGGAACAAACGTTGACGGTTCATTTACTACCGCAGATGCGCAGACTTTAGCAGTTCTTGTTCTTGATGCAATTTGTGGAGCATTTGCCTCGCTAAGCTGATACACTTAATAGAGTTGCGGACAAAACCAACGTAGTGATTACATTGGGGTATCGTCCAACGGTTAGGACACGGGTTTTTGGTGCCTGGAATGTGGGTTCGAATCCTACTACCCCAGCCATTTTTACGCAACTTTTGTGTAGGGACGCACTCGTATCGAGTAATACGAAGTACTTTGGAGGCTTACGTATGCCACTTACTGCGATTGTCCTCGCTGCAGGCGAGGGAACGCGCATGAAGTCCCACCACCCTAAGATTGTGCACAAATTACTAGATAAACCACTTGTTTGGTGGAGTGTCAACGCTGCAATTACTGCTGGCGCTGACCGCGTCATTGTGGTTGTTGGTAACCACGCTGACGAGGTTAAATCTGCACTTTCTTGCTTCCCTAACCTTGAGTATGTTGCCCAGACCGAGCGTCTTGGCACCGGCCACGCCGTCAAGGTTGTAAAGGATGCTCTCGGTGGCTTCAAGGGACCCGTTGTTGTTATCAACGGTGACGCATCTCTGTTGCGCGCACAGTCTATTCTCGACCTTGTCGCAGAAACTAAAGCTCACCACAACGCATGTACGGTACTCACAATGACGCCCCCAGATCCAACCGGATATGGTCGCGTCATTTCTTCTAACGGCCAGGTAACTGCCATTGTTGAGCACAAGGACGCTACGCCAGAGCAGCGCGAGCAAGAGCGTGAATGCAACGTTGGCGTGTACTGCTTCTGTGGCGGAAGACTGACCGCAAACATCGATCTTCTCGGCAATAACAACGTACAGGGTGAGTACTACCTCACCGACATGGTGGGCCTTTACGTCAGCCAGGGCGAGCCTGTTGCTGCCGTCCACGTTGACGACTACAAAGAGGCGCTAGGCGTTAACTCCCGCTCCGAGCTTGCCGTTGCTACCCGCATCATGCAGGAGCGCATTAACGAGCACTGGATGAGCCAAGGCGTCACCATGCTGGACCCAACTTCCGTCTGGATTGGTCCCGAGGTCACGCTTGGTATGGACACCGAGGTTCTCCCGCAGACTATGCTCTACGGCAAGACCTCAATTGGCGAGAATTGCGTGGTAGGCCCTAACACTCGTCTGACCGATACGCTTGTTGGTAACGACGCTGTTGTTGACGAGACTGTAGCTATCAACGCACAGGTAGATGACTTTGCCACCTGCGGTCCTCGCGCTTACTTGCGTCCAGGCACTCACCTTATGCCTCATGCCAAAGCAGGTACCCACGTTGAAATCAAAAATTCAACTATCGGTGAAGGCTCTAAAGTTCCTCACCTCTCCTACATTGGTGACACTACCATGGGCTCTGGCGTCAATATTGGCGCAGGATCAATTACATGCAATTACGACGGTTACCACAAGTTCAAGACTAACATTGGCAACAACGTCTTTGTTGGATCCGATACCATGATGGTGGCACCCGTCTCAATTGGTGATGGCGCACTTGTGGGGGCAAGTTCGTGCATCACAAAGGATGTACCAGCAGATGCGCTTGCACTCGAGCGCTCTGAGCAAAAAATTGTTGAGGGATACGCCGCCCAGAGGCGTCACAAGCTTGAGAAAGAGGACTAGATGTTCGAGAACCTGAGTGAACCACTGTTAGTTGCTAGAAATATCAAGCTCTACACCGGTACAGGTAACCCTGAACTGGCTCGTAAGGTTGCAGACATTCTTCACCTAGAGCTACAAGGTCTTCTCCTCGAGAAGTTTGCTAACGGAGAAATCTACGCTCGCTTTGACGAGTCTGTCCGCGGCGACGAGGTCTTCTTCATTCAGTCTTTGGCAGGTGTCAACGTCAACGACCTGGTTATGGAAACGCTGATTGTTGCTGACGCTGCAAAGCGCGCATCTGCTAACAGCTTTACCGTAGTTATCCCTCACTACGCATATGCTCGTCAGGACCGCAAGGCCGCTGCTCGCGAGCCTATTACCGCTCGTCTGATGGCAAACCTGCTTGAAAACGCTGGTGTTGACCGCGTCATCACACTTGACCTGCACCAGGGCCAGATCCAGGGCTTCTTTGACATTCCTGTTTCTCACCTAACCGCTCTCTACCTTCTGGGTGATTACTTTAAGAACAAGCCATTTGACTGGGAGAATACCGTTGTTGTCTCCCCTGATATGGGTCGCGCAAAGGCAGCTAAGAAGCTTTCCGACTACCTTGACTGTGGCCTTGCAATTGCTCACAAGAGCCGTCCTCGCCACAACGAGAGCGCTGTTATGGGCATCATCGGCGACATCAAGGGCAAGACCTGCATCGTTAACGACGACATGATTGATACCGCAGGCACCCTCTGCGCATCCGTTGTTAAGCTGAAGGAAATGGGCGCTGGCGATATCTACGTCTGTGCTACCCACGGCATCTTCTCTGGTCCTGCAATCGAGCGCCTCAACAACGCTCCTATCGAGGAATGCGTGGTTACCGACGCAATTCCTTGCGCAGCTGCAAACAAAGAAGGTTCCAAGATCAAGACGATTACCATTGCAAACGAGCTTGCCGAGGCAATTTACGCTGTCTACACCGACCGCCCTGTCTCCGATATCTTCGGCGGCGACTTTAACCTGTAACGCCGCAGGTCAGTTGCGCGCGGCCACAGGTTGCGAGTGATTTCAACCCGGTATCCATTTCGTGTGGATACCGGGTTTCTTGTGCGGAAACGCTGAGAGTGGACCGGGTTTCTCGCCAGGCGGGCGGTGCGAACCCGGGTCGCGCGCGGGCGAGCCTGATGCGGACAGGAGCGCGCCTGATTTTCTCGCCATGTCTGAACTGTTTGCCGGAAAAGCACACCAAGTCTGAGTGGTTTTGCCGGTTTTTCTCGCCATGTCTGAGTAAGTTTACTCAGACTTCATGCACTTTTCAGGCGCGCTTGGCGAGAAGGACGCGTCTAGCGAGAAACCCGTGCGCTCGACAAGAAGGGCGCGTCTGGCGAGAAACCCGTGCGCTCGAAGACCACCATCAGCGGCGCGCAATCTAGCAGGTCGTTCCGCTTTCGGAATCCGCGAGGTCAACGTCGTTTGCAAGCGCCGCTTCCAGCGCAACCTGCAGTCCGCGAGTCATCATCTCCAGCGGCATGCTTGGCACCTGGCGGGTCTTCTCACCAGCAGCGGTCTTCTCACCAGCAGCGGCTTTCTCACCAGCAGCGGTCTTCTCACCAGCAGCGGTCTTCTCACCAGCAGCGACCTCCTCGCCAGCGGAGCGGGTCTTCTCACCAGCAGCGGTCTTCTCGGTGGCATCAGCCTTCTCGGCGGCTACAGCGTTTTTCTCGACAACCTGCTCCGTTGCGAACGGTACGTGCAGAAACGTACCGCGAGTCTCCGGAAATCTTGTGACCAGCGCGTGAAGGACCTGGTACATGACGTCGTTGCAGACGTACGTTCCCGCAGTGTACGAGACCGCCGCGGGGATCTCCGCCTGGTTCATGGCAGCCACCATGGCGTTTACCGGCAGCGACGCAAAATACGCGTCGGGAGCGCCGTTGATGATGCGCTGCGAGAGCGGCTGCTTGCCCGCGTTGTCGGGGATTCGCGCGTGAGCCCAGTTGATGCCCACAAACTCGGGCGTAATCTTGCTTCTTCCACCCGCTTGGCCCACGCAAAGCACAATCTCGGGACGCTCCGCTTCAAGCGCGTCGATAACCTTCTGAGCACCAGCGCCAAACTCAACAGGTACGTGTAGTTTTATCACCTGGGCACCGCCAATGGTCTCGGGCAGCGCCTTCACAGCCTCCCAAGCTGGATTGATTTTCTCGCCACCAAAAGACTCAAATCCGGTAACCAGAATCTTCTTCATTTTGCCTCCGCACCTCGATTGAACAACGCATGTCCCGCACGCTGTTCGCCGCAAGCCAATCGCTGTTCGCCGCACGCCGATTGCTGCACGTCACGCGCGCCGCCGCTAGGCTGCCAACCGCGAGCTCAGTTCACGCTGGTCGAACCTGTCGTTTTCCCTTACCATCATAGACGTACACATCTCAAACGGAAGGAAATTCGATGCACGGTAACAAAATTGTGCTTGTAGCGGGTCTGGGAAATCCTGGCGAGAAATACGCGCGCACCAGGCACAATGCTGGTTTTGCCGTCGTCGATGCCCTTGCCGAGCGCCACGGCGTTTCGTACTGGAAAAGCGAGGCGGGCTGCCAGGTCGCGGAGATCACCCTTCCCGCAGCTCCCGGAGCCGCATCTGGCGAGAAACGCCGTGTACTCCTGGCCAAACCTCAGGACTTCATGAACACCAGCGGTGGTCCCCTCTCCAAACTTGCTCGTGCACACCACCTTCAACCTGCGCAAATCCTTGTTATTCACGACGAGGTTGACCTCACAGAGGGCCAGCTCAACTTCAAAGAAGGCGGCGGACTCAACTCGCATAACGGCCTGCGTTCCATCGCCGACAAGCTCCAGACCAGGGATTTTATGCGCCTGCAGTTTGGCATCGGTCGACCTCCTGGAAAGATGCCGGTGGCAGACTATGTTCTGCGCGAGCTCAAGGGAAACAACCTGGAAGACTTCCTGGTCACTGCTCAGGCGGCTGCTGATCAGGTGGAGCAACTCCTCTGCAGCTAGCCATCCTCGCGTGTCACAGCTCCTCCGCAGCTAGCAGTCACCGCACTCCTCCGCGTGCCATCGCCGCGTGTCGTCGCGCCGCAAGCTCACCGGGTTTCTCGCCCTCCGCAGCTAGCAGGCAAAACAAACTACGAAATATTTATGCTCATTCATGAATTGTTCATGCATTGAATCATGCGCAAATAGTACAATAGATATGTTGTTTGCGAATACGGGTTACCCAGACTCGTATGCGTGGGATACATGCGTCACCTGCCACTGTCTTCTCGCCAGAAGGCACGCTGTAGTGCGGCGCGTCAACTCACTCGCAGTTTTGTTGTGTTAGGAGAGGAGTACCGCTGAATGTATAAGATCCTCGAAAAGACTCAGTTCTCCGAGAAGGTCTTCAAGTTCCGCATTGAGGCACCACAGATGGCCAAGCATGCACATGCTGGTCAGTTCCTGATGGTCCGCGCAAATGAGTGTGGCGAGCGCGTTCCATTTACCTTTGCGGATTGGAATCCTGAGGAGGGTTGGGTCGAGTTTATCTTCATGGTAATCGGCAAGACCACCAGGATGCTTTCTACCTATGAGGTTGGTGATTTCCTGCAGGACGTAACTGGTCCTCTGGGTGAGCCTACCGAGATGGGCGAGGGCAAATGGGCAGTTATCGGCGGCGGCGTTGGCCTGGCTATCGCCTTCCCTGTTGCTCGTCAGCTCGTAGCAGCTGGCCGCGAGGTCCACGCAATCATGGGCGCTCGTACCAAAGAGCTGCTGCTGCTTGAGGATCAGTTCCGTTCCATTCTGGACGACGATCACATCCACATCACCACAGACGACGGTTCTCTTGGCGAGAAGGGCGTTGTAACCGCACCTCTCGAGCGTCTTCTGCAGGACAAGCAGGTCGACCGCGTATTCTGCGTTGGCCCAGTTCCAATGATGAAATTCTCCACTCTCACTGCCGAGAAGTACGACACGCCTATCATCGCTTCCCTGAACCCAATCATGGTTGACGGCACTGGTATGTGCGGTTGCTGCCGTGTTGAGGTTGGCGGCGAGACCAAGTTTGCTTGTGTTGACGGTCCTGACTTTGACGCAACCAAGGTTGACTGGAACGACCTTCGCGCACGTCAGGCAGCCTACCTCACCGAGGAAGGCCAGTCCATCAAGGCTTACGAGGAGACGAGGTGCGCATGCCACAAGTAAACGGTCGCTACATTCCAAACGTCAAGGCACCTCGTACAGCTGACAACGAAGAGCCAGCTGCAGAGCGCGCACAAGACTTCCGCCCTGTCGACAAGGGCTTCACCAAAGAGATGGCAATTGCAGAGGCAAACCGCTGCCTGGATTGTAAGAATCCACTGTGCGTTCAGGGTTGCCCTGTAAACATCAACATTCCTCGCTTCATCGAGGCTATCCGTGCAGAGGAGTTTGGCCGCGGTCTTGACATCATCCGCGAGTCCTCCATGCTTCCTGCAGTTTGTGGTCGTGTTTGCCCACAGGAGAACCAGTGCGAGGGCGTCTGCATCATGGGTAAGCGCAGCGAACCAGTTGCTATTGGTCAGCTTGAGCGCTTCCTTGGTGACCAGCCAGAGCTTGCTTCCAAGCCAGCAATCGCTCCAAAGAACGGCAAGAAGGTTGCAGTTGTAGGCTCCGGTCCTTCCGGTATTGCTTGCGCTGGCGAGCTTGCTCGTAACGGCTTTGACGTTACTGTCTTTGAGGCATTCTTCACTGGTGGCGGCGTTCTGGTTTACGGTATTCCTGAGTTCCGTCTTCCAAAAGCTGTTGTTAAGCGCGAGATTGACGGCCTCCAGGAGCTGGGCGTTAAGTTTGAGTACAACTCTGTTGTCGGTCGTATCACCGATGCAGACGAGCTCTTTGAGCAGGGCTTTGATGCAATCTACATTGCAACCGGCGCAGGCCTTCCAAAGCTTCTCAACATTCCTGGTGAGAACCTGCCTAACGTCTTCTTTGCAAACGAGTACCTCACCCGCGTTAACCTCATGAAGGCTAACAAGTTCCCTGAGTACGACACCCCAACCAAGCACGGCAAGAACGTCGTTGTCTTTGGTGGCGGCAACGTTGCTATGGATGCTGTCCGTACTGCTAAGCGTCTTGGCGCTGAGCGTGCAATCATTGCTTACCGTCGTACCGAGGACGAGATGCCTGCTCGTCGTGCAGAGCTGCACCACGCAAAGGCAGAGGGCGTTGAGGTTCTTCCTCTTGTCTCCCCTCTTGAGTTTGTCGCTGGCGAGGATGGCGCAGTTTGCGCAGTTCGCGTCCAGAAGATGGAGCTTGGCGAGCCTGACGCTGATGGACGTCGTCGTCCAGTACCTATTGAGGGTGCTATCGAGGACATTCCTTGCGACGTTGCAATTTCTGCAATCGGCACCAACGCTAACCCATTCGCAAAGATGATTGGCGACATCAAGCTCAACAAGTGGGGCTATATTGAGGCCGACGAAGAGGGCCGTACTTCCGATCCTCGCATCTGGGCTGGTGGCGACATCGTAACCGGTGCTGCAACCGTCATTCTCGCAATGGGCGCTGGTAAGGTAGCAGCTGCTTCCATCACCAAGCACCTCGTCTAATACGCCGGTTTAGGCTGGCGTAGCTACAGCTAAAATAGCCTTAGCTCACACACCGAGCTAACATGCAATCACAAAAGACCTGGTACCTCATGGTGCCAGGTCTTTTTCATGGCCAGAAACTCCGTGGCCCAACACCAGAGCGCACGAGTTTCTCGCCAGGCGCTCTTCTCGCCATCGCGCGCCTGAAAAGTGCAAAGAATCTGTATTTGCAGCACCGATTCTTTGCAGAAATCAGGCAAATCCACCGATTCTTTTATGCTTTTAGGCAAAATTTACAGATTCTTTGCAGAAATCAGGCGCGAAAAAGATAGACTACGTGGGCCTGAATTTTTGAGCCTGAAAGCTGCATCATGTCTGAGTAAATTTACTCAGACATGGCGAGAAAAATCGGCAAATAGCTCAGACTTGGCTTGTTTTTCCGGCAAATCGTTCAGACATGGCGAGAAAATCAGGCACGTGTCAGGGCGCATCAGGCTGCGCCGGGCTCGCACCGCCTGTCTGGCGAGAAACCCGTCAACTAGCAGCGTATCCGCACAAGAAACCCGGCATCCACACGAAATAGATACCGGGTTGAAATCACTTGCAATCTGCGAACCGTCCGCGCGGCGCTGACCTGCGGCGTTGCCGTCGTTGCGAACCGCACGCGCCGCTGACCTGCGGCGTTGCCGTCGTTGCGCTCGCACGCAGCGCTGAGCTGCGCGCAACTATGAGAGCAAAAACTCCCTAACGCGAGCAGCAATGCCCTCGGCGTCCAAACCAAAGTGCGAAAGCAGCACGTCGCCAGGAGCGGACGTGCCAAAGGTGCGCATACCAGCAAAGCGCATGGGCGTTGGTAGCTGCTCGGCCAGAAGCTCAGCAACTGCAGCTCCAAGGCCTGTTGCCACGTTGTGCTCCTCAACGGTTACTACATGACGGGTCTTCTCGGCAGATGCCAAAATGACTTCCTCGTCCAAAGGCTTGATGGAGAATACGTCAATGACCTCGGCAGAGATCTTCTCCTCTGCCAGCAAGTCTGCGGCAGCAAGTGCCTGAGCAACCTCAACGCCGCAGGCAGCAATGGTAACGTCAGTACCTTCTCGCAGGACGTTTGCAAAAGGCAGGCCGCCCTTAAAGGACTCGTCGTAAATGTCGGCAACCTTGTGGCGACCCATGCGCACGTAGAAGGGGCCATCAGCCTCAGCAGCAAGTCTGAGTGCTGCCTTGGTAGCGTTGTAATCTGCAGGAACAAGCACGCGCATCTGAGGGAGAGCGCGCATCATGCCAATGTCCTCGAGGGACTGGTGGGTGGCACCGTCCTCTCCTACCGTAATGCCTGCGTGCGTAGGGCAAATCTTCACGTTAAGGCCGGAGTCGCAGACGGTGTTTCTGATTTGGTCGTAAGCGCGGCCGGTCGCAAACACGGCAAACGAGCCGGTAAACACGGTGCGTCCGGTGAGCGAAAGTCCCGATGCAACGCCTACCATGTTCTGCTCGGCAATGCCCACGTCAACCATACGCTGTGGGAAGGCCTTCTGGAGGTCGGCAAGCTTGGTGGAGCCAGCAAGGTCTGCGTCAACAGCAACGATGTCGTGACCCTCGTTTACCAGCTCAACAAGAGTCTGACCATATGCCTCACGAGTTGCTCTAGACATTGGCAACCTCCTTACCTTCACCTTGAAGATCAATTAAAAGAAGCTCTCTTGCTGCATCAAGTTCTTCTCGCGCAAGGTCAGCCTGCTCGGCTGAAGGAGCGTTTCCGTGCCAGGAAGCCTGATCCTCCATAAACGAGACGCCCTTGCCCTTGACGGTCTGGCAAATGACCACAGTAGGCGCGGTGTTTCCTGCCTCGCGACCATCTCGTGCGGCGAGAAGAGCCTTGCGCACCGAGACGACCTCATGACCGTTAACGCGCAGTACATTCCAGCCAAAGGAACGGAACTTCTCGTCAATATCGCCAAGAGAGCACACGTCGGTTACGTGACCATCAATCTGCAAGTTGTTGAGGTCCACAATGGCAATGAGGTTATCCAGCTTCTGGTGAGCAGCAAACATGCATGCCTCCCAGTTAGAGCCCTCCTGAAGCTCGCCATCGCCCAGAAGGACAAATACCTTCTTGGCGCGCTCACCGCTTGCAAGAGCGTCTAGAGAAAGTCCCAGAGCGCATCCTGCAGCTACCGAGAGACCCTGTCCAAGAGAGCCAGAGCAAACCTCAATACCAGGGCATGCATGGCAGTCTGGATGACCCTGCAGGCGGCTACCAAGCTGACGAAGGGTAACCATATCCTCGTCATGGAGCCAATCAAGCAGGTGATAGGCAGCATACAGCACAGGAGCAACGTGACCCTTGGACAGGAAGAATCTATCCTCAGTGTGGTCCTCTGGGTTGTTGTGGTTGTACTTCATTACTCCCGAAAAGAACAGTGTAGCCACAATGTCTGCCGCACTCAGTGAGCCGCCGGGATGACCTGACTTGCTTTTCTCGAGCATGTCAATGACATCGCGCCTCAGCGTATTAGCTGCAAGCTTAAGCTCATCATCAGTGAGATTGCGCTCAGGTAATGCAGATGTTCCCATTCTCATCCTCTCAAAACAGGTGCCTAAACGATGCCTAAACGGTGTATGAACAGGCACGTAAAACAAGTACGCCCAACCTAAGCTGGGCGTACCTCAATCATTATTTATTGCTGAGCCTTAACCTTTTCCCAGTCTGCCTCAAAAGACTTAAGACCGGCATCGGTCAGAGGGTGCTTCAGGCACTTCTTAAGCGCGCCAAATGGAACGGTTGCAATATCAGCACCAAGCAGAGCCGCCTGAGTTACGTGGTTTGGAGTACGAACAGAAGCCGTAATAATCTCTACGGTGTGGTCAACGTTTTTATCCCATGCATAATTTTCAATGCACGAAACTACAGTTCCCAGCTGCTCAATGCCGTCCTCACCGATGTCATCAAAACGGCCAACAAATGGCGAAATGTAGCGAGCACCAGCATTTGCTGCAAGAAGAGCCTGAGGTGCCGAGAAAATCAACGTCATATTGACGCGGATTCCCTCAGAAGCAAGCTGATGAGTAGCAGCAAGGCTCTCTGCGCAAATAGGAAGCTTTACAACAATGTTTGGAGCAAGAGAAGCCAGGTGACGACCTTCCTCAATCATGCCCTCAGTTGTAGTTGCTGTGGACTCAGCAGAAACAGGAAGACCTTCGCAAAGCTGTGCAATCTTAACCATATGAGACTCAAAGTCTGCCAGCTTGCCACCAATTTTTGCATACAGTGATGGGTTGGTGGTAACACCTGCCAGACAGCCCCAGCTTAAAGCCTCAGAAATCTCATCGATATCTGCAGTGTCAATAAAGAACTTCATGTTAAATCCTTCCCTGTACAAACTTAAACGAGTTTGGAAACGTACGTCGTACTCAGAAAGAGCTCATCCACATTGTACAGATTCTTATGTACCGTCTGTGGCGAGAAACCCAAAACAAGTGCAAAAAGGCCGTTTATCCCTCAAACGCCGTATCAATTTTGCTGCGAACGTAGGTGGAAGCAAAGACCAGATCTTCCTTCCAGTTCTCGCTGCCGGTGTACCACATCTCTGCAACAAAGCGTCTGACACCCTGAGGAACAAGCTGTGACAGTGCTCCCTCGTAGTCAGTGGTGCCGGTAGAGAATGGAATCTCACGATATGCACCAGCAACAGTCTCTTTAAGGTGAGCTGCAAAGATATGGCCTGCACCAAGAGCAACGTCGTCAGCAACGGTGTTGCCGTAAATAAACGATGCATTGGTGAGGTTACCAGCGTCGGGATACACGCCAAGATACGGGCTGTTAATAAGATTGACATAGTGCATGGCCTTCTCGACCGTATCCATAAAAGGAGTCTCCATGGTCTCAAAGCCCATAACAATGCCTGCCTTAGCAGCCATTTCTACAGCCTTTGCCAGGTTCTCCTCAAAGTACTTACGCGTATCCTCTGCGCCCTCTTCGTAGTACACGTCGTAGCCAGCAAGCTGGATAGTGTGAAGTCCCAGGTCACCTGCAAGGTCAAGTGCCTTCTGCATAATCTCAAGGCCACGCTCACGAGTAGCCTGATCACGAGAACCAAAAGGATACTTACGGTGACCAGAAAGGCACATAGAGCCCAGGCGAACGCCAGAGTTTACCATCGCCTGACGAACTGCTGCACGCTCCTCACCAGTCCACTCAAGGCGAGAAAGACGAGCGTCAGACTCATCAACGGAGATCTCAACATAATCAAAGCCAGACTCTCCTGCTACGCTGAGGCGCTCTTCCCAAGAAAGATCAGTTGGAGTGGCCTTCTCGTAAAGTCCTAGCTGATACTTGGACATATCTTCTCCTTTTAAAAACAGGCGGCCTTAAAAAAGACCGCCTGACTGAAACAGATTCTACTCACTGAACAGGCTTTAGTGATTACCCTGTCCGTAGTAAGCATTTGGACCATGCTTGCGCATGTAGTGCTTGTCCTGAAGATACTGTGGTGCCTCCTGGACCTTAGGGTTATTGAGCTCGGTGAGTGTTGCCATCTTAGCAACCTCCTCAATAACTACTGCATGATACACAGCAGCCATTGCGTCTTTACCCCAAGAGAAAGGACCGTGGTTGTGAAGGAGCGTTCCTGGAACCGCAATTGGATCCAAGTTAGCAAAACCCTCAACAATGACGTTACCAGTCTCAAGCTCATAGGCGCTTTCTACCTCGTCCTTGGTAAGGCTGCGCACGCAAGGAATGTCTCCGTAGAAATAATCTGCGTGTGTGGTGCCATAGCAAGGAATAGAGCGCCCTGCCTGTGCCCAAGAAACAGCGTGGGTTGAGTGAGTATGAACAATTCCGCCGATCTTATCGCCCCACGCACGATACAAGCATGCATGAGTTGGAGTATCAGAAGATGGGTTCAGCTCACCCTCAACGACGTTTCCATCAAGGTCGCAGACAACCAAGTTCTCTGGGCTCAGCTCCTCATAGGAGACGCCCGATGGCTTGATAACAAACAGGCCACGCTCACGGTCAAGTCCAGAAGCATTGCCCCAGGTAAATACTACCAGGCCATGCTTTGGCAGGTCCATGTTTGCTTCATACACTTCATCGCGAAGCTCTTTAAGCATCATAGAGACTGCTCCTTAGAGAACACTACGGAATGGAACGTTTGGCTCGTGATCGAAGCAATCATGGAAGCCACGGTCGTGATGGTAAGCAAAGCGATCCTTATCCTGTGGATAGGTGTAGTGGCCGCCGACCTCCCAGAAGAATGGGTGGAACTTGTAATCAAGGCGATCCTTACGCATCTCCCAAAGAACCTTGATCTCCTGGACGTCAGCCTGGAAGTTAGTCCAAACATCGTGGTGAATTGGGATAACAACCTTAGACTGAAGAGCCTCAGCCATACGAAGCATGTCGGTTGCTTCCATCTTGTCCTGGATACCAATTGGGTTGCAGCCATAAGCGCCAAAGCAGACATCTACGCCGCCAAACTCCTTGGCGATGTCTTTACCGTGCTTAGCAAAGTAGATGGAGTAATGGGAGTCACCAGAGTGATAGATGTTTCCACCAGGAGTGACAAAGAGGTAGTTAACGGCCTTCTCGTCCATATCCATTGGGCACTTACCCCAAAGGTCTGGGCGGTTCTCAGAAGTATCAGTAGTGGTAACAATGATGGTACGGTCAAAGGAATCGTATGCAACGATCTCCATATCCTTAACCTTGACACGGTCGCCAGGCTTGACCACAATGCACTGCTCGCGTGGAACGCCCCAGCCAACCCAGATGTCAACGGCATCCTTAGGACCAATAAAAGGAACAGGAATCTCTTTGCCATTCTCGTCGGTAGTAGTCATGTTGTTGTTAACAACGTGAGCTGCAAGCTCCTTGGACATATGGTCCTGATGAATGTGAGTTACCACAACAGCGTCAAGGTTCTTGATAGCAAATGGATCAATAACAAACGGAACGTTGCGGAGGTTTGGCTGCATCTTACGAACGCCAGCCATGTTTGCCATCTGGTGACCAGGCTTCATGAGGCCGTCACCGTGAGTACGTTTACCATTGCCTGCCCAGAAGTCGACAGCAACGTTTGCTCCACCAGGAGTCTTAAACCAAATACCAACGCAGCCGAGCCACCACATCTCAACCTGGCCTGGCTCTACTACGGCATTGTCAATCTCTTCGTTGAGCCAAGTTCCCCACTCAGGGAAGGTGCTCATAATCCAACTGTCGCGTGTGACGTCTTTCAAATCTGCCATTACGCGCTCCTTTCTAAAAAACATAGGACTAGTACTTTTGGTGCATATGCAGGTAAATTGAGCGGCGCTCAGGACCTTGCCTGCATGCTCAGAAGCTCATCCTGAGCGCTCGCTACAAAACGCAGCCCTACTCCACTACTTTGTAGAGAGCCAGCTGGTCTGTCTCACGATATGCAGCAACAATGTAATCGCTGCCGTCATGCCTATACACCATGCAGTTTGCTGGTCCGAGGTCGTGGTCGATAACGTCTACGGTGTACTCACCGTCAACGTATCTAACAAGCAACAAATCGCGACCATCTTTGCGGTTGCCAATGACTGCGCACTTCTCGCCATTAAGGTCTGCTGCCCAAAGCGCGTGAAGGAAGCTGCGCTTCTGTGGGTCACACCAAACCTGCTCATAGCGATCGCGAGTCTGGCCCTCATGCCAAATTGCCAGCGTGTCACCGTGGAACTTGGAGAAGGTAAGGATCTCCAGCTTGCCATCACCGTCAAAGTCTGTAGCAACAATATCGCTTGTTGGCTGGACCAGAAGGCAGGTGACATCCCAAGCACCTTGAGGGGTAGTTGGTGGCACATATCTAAACACGCCTGCGGCGGTTGAGATCAAAGCATACGATTTATCAGGTGCAGTCCAGAAACCGTGGTTCTGAACCTGATAGTTAGCAACACAAGTCAACTTAAGCTGGTTGTCTGCTGTGTACTGCTCAAGGTTATCGCTCAGAGGAGCAGCCCAAACAGCACCTGGAGTGCGCCAATCATCCTTGACGCCGGTCTCAGCTCCACCCTTGATAGAGCAAGCAAGAACCCAAAGCTGACCGTCAGCAGCCTTCAAGATGCCAAAACGATGAACATACGGAAGGTCGCAGAGAATCTGCTCAGACCAAGAACCGTCTGCCTGCTTGGTATAGGATGCAATTGCCGCGTCGTCTCCACCAAAGTTTGGCGAGAAGAACTTGCGAGTTGCGAGGAACTGATCTTTCCTGCCAGGGACCTGTGTAATGGTCATGACGCCGCCAGGGCCTGGAGCAACAGTCTCCAGAGGCTCACCATCAAGCGTAAAGCGACGGATTGGACCGTCCTTCTCGACAGCAGCTAAAAAGCTTGGTGTGTCTTCTCCCTCAAACATGCCAAGTGCATAGCACTTAGGCATCTCGGCAAGAATTTTCTTTTCAAAAGTCATTAAAGTGCTCGATTCTTTAGAAACCTAAACTATGCGGAAAACTTCTCTGCAGCGCCGGTTTCCTTGAGCTTCTCTTCCATCTCTGCGTCAGAAAGAACGTTACGCAGGCCAATGACGGTAACGCCTGCCTTAGCAGCATCGTCATACATGTTTAGGAAGTTAAGTGGTGCAAAAACAATGTCATACTGACGAGCAGAGCTTACGCCCTCGGAAAGTGCGCAGTGGTGGATCTTCTCGACGCCCATGTTGAGCTTCTGAGTGACGCGCTCAGCGGTCATCTTCATCATCAGAGAAGTACCTGCGCCGTTTGCACATGCGACCAAAATCTTTGCGTTCATATTGACTCCTTCGATCAAACAAACTGATTACGGACACATTGTGTTTGTACCCGTTTGGGCGCCATGCTGATCGCTTTTAAAGCAAATACCGCATCAAACAATGTGCCGAGTATTACTAATAACCCTGAGCAGATGGGGGTCTGCTCAGGGTAGGAAGAAAGAGGGCTACTTGCTTTCCGCACTAGCTGCGGCGGCCTTCTGTGCACGGATTTCCTTGCACTTCTGGTAATCCTCAACCTCCATGAAGTACGTGTCTTTGTTTGCACGGTACTGGAGCTGTGGGATTGCGATAAGACCAATAACAACAATTGCGAGACCTGCATAGGACAGGAACTTCATGACGCCGGTCATGATTGGCCAGACAACTGCCCAGTCCCACATACCAAGGTATCCACCGTATGCAGCCATGCCAACCCAGCCAGCGATAAGAGCTGAACCAAAGACCTGGAGAAGACCAGAGATGAAAGGCATGATAAGAACTGCGCGGAGGCCGCCCTTGTTGTTTGCATAAACGCCGATAGTAGCGTTATCGAAGAACAGTGGGACGAAGCCTGCAATAACAACAACTGGGGACTTCAGAAGCAGCAGAGCTGCGATTGCCAGGAACTGGCCAGCTGCACCCATGAGGAAGCCAAGGGTAACTGCGTTTGGAGAACCAAAGCCGTAGGTAACTGCGCAGTCAACGCCTGGGACGGAACCCTTGAGAAGCTTGTTAGAAATACCCTGGAAGGAGTTGGTGAGCTCAGTAACAAAGGTACGAACACCAAGCTGCAGGATAGAGAGGTAAACAGCAAACTGGAAGGAAGTGGTCATGATGTAGAAGAAGAAATCCTGACCTTGCTTCATGAACTTGTTCTCAAGCAGGAAGTCCTGACCCAGAACAGCAAGGATGACACCAAAGAATGCTGTCATGAGAATTGCAGTTGCAACGAGGTTCTCGTTGAAGATCTTGAGGAAGCCTGGAAGCTCGATGTCCTCAATGCGCTTAGACTCCTTCTTGGAGTGCTTAGAGAGCCACTCGGAAGCCTTGGATGCGCAGTAGACACCAAACATCTGCTGGTGAGCAATGGTAAGACCAGCGCCATCAGTGAGGTCCTGAGTAGGTCCAATACAAAGGTTGGAGCCAACAGCCCAGTAAAGACCAAGGAGCACGGTCATAACTGCAAGGATGGTAACGTCGTTAAGCTGTGGGAAGCAGAAGAGGATAAGCCAAAATGCAGTTGCTGCCTGCTGAACCTGGACGTGACCAGTAGTAAAGATTGCGCGAAGCTTAGTCTGCTTCTTAAAAGCAACCAGAACAATGTTCAGAATAAAAGCGAAGAGCAGAAGAAGCATAACGGAGGAGAAGGAACGACCTGCGATAAATGCAGGAGCGTCAGCTGCCTCCATGCCTGCCTGTACTGCGTTCTGGCCAAAGTATGGGTCAATGACCATTGCAGAAAGGTTGAAGCGAGCCTGAAGTCCAACAAGAACTGGACGGAATGCAGTTACCAGGCCGCCGGAACCAACCAGGAGGATCTGATAACCAATGACTGCCTTAAGGAAGCCAGCGAGTACGTCGTACCACTTCTTCTTAAGAAGAATGTAGCCGATAGCAACAATCAAACCGATGAAATAGGCTGGCTGAGTCAAGAAGTTGCTCGCAAACCATTTCCAAATACCAAGAACAATATCCATTGATACCCCTTTCAAAGGGTCCTACAAACGTACCTTCTGCAGCCCACACTACAAAAGGAAATCCTCAATTACGTGCCCAAA
>CAUUGK010000021.1:0-17288 GCA_963544765.1 uncultured Atopobiaceae bacterium
AGGTCAATACCAGGCTGTTCGTCATCTGGGAACATCAAACCAGCATCAACAAGCACCATATCATTACCGTATTCAAAAACGGTCATGTTCTTGCCAATGCCATCAAGTCCGCCCATAGGAATGACTTTAAGAGCTGGGTCTTTCTTAGGCATTAAAAAACTTTCCTTTCAAAACAACTTTCTATAACAGACGCAACCCAAAGGGCCGTCTACAAGACTTTTTACAAAATCTACATGTTGTTTAATTATATAAAAAATCAGCACGTATTACGCTATATATTCCCAAAGAATCAAAATCTCAACAGAATAACAAGAGAGCTCCGACATACATCGAAGCTCTCTTTACTATCTCATGTGTATAAGGTCTCACATGGCGAGAAACCCTTTGAGTTTGAGCGTAGCTTATGCGTCGTGATGACGGCGTGGCTGTCTGCGCTCAGAGTTGCCGTTGTCGTTCTGACGACGTGGACGGCGCTCCTCGCGCTCCTTCTTTGGAGCGCCCTGTGGTGCCTCTGGCTTATCAAGACGGTCAAGAGAAATCTTGCCCTTCTCATCTACCTCAAGGACCTTAACCTTAACCTCATCGCCAACAGCCAGGACATCCTCGATCTTCTCGACACGTCCCTGTGCAACGCGGGAAATGTGAAGCAGGCCGTCTTTGCCAGGAAGGAGCTCAACAAAGGCGCCGAATGGCTGAAGACCAACAACGCGACCAGTGTACTCCTCGCCTACCTCTGGAACCTTAACAATAGCCTTAATGCGCTCTGCAGCAGCCTCGGCAGCACCGTTAGTACCAGCGATAAAGACGGTGCCATCCTCCTGGATGTCAACGGTTGCGCCCGTATCCTCCTGGATACCGCGGATAACCTTGCCACCAGAGCCAATGACGTCGCGAATCTTATCGGTTGGGATAGAAAGCGAGATGATCTGTGGAGCAGTCTCTTTGGTCTCAGTACGAGGTGCAGGAATCTGCTCGAGCATCTTGTTCAGAATGAACATACGGCCCTCTTGAGCCTGGAGAAGTGCGCTGCGCAGAATCTCTGGAGTAAGACCAGTTGCCTTGTTGTCCATCTGCATTGCGGTAATACCCTTGGTGGTACCGCAGACCTTGAAGTCCATGTCGCCGAGGAAGTCCTCAAGACCCTGGATATCGGTAAGAACAACAGTCTTGCCGTTCTCCTGGATAAGACCCATGGCAACACCAGAAACAGGACGCTTTAGAGGAACGCCTGCATCCATAAGGGAAAGTGTAGAACCGCAGGTAGATGCCATGGAAGAAGAACCATTGGACTCCATTACCTCAGAGACAACGCGGATGGTGTAAGGGAACTCTTCCTCAGATGGAATGACAGGCAGAAGTGCGCGCTCTGCAAGAGCTCCGTGACCAATCTCACGACGCTTTGGGCTGCCCATACGACCAGTCTCACCGGTGCAGAATGGTGGGAAGTTGTAGTGGTGAATGTAGCGCTTGCCATCCATTGGCTCAATAGTGTCAAGACGTTGCCACTCGTTGAGCATACCAAGCGTACAAATGGAGAGAACCTGAGTCTGACCACGCTGGAAAAGACCAGAACCGTGAACAAGTGGCAGGTAATCAGGCTTGACCATGATTGGACGAATCTCGTTAGCCACACGACCGTCAACGCGCTCGCCGGTCTCAACAACCATGACGCGCATAGCGTGCTTCTCAAGGCCCTTGAGCTCAACGGCAATAGCACGGCTCCAAAGTTCCTGCTCCTCCTCGGTAAACTGAGCCTTGATCTCATCCATCAGGTCAGCAACCTTCTGCATACGGGACTGCTTATCAGCATCCTTAAGAGCAGCGCTCATCTGGTCATAGTAAGCAAAGATACGGTCATGAACCTCAGCAATTGGCTCATCAAGGATGTACTCACGCTTGACGATAGGGCCGTTAACCTCTTCCCACTTAGCAATAAACTTCTTCTGCTCCTCGCAAAATGCTGCAATTGCTTCCTGACCAAATGCCATAGCGGAGAGCATATCCTCTTCGGAAATCTCATCTGCACCAGCCTCAAGCATGGAAATAAAGGTGGAAGAACCGCCAAGCTCAAGGTCAAGGTCAGAGTGATCACGCTCTTCATAGGTTGGGTTAACGAGGAACTCACCAGTATCGGCGTTGCGACCAATACGGACGCACGCAAGTGGTCCCTCAAATGGAACGCCACCAACGGCCAGAGCAGCAGATGCGCCCATGACAGAAATGGTATCAACAGCGTTTACCTGATCAGCAACAAGAGAAGTTGCAACAATCTGAACCTCATTGCGGAAGCCATCTGGGAAGGATGGGCGCAGAGGACGGTCAATCATACGAGCAGTAAGGGTTGCCTTCTCGGATGGACGAGCCTCACGCTTGAGGTAGCCACCAGGAACACGGCCAACTGCGTACATTTTCTCAATAAAATCAACAGTCAGTGGGAAGAAGTCGTAGTCCTTACGCTCCTTGGAAACCACTGCAGTGAGAAGTACGGTGGAATCGCCGCACTTAACGATACAGGCACCTGTTGCCTGCTTTGCGAGCTCACCAGCCTCAAGGGTGTAGTGCTTACCATAGAGGTCAAATTCGTGAGTTACTTTAGTCATTTCTTTCCTCTTCTATCTCCGTTTGCCCCATTGCAAACGGGCCTCAAACATAAAGGGCGCCAGACGGCGCCCTAAAAAGCCAACTTACTGGATGTTGTCGCGGATACCCAGGGAAGCAATAAGAGTACGGTACTCTTCAATGTCGTTCGACTTGATGTAAGAAAGAAGACGACGACGCTTACCAACGAGCATCAGAAGACCACGACGAGTGTGGAAGTCCTTCTGGTGGGACTTCATGTGGTCGGTGAGCTGACGAATACGCTCAGTAAGAAGAGCAACCTGAACCTGTGCGGAACCGGAGTCCTTCTCGTCCTTGCCGTACTGCTTGATGAGCTCAGCCTTACGATCCTTAGTTACTGCCATAATAAACCGCCTTTCGCGTTGAATACTCCTTGTACTGAGAAGGTAGCCGGCAGTGACTAGCCCCTAAGAACAAGGAAATAACCTACAAGAGGATACCAGTTACTGGTGAACTTTGCTAGCAAAAATCCACTTCAACTAGATACTCAGCAGAAATTCAAATGCTTTAAGGCGCGCTTCAAGGTGCGTAGCCGCCCAAATATGTGCACTAGTAAGCAAAAAGAGCGCAGTTTCTGGAGCAATATCGGCAACAACAAGCTGGTCAAAGGTAAGTTTTAGAAGCGACGACAACCACGAGAGCTCAAGCGGAGTTACCTCAATGGCTCCCTCAATCTCATGCGCACAACTTCCACACAATGCGCCACCAGCAGCTGGCGAGAAGTACGTCAGATCTTCATCTCCACAGGCAATGCACGATTCCAACTCAGGGCGCCAGCCTTCATGTGCCAAAACCTTAAACACATAAGCAGCAACAACAAGATCTAAGTGTTTCTCGTCAGCTACTTCTTCGCAGGCTCTGAGAGCGCGAGAGAGCAGTGGATAGAGAAACGCGTCTTCGATGCCGTCGATACACGAAAGACGTGCGACTTCACAGATAGCTGACGCAGCTGCTACCTTAGAAAGATCTCCGCGAAGTGATGCGTGCGGCTCAAGTAAGGTTGCCTCGGACAAGATGTCAAGCGAGCGACCTTCTGCCAACAGTACGTCTAGCTCACAAAAGAGTTCAACACGAGCAGCAAAGCGGCCGCCTGGCTTTCGAGCGCCCTTGGCAACAGCTCGACGTTCTTCTCCCGAATCGGAGAGCATAGTCAAAATGAGGTCTTGCTCAGCGAGTTTTGTTCTATCAAGCACAATTGCTTTAAGACGCGTGGTCTTTCTACCAGGCACAACTAGTCCTCAGTTGAGTAACCTAGGCGCTTAATCTCGTTGGCATCACGTCTCCAGAGAGGTTGAACGCGAACCTGCAGGTCAAGGTAAACCTTGCGACCAAACAGTTTCTCCAGGTCTTTTCTAGCCTCAACGCCAACGCGTTTAATCATAGAGCCGCCCTGGCCAACTACGATGCCCTTTTGTCCTTCTCGCTCAACCAAAATGGTGGCAGAAATAGAGAGGTGGCCGTCAGTTGCTACCTCATAGGAATCACAAACAACGGCAACGGAATGGGGAACTTCTTGACGAAGATTCAACAAGAGCTTCTCGCGAACAAACTCTGCTACCAGATCTTCTGGCAATGCATCAGTCTCCATATCCTCTGGGAACCACATAGGACCCTCAGGAAGATGCTCTGACACAAGAGAGATAAATGCCTGAATATTGAAGTCTTCTGGAGCAGAAACAACAAGCACGTCATCAAAATGTGCAAGAGCTTGTGCAGCCTCAAGCTGTTCTGCTACTTGTTCTGGAGTTGCAATGTCAGCCTTGGTAATAACCAGCAGCTTAAAGGCGGCATGCGCCTGCTCAACATGATTGGCAACCCATTCATCTCCACGACCAACAGGCTTAGTAGCATCAATCAAAAAAGCAATGACATCAGCGTCATTAAGCTCGCCAAGCGCTGCCTTGTTGAGCTCTTTTCCAAGAGCGTCTTTGGGCTTGTGGAGGCCTGGAGTGTCTACAATGACCAGCTGGGAGTTTTCTCCGTTCACCACTGCCCTAAAGCGACGTCGTGTTGTCTGGGCAACAGGGCTTGCAATGGCTACCTTCTGGCCCATACATGCGTTCAACAGTGTGGACTTACCAACACTAGGGCGACCAACTAAAGCAACAAAGCCGCTCCTAAATGGAGTGGTCTCAGATGTAGTGTTTTCAGAAACTGAATTGGTAGTCATGTATCCTCCAACTTACCAATGAAAAATCGCACGCGAGAAGATCAAAAGTCCTATAAGAGCTGCGGTAATACTAATGCAGCACGATGCAGCTGCCGCAATATCTTTAGCTTTACCAGCCATGGGGTGAAACTCTGGAGAAACCAGATCTACCACGGTTTCTATTGCTGTATTGAGAAGTTCTGTGGTTAAAACCAAACCAATACAAGCAAGAACAAGTGCCCAGCTCAGCGCATCTAAGCCGACAAACAATCCCACAAGCACGGTCACTACAGCAGCAACTGCCATACGACGCAAGTTTGCTTCCTGAGCAAATGCTTGGCGAGCGCCCTGTAGTGCAAAGAGAAGGCCGCGCTTAAAGCTTGGATGTCTGCCCTTAGATCCCGGAATCATTACTCGTCAATCCCCTCGCGGTGGCGAGTCAACACGACTGGCTCAATAGTCCTATCCGTTGAAAGCAGAGCAACAAGAGCGTCTTCACGAGCCTCCATAACCTCTGCCTCATCATCTTCAATATGGTCATATCCAAGCAGGTGAAGCATGGCATGAACAAGCATAAGCCTAAACTCATCTGCCTCTGTAGTGCCATATTCTTTTGCCTGGCGAGAAATAAAATTAGGAGCCAGAATAATATCACCCAACTCACACATCTCACCAGGAGCCAAATCTGGATCATCAGGGCGTTCTACCTCAAGTGAGATAACGTCAGTGGGCACATTTTTTTCTCGCCACTCAAAGTTTACCTGCTGAATTTCTTCATCGCTGACAACAGAAATGGAGACCGTGCAGGGGCGCTCTACGCCCTCTTCAGAGAGTACCAGATTGCAATCAGCTTCAATCTCTTCCACAGAAATTGGCGACTCGATGCCCTCTTCGATCACAATGTCGTACTCGTTAACCACGTTACTCCCCTAGCTGTTTTTTCTCATACGCAGTGTATGCATCAACTATCTTACCAACCAACGTGTGGCGAACAATATCATTTCTATCTAAATCAACAAAAGCAACGTCTTCAAGGTTACCAAGCACCTGTCGAGCAACATCCAATCCACTTCTGCCCACAAGGTCTCGCTGTGTTGCATCGCCCGTAATTACAAACTTTGACGAGAAACCCAATCGAGTAAGAAACATCTTCATCTGCTCAGGAGTGGTGTTTTGAGCCTCATCCAAAATGACAAACGCGTCATTCATGGTACGACCGCGCATAAATGCAAGTGGCGCAATCTCAACAATTCCCTGTTCAATGAGGTTATTTGCGTACTCCATGGAAGTCATATCAAAAAGCGCATCGTAGAGCGGCCTAATGTAGGGATCCAGCTTTTCTTGAAGTGTGCCTGGAAGAAAGCCGAGAGACTCTCCTGCTTCTACAACAGGTCTTACCAGCACAATTCTGCTGATTTGCTGAGAAGTCAAAGCGGCAAGTGCCATGGCAACTGCCAGATACGTTTTACCTGTTCCTGCAGGACCAATACCAAACGTAATGGAATTGTTTGCTATTGCCTTGGTATAAGCAATTTGACCTTGTGTTTTAGGCTGAATTGCTTTGCCTTTATGAGTTACAAACAGGGTACGTGTTCCCGTTTGCTCTAAGTTGGCATTTCTTTTTGTACTATCAAGCAGGAGCTTTACGTCTTCAAGCGTGGGCTTTGAGCCCGATTCGACCATTTGAATCAGGTGAGAAAAAATAAGCGTTAATTGCTCAATTTCTTGAGAAGTTCCCGACAAAAAGATGGCTTTACCTCTGACTGAAATAAGAGCCGCACATGACGCTTCAATTTCTCTGAGCAAACTATCAGCAGGACCTGTCAAATACAGAGGATCCACTGAATCAGGAATAGTTAAGCGAATCTGTGTTGGCTCCATGTTCCCCCAATTTACAAACGAGTAGCTTTTAGCATTCCATTAGGTAAAACTTCATCGAAGCGCATAGCGATAAGTTCATCAAGTTCAATAGTAGGATCAACCTGGACATCAAAAAGACCGCCAGAAATTCCCCTACCAGGATACTGTACCACCACATTATCGCAGGTACCAATAAGCTTCTTAGCAGCATCAAAGCGCATAGCATTACCCAGATCACGCATTTTCTTTGCGCGCTCAGCCATCACTTTTGGATCTACTTGATTTGGAGCAGTAGCCGCAGGCGTTCCAGGTCGCTTGGAATACCTAAATACATGCATCTTTGAAAAGCCCATCTGACGACAAAACTCATACGACTCATCAAATTCTTTATCAGTTTCTCCAGGAAAACCAACGATAAGGTCCGTTCCCAAAGCAATGGTTGGCAGTACTGAACGTGCTTCCTCAACAGCCTTGCGATAAAGCTCTGTCCTATACACCCTACCCATACGAGCAAGCGTAGCGTCACATCCGGATTGAAGGCAGATATGCAAGAAAGGTGCAATTCTTCCGCTGGAAGCAGCAATTACCTCCACAAGACGGGCATTGACATCAGGTGGCTCAAGAGAAGAAAGACGAAGACGTCCTACCTTAGTTTTTTCAAGCACATACTCGAGAAGATCAGGAAGACGTAGAATTCTTCCACCTTCATCCTCAAGTTGAGCCTTATAGCTACCAAGGTTGATTCCCGTAAGAACAACCTCTTGAGCTCCTCTGCTCATTGCATCTTTTACCTGCAAAACAACTTCACGAGGGTCTAAAGACCTGCCTGCACCTCGTGCCTTCCACACAATGCAGAAGGTGCAACGATTATCGCAACCATCTTGAATTTTGATGCCAGGGCGCGTACGACCTGTTGGAGTAGGCTTGGAGATGACAAGTCCGTCATCGCTTACGGATTCTGGTGCAAAACCTAGCTCTTCAAGAACCCTATCTGCAACTTTGTCCTTCTCGGCTTCTACAACAACGTTAGGAGCAAGCGAGGCAAGTTCATCAGCAAAAAGACTTGCAACACAACCCGTTGCTACTACAAGAGGGGCTCCTGGCATAAGCGCTGCTTTACGCACAGCTTTTCTCGTCTTAGCTTCTGCTTCTGCGGTGACAGCACATGTGTTGATAACAATTGCCTGAGCCTCATCTTCCTCAACAATGCGACACCCCATGCGAAGCAGAGAATCCGCCATTAAATCTAGCTCAACGCGATTTACCCTACATCCAAGATTTATGAGTGCAATACCATGAGCCATTAGCGTCTCTTCTTGGAAGTCTTTTTGTCGTTCTTATTTTTGTGATCTGAAGAATCTCTGCCTTCAGATTGAGCGGCGTGTGACTCATCTTGACTGTCTTGAACACTACTTTGTTTACGCTCATCAATAAGGGAGGTGAGTGTATCTAACTGATTTTTGGTCAGTCCTGTTGAAGTCTCAATGTGAACCAGAACGTAAAGGTTACCGCGAGCCTTAGTGTGCAAACGAGGCATGCCTTTACCAGCCACGCTTAGCTGCTGGCCATACTTACAACCTGCAGGTATAGAAATCTCAATAGTTTCATCTTTGATAATGCCGTCAATGGTAACAGTAGTACCAACGATTGCCTCAAGAGAATCTACACTAACTGAAGTAAAGAGATCGTCTCCCCTACGCTCAAAGTCTTTATGCTGGGAAACCTCAATAGTTACGATGAGGTCACCAGAGGTATCACCCCTGACACCAGCCTCACCCTTGCCGGTAATAGAAATTGACTGGCCAGAATGAACGCCTGCAGGAATTTCAACAGAAACACGTTCATGATCAGGAGTTCTTCCTTGGCCACCACAGGTCTCACAGGCATGTTCTACTTTTTTGCCTGTTCCTTGGCACTCTGGACATACTGTCTGAGACTGCATCTGACCAAAGACGGTATTTTGGACCTGAACTACCGTGCCCGTACCGTGACAACGTGGACAGTCTTCAATTTTTCCACCCTCACCAAGGCCGGTGCCATTACAGTCATCACAGGTAGAAAGTCTGTTATACGAGATAGTTTTTGTGACACCCGCAGCAGCCTCTTCCAAAGTGATAGAGAGTCTAATTCCCATATCACTACCACGAGTATGCTGAGCAGTGCTGCGACCACCATGGCCGCCGCCAAAGAAGGAGTCAAAGATATCTCCAAAGCCGCCAAAACCACCGCCAAAGATATCTGACATATCCACATAGCCGCCACCAAAACCGGATGGACCATTAGGATCACCATAACGGTCATAGTTGGCGCGCTTTTGCTCATCTGAAAGCACAGAATAAGCTTCGTTTACCTCTTTAAACTTCTCTTCTGCATGAGGATCATCAGAAACATCAGGGTGCAGCTTTCTTGCCAGCTTTAGAAAAGCTCGCTTGATTGTTTTTTGGTCTGCATCACGAGCAACACCTAAGAGCTCGTAGAAGTCTTTCTTCTCTGCCACGCTTACTAACTCTCCCCTTGTAAAACCTAAAACTTAAATTCCCATATAGCCGACATGGCCTAATCCGGCCGTACAAGCATACAAAGTCATAATAATAATTGAGTAGAAGGCACCGTTGATAATTCCCGAAACAAAGGCATTTGCAAAACTTCTCCACCAGCCAGCGTTCATCTTTACGCCATCTGCAAGAACGTTTCTTATGCCAAATATCAAAAGTGGAATCAACACAATGGCAAATAGTGGTGAGCGTAAATTAAGCGCCACAAACACAAGAAGCATTGCAGTTATACCTGTGATACGAGCTCCCGCGCGTTGGCGGAACGTCAACTGCTCTGAAGGAACCTTAATATTTACAATAAAATCGCCGGTAGCAGAACCATTTGTTCCTGCATTTCCCATTCCAGGTACTCTGACCTGGTCACCATCATGTGAATTAGCTGGTACATCAACCATAATTTCGCTTGCAGACAAAACACGTCCAGAACCACCACAGACGTCGCATGGGTCCTGTACAACGTGCCCAGCGCCTTCACACTCTGGACAGTCAACTCTAAACTTGCCTACTCCAAAAATGGAAGAAAGATCAATGTCAATATGGCCCGTTCCGTGGCAGGTAGGACAGGTAGTTGCCTCAGCTTTATGCTGAGATCCCTTACCAGCACAGGCATCACAAGTAACAAAGCGCTGATACGTAATGCCTTTCTTAACGCCATTTTTAGCGTCTGTATCATTCAGTGTTAAGTCGTAGACAATATCTGCGCCAGTCTGAGGCTTGAATGCACGAGAGCGCTTTTGAGATCCAGTGGTCCAATTAGTAAAGTTGATATCACCAAACGGGAAGCCTCCCTCAAAAGGAGAACCTCCATAGGCAGATCCGCCAGGATAACCAGAAGGACCATAGCCGCCGCCATAGAAAGAGCCACTTCTCATTGCGTCATAACGACGGCGTTTCTCGGCATCTGACAGAACAGCATATGCCTCAGAAACCTCTTTAAAACGCTCTTCAGCATCGGGCTCTTTATTGATATCTGGATGAAGCTTACGAGCTTTAGTTTGAAAAGCTTTTCTAATTTCTTCAGCTGTCGCGGACTCAGAAACACCAAGGATGGCGTAATAGTCCTTTTCGTTCATAGCAGCCATGAAATCTCTCCGATTCGACCCGTTACAACATATGATTATGAGAACGTTTGAAAGTGTACCCACTTGTTTTGAACTTAATGCAGTACAAACACGTTACAAACGTAAATCCCAAAGACGTCCATAGAGTTCGTTTCCAAGCAGCCAGCCCTTCTCGGTAGGCTTATATGAAGTTTCAATCCTAGAATTTGCCGCATCAACGTGAACTAACAGCCCATCTCGTACGCACGCATCAAACACATCATGTAGACGCGATGCGCCAAATACCTGCTCAGACTCATCTAAAAGCGCAGGCAAAATTGGCTCCATAAGTCGAGCGTGCAGCATCAAGTCTTCTGCCACAGCCTCTCTTTGAGTTAGAAATTCAACATCAAACTCTGTCGAGAAAAGCGATGCACCTTCAGCAATTTTTCTTGGAGCATCAAGAACCACCAGTCGCGCACGTACGGCATTTTGCGGACGCTTTGGCAAAGAGATGTTCTTCTCTGCAAACACATCATACTCAGATGCAGTCAGCATACTTGCAGCACTAGTGCCAAGACCAAGGTACGACTCGCCTGTCCAGTACATCTTATTGTGCTTGCAGCTCTTCTGATTGCGAGCATAACTTGCCACCTCGTAGCGTTCAAACCCCGCCGCTTGAAGCACCTTTGAGGCCGCCTGCATTCGATCTGCCTGCACGTCGTAGGCGTTCCATGGAGTGTCTTGATCCTGGGTTTGCTTAGCCAGCGCCGTGCCATCTTCAATGGTTAATGGATAGACGCTCACATGATTTACGCCAAGCGAGATAAATCTTGAGAGCGAAAACTCCCAAGAACTCTCTGTTTGCTCAGGAATAGAACACATAAGATCAACCGACACACCGTAACCATGCTCTTTTGCAGCAAGTGCTCTGTCGTAAGCCAGGTTGGCCGAGTGAATTCTGCCCAGCTTCTTGAGTTCATTATCGTTAAAACTTTGAACTCCCAAAGAAACTCGTGTTACCCCGCCCGTAGTAAGACTGGCGAGAAAATCATCAGATAGTGAGTCTGGATTTGCTTCAATACTGAACTCATCAGGATTTACAATCGCTGAAGTGTGTTGCGCCAAATCCACTGCATCTTGACCAAGCAAGCTTGGCGTTCCACCGCCCATATAAACTGTTTTTGTGGCTGATAACAAACCAAGCTGAGCGGCCTCGTCTAGCTGATGTTTTAATGCTTTAACGTAATTTTTCATGCGACTATCATCTTGTCTTGTAGACCAAGAAGAGAAATCGCAATAGAAGCATTTTTGAGAACAAAACGGAATATGCAGATAAAGTGCAGGGGTAGCCGTTTGATTGTATTTATACTGCCAAGAATCCACAACAGACCACTAGCTCATAGATGGATTGTGCTGATGAGATTCCTGCTCACCCTCAAGCTGCTCGACGGTTTCTTTAATCTCTAGCGCCAGATCAATAAAATCTTGAGCAGTAACACACCTTACTGACTTACCACGCCAATAGGCGGCGTTTGGAATACCCCTAAAATACCAGGTAGAAAGGCTTCTTGCGCGAGCAATATGAATGTGAGCTGCGTCAAGTAAGCGTACATGCATCATAAAAGATGCAAGCATCTGATCAAGTGTTGGAACAAGTGGAGCTTGACCTTCAACTAAAGCTTGAGTGTTCTTGAAAATCCATGGATTACCATAGGTTCCATGAGCAATCATTACAGCTGTCACACCTGTCTCTGTAAGGGCATGAGCTACTGCTTCAGCAGAGAGCATGTCACCGGAGCCTATAACAGGAATTGAAACAGCATCACAAACTCTATTAACGGTCTCCCACTCTGCCTGACCTCGATACATCTGGGTGGCAAAGCGACCATGAATAGCAACAGCAGAAGCCCCAGCAGCCTCCATAGCACGAGCAAACTCAGGAGCTACTTCCTCATCCTGACGTCTACCTCGTCTAATCTTCACGGTAACAGGCACCGCGACCTCAGAAAGACAAGCTTTGACCAGCTCTGCAGCAAGCTCTGGGGTATCGAGAAGGGCTGATCCCTCCCCTTTTTTGACAACCTTAGGAACAGGACAAGCCATATTAATATCGATAAGAGCAAGTTTATTTCCTAGGCGCTCACTAATCTGAGCTGCCGCTTCTTTAAACTGCTCTGGCTTTGAACCAAAAAGTTGAACAGCAATATCTGGCTCAGTTGAAAGGGGCTCTACAAGCTCCCAGGTTTTATCGCCACCATAATGAATTCCTGCGACAGAAACCATTTCTGAGTATGCAAGACCTGCTCCGCCCGCTCGAGCCATAGTGCGATACACACCGTCACTGACACCAGCCATGGGTGCCATAAGCACAGGATTTGCGGACAGGCGCTCCTTGAGTGAAGATCCTGACGCAAAAGGAACAATATGTGAAGAAAGGCCTGCTTGAGGTGCGCAGGTTGAAATGATTGTTTGAAGCGACTCCACAAATACCTTCTACTCGTCATCAACCTTGAGAACAGCCAAGAATGCCTCTTGAGGTACTTCGACTGAGCCAATCTGCTTCATGCGCTTCTTACCTTCTTTTTGTTTTTCAAGCAGTTTGCGCTTTCTGGAAATATCACCGCCGTAGCATTTAGCCAAGACGTCCTTTCTACGTGCGCGAACGGTAGAGCGAGAAATGATTTTATTGCCAATAGCACCTTGAATAGGAACTTCAAAGAGCTGCTGAGGAATGATACCTTTTAATCTGTCGCAAAGACCACGAGCAAGATCATATGCTTTGTCTTTGTGAACAATAAACGAAAGCGCATCAACGACGTCTCCAGCAAGCAAGATATCAAGCTTAACCAGGTCAGAAGTGCGATACGAATCAAACTCATAGTCAAGTGAAGCATAACCTTTGGTTCTACTCTTAAGCTGGTCAAAGAAGTCCAGGATAAGCTCGGCCAAAGGAATGCTAAAGATCATCTCGACGGACTTATCAGACAGATACACCATGTCTTCAGATACGCCACGATGATCAACAACAAGCTGCATAACCGTACCAACAAACTCAGGAGGCACAATAATCTTTGCCTTTAGGTATGGCTCATCAATGCGGTCAATTTTGGTAACCTCTGGAAGATCTTGAGGACTGGTAATCTCAATCATAGTTCCATCGGTCTTGTACACGTGATAGTCAACAGAGGGACTGGTAGCAATCAAATCCAGGTCAAACTCACGCTCAAGACGTTCTTTGACAACTTCCATGTGGAGAAGACCCAAAAAGCCTACTCTGAAGCCAAATCCCAAAGCAACAGACGTCTCTGGAGACCACGTAAGAGATGGATCATTAACGTGCAACTTATCAAGTGCGTCACGGAGATTCTCGTACTGTTTGTTATCAACCGGGAAAAGACCGGTAAATACCATTGGCTTTGCCTCGCGGTAACCTGGTAGTGGTTCTGAACAAGGATTTTGCTTATAGGTCAGCGTGTCTCCAACGCGGACAGCTTCAGGATCTTTGAGGCCAGTTACCACATAGCCAACTTCACCAACAGAAAGCTGGTCAACAGCCATCTCAAGAGGCCTCTTAGCGCCAACTTCTTCAACAAGAAAAGGCACAGATCCCTGCATCATAAGAAGCTGATCGCCAGCCTTGATTGAACCATCAAAAACACGCACTGTTGCAACGACGCCTCTGAACTGATCAAAATACGAGTCAAGAATAAGCGCCTTAAGTGGAGCCGTAGGGTCTCCCTTTGGAGGAGAAACCAAATATACCAAAGCCTCAAGGAGCTCGTGAATACCCTCACCTGTTTTACCGGAGACACATACCGCATCATCAGCCGGGATAGCAAGAACATCTTCAATTTCTGCACGTACCTCTTCAGGTCGAGCAGATGGAAGGTCAATCTTATTGATTGCAGGAACAATATCCAGGTTAGCGTTCATGGCTAGCATAGCGTTTGAGACAGTCTGTGCCTCAACGCCTTGCGTTGCATCAACAACCAACACTGCACCTTCACAAGCAGCCAAAGACCTTGAGACCTCGTAGGTAAAGTCAACGTGACCTGGGGTGTCAATCAGGTTGAACTGATAGCGCTCTCCGTCATCTGCGTCATACATGACGCGGACTGCATTTGATTTAATAGTAATTCCACGCTCACGTTCAATGTCCATAGTGTCCAAGAGCTGTGACTCCATATCGCGTTCTTCAACGGTATGAGTAAGCTCCAAAATACGGTCACTGATGGTAGATTTACCGTGATCGATGTGCGCAACAATAGAGAAGTTGCGAATATGTGAAGTATCCTGTGTATTCATAAGGAAAATAATAGCGTAAACTACCCCCTTCGTGCTATACTTCAACAGCTGCCTCAAACGTGTCTCAGCGAAGAGGCCTCACATAGTAAACACCGAAAGGAACCGCACGTGGCTAACATCAAGTCTCAGAAGAAGCGTATTCTCACCGCTGAGAAGGCACGCCAGCGCAACAAGGCTGTCCGTTCCGAGCTTAAGACTGCTATTAAGGCAGTTCGCACTGCTGTTGAGGCAGGCCAGCTTGAGGACGCACAGGTTGCAGCTAACAAGGCATCCCGCCTTCTTGACAAGGCTGCTTCTAAGGGCATCGTACACAAGAATCAGGCTGCTCAGCGTAAGAGCGGCGTTCAGAAGCTTGTTAACACCCTTAAGTAGTTCTTATCTACTTTTAACTTTTTAAAACGGACTCCTTGGAGTCCGTTTTTTTCTTACCTGAATTCTTTGAATCTACACATTTGCCACGCCGCACAGAGCAAAGATGAGCTTGGTCATTGTGGTTGTTTTATCTTCTCCACTCTTAAGACCACGCTCTGCATCTGCACAGAGGCCCAGAATATGTTCAAGCTCGCCATCTGCAAATTGACGTGCCCATCGTGCATAATTTCTTACTTGCCAGTCCTGCTTGCCCAAAACTGAGGCAATTTCCCGCTCTGTACCACGCTTAACCATAGACCTGGCGCAAATAAGCTCTCTTACGCGTCCAGTCATAAGTGACAGATTTCCAATAGCTCCCGATTCATCCATCTGACTGTAAAGCTCCAAAGCCTTTTGAGCATTTCTCGCTGACAAACTGTCGAGAAAATCCCACGGCTTGACCTCAACCACTCGTGCAACATGAGTTTCAACAAACTGAACGTCAATTGCACCAGAACGACCCAACAGAGCTGCTAGAGATTTAATCTGAGAATCGAGCATGGTGGTATTATCGCCAACACGACTTACAAGCTCGTTGGCCACATTTGCTGGAATTTGTAGCCCATACTTTCTTCCAAGATCTCCTATATATTTAGGCAATTCACTTCTGGTCATTGCGCCACAGTTAATAACTGCGAGCTTACCTAAAGCGTCAACTGCTTTGTAAAGCCTTGTTGTTTTGGCAAGTTTACTTGCAGAAAGCATCAGCGTAGTAGTTGGATTGGGGTTCTTTAGATACTCAACAAGAGCCTCTGACGCAGACTTAGGCAATTTACCTGCATCATCAATGACAACAATTCGTCTAGAATCACCCATAGGAAGTGTTTGAGCGGATGACAGAACAGATTCTGGAGTCAGCTCAGCGCTTACAGAAATCTCATCAAGGTTAAACGTAATAAAACTCTGGTTAAGACGGCTTTTAAGTTTGTCTATAGCCCTCGCGCGCTTCATCTCGTCAGGGCCAACAGCCAAATATGCAGCTAGTAGCTTAGCCTGCTCCGCCATCTTTTTCCTCCTCTAAATCTGTATCTACTTTAGCATGTTGCACACTTACCCTAGGTCCATGTTCTCCGGGAAATACTGTGACATCTCCATAATCTTTTGTGCAATAAAACCTTGCGCCAACACCCTCTAAGATATCCACCGATTCTTGTTTAGGATGACCATAACGATTATTCTTTCCAGCACTTGCAATTGCTACCTCGGGTTTTAGCGCACGAGCAGTTTCTGGATAAAGCGACTTTGCTGCACCATGATGTCCAACTTTTAAGAAATCTATATCGCCTACATCGCCTGAATCCACCGTCTCTTTTGTCTGATCTCTTTCAGCGTCTCCCGTTAAAAGCGTAGTTAAGGTATTTTGCCCGTCGTTATACGTCACATAGAGCTCAACCGACGCATTATTAGCTTCTTTAGCTTTGTATCCCCTATGTGGCCACACAACGCGAACATGAAAGCGACCAACATCAAATTCATCACCATATAAAACTTCATAGGAGCTGCTGCCGGAAATCCTCTGAATAGCTCTCTGAAGCTCAGGTTTTTCTTGTTTTGTTATTCCTTCTCCAACTAATACCCGACCTGCCTTCACCGAACCAACCATATACCTCACGCCACCAGCATGGTCCTCATCAAGGTGTGTGAGCAAAATAGCATCAAGATATGAGATATGTTGTCGCTCTAGAGCGTCATTAACCACATCTCCCACACTCGTGTCTACAAGCAGAGAATGCGCACCGTCACTGAGCAATATGGCATCACCTTGGCCAATATCCATCACACAAATTCTTGTTGGCGAGAAAAACTTCCAGTAGATACTTAACCCAAAAATAAGCATAAACACCATCAAACAAATGCCAGATAAAACTACTCTTTTCCCTTTTGGCCAAAACACGTAAAGAGCCACCATTGCTGCAAACACAAGCAATGAAACTATCCAACTCATGTCAGTTAACGACACGCTTGCAAAAGATCTTTCGGATAAAAAAGAAGTAAGAGTCTCTATAAACTGACCAAGAAAATCCACAAGGCAGAAAGCAACATCTTGAGCCGGTTTAAACCAACATAAGGCTATTGCTCCAATTCCAAATAAGCTCAGAAGAGAAAATAAACTTGTAATCAGCGCACTTGAAAGAGGAGCAAGTAAAGAAAAATGACCAAAGTACATGCAAGAAATTGGAAGGCACGAAAGCTGAGCAACGGTTGTGGCACACATAGTGTTTCGTACGTCAGAAAACGGTTTTCTAAGAATCTTCTGTATTTTTCCATATCCAGATATGTGAAAAGCAATTTTTGCATAGTACTGAGCAAGACCACCGTAGATATTCATGCCAAAAATACATGCTA